>JBDRFD010000072.1:0-5238 GCA_043819035.1 Patescibacteria group bacterium | reverse complement strand
ATTATGCGGATTACACGGATTAAAGAAGAAGCATGTTTTCTTTTGAAGTGTATCCGTGTAATCCGTTAAATCAGTGTAATCCGTGATTCAGACAGTATTCAAGATTCATACAACCACCCAGATTCAATGCTATCCTACCCCCGCCTACTCCCCTCTCCCATCATGACGACTCTTCTCCTTCTCCTCATCCTCCTCTCCAATGTGGCGTGGAGCTTTGCATTCCTCGCAAGTGCAAAAATACAAGGAACCAACTGGATCCTCGCGATGGTTACCCCTGGAGCTATTGAACCTGAAAGTTTTATTCCGATCGCACTCGTCATCGCGATTGTCTTCCAGCTCATCGTTGTGTTCATATTACTATGGGATAAATCACGCAAGCTTGCACTGCGATCAAAACTTCAAGCTGAACGTGAAAAGAGGAAAGATCTGAAAGCAGAAACCAAAGAAGTGAAGAAAGAATTCAAAGAACAAACATCGCAACTCACTGAAGAGAAAACGAGCTTAGAGTCTGAGAACCAACAACTGTCGCAAGAAAAAGAGCAATTACAGGCACGAGTTGAGAACACAGAAAAACCTCAGGGAAAACTACAAGACTTTCTCACGGGATTCGGGAGAAAAGAGTAGTTCCTACTTTTCTATTTCGTCTAACGTCGAAAGTCTAAGATCTTGTTGACTTTCGACATTAGACGTTCGACGAATCAGAAAAACTCATTCCACCATTCACATCCACACACTAAGGTGTCACCCTCATACTGCCATCGCCACAACTGAACGAACCCCGCTCTCCGTCAGATGAATGTGCTTGCGATCAACCGTCAGCATCCCCTCTCTTTCGAGCTCATTGAGCTGCTTGGTGACGGTCTCTCGTGTGAGTCCCGTCATATTCCCCAGCTTCTCGTGTGTAATCTTCGTCGGTTTCCTGAGCACCACCGGGAGAATGCTCTGCTCATCCTTCTCGTTGAGCAGGCGAATCGTCGCGAGGATGCGATCCTTTGCCTGCAACGAAGAGAGCACCCGAATCTGAGCTTCATACTGTGCAAGCCGTTTGTTGAGTACTTTCAAAGCTCTGAATGCAATCTCCGGTCTCTTCTGGATAATCTGCAAAAAGTAATTATGAGGCAGTGTGCAAAGATATGCTTTTTGTGTGACCTCGGCATAATGCCTGTCTGCCGACTCCGGATCGAACCCGATATTTCCAAAGACCGCACCGGGTTTGAGGATATCCAAAATCACTCGCTTCCCATCAGTCGATTTATAGAGCGTTACTTCCCCTTCCTTTAATACATATACGTTCTCCACACGGTCATGAGGCGTATAGACATATTCCTTGGGGTCATAGAGCTTGTCGATGACACCGGAGACCATCTCATGCATGTCTTCCTCACTGACTCCGGCGAAGAGTTCGACGCTCTTTAAGTACCAAAGTGGTGAACGTGGCATAGTGTAATGAGTGTAGGTTCGTTGCATGGTTATCTCAATGTAGAACGTCGTCTTTTTAAGCGAAACGACCGAAATATAATGTAAGAGTTTGAAAGAGTAAGACCGGATATGAGTGAGATGCGAAACATAGTTTTGAAGAAAGAACAGCATCAGTATTGCTGAAACTACTTCATTTATCTGTGAAGCTGCTTACAAAATAACGAACCCAAGGGAATGTGAAACGATTCACAGAAATTTCTTTCGAGAGCTTTCATGATAGTTTTACTTACCCCTTTCCCCCTCCTATCATGCTCTCTGACGGGTAACTGCTGATCGCAGAAACCACGCCTTCTCCTTATGTGCAGTGCCGGGCGTCTTCTTCCATGCAAGGGGTTAGGCGCCCGGCTCTTCGCTAAAAACACAAAAAATGGCCTGCCTGCCGCTCGCCTTCGCGAAGTCGTATCGCCACCACTGTAAGTACTTAAATATTCTCAATTATATGCGATACTGCTACGGCGTAGCGAGGTAGCAGAATCGCTCAGTCCTCTCAGAAATCTAAGATTGAAATACTGTGCAAAATCCTGTTTTCTGCTTAGGCAGGTAAAGAAAACCAAACAATTCGCTAATTTAAGCCACATTTGCTTGTTTTGACAATGCCTGTTTCGTAAGAATAGACCCACTGGAACGTCTTAATACTCCTTAATAAAGAGGACTTTTAGTCAACCTATTACATTTCTTTATGAACAAGCCTCTGACGCTCACAGACAGGATCCTCCAATATGAGGCCCGGTATCCCGGGAGCACCATGCAACCGGTGAACAATGCCGGTTCCTACAGCAAAATCTTTATTGCCGTGCTCTGCGCAGGTGTAATGACAATGACACGCTCTAGCGTTTTAGCTGATGAATACCACATTACCGGAGGTCTTTTCTCCAGTATCGCACACGTACTCTCTCTCAGTGTGCGAGAGGCACCGGCGAGTGTGCAGGATGCATTCCCTCTTGTATTCGAAGATGAAGACACAATCCCCATTGGTGCAGATCCTGGTGAGAATGATGGTTTGCCGGGGGCACCAGAACCGGACGGAAAGAAGGGAGTTGCTACCACGCTCAAAGCAGTTAAATCAGACATAACGGATTTCCGAGTTGCAATACAACAGATGGCCACCACAGACGTTGAGCAACATGAATCTCTTAATATGGGTGTTGGACAGTCCATAGCATCTGTCGCAAGAAGCGCTGTAACCACTTCGGTTGATGCAGAAGCAGTCAGCGCTGTTGAATTAGATACAAGCAATGGGGCATCACTCCCGACAGACACAAGTGCGGACAGCGATCCAGGCCCGGCTGCAGCAGCAGATACATCAGGTAGCAGCAGTGCTAACGGTACTCCAAGCACTCCACAGGCAAACAATCCTGTTACACCCAACACCCCTGCCGAAAGCACACCTAATAATTCTAACCAAGATCCTCAACCCACTATTGTAAACAACCGCAGTTACTACCCCACTTTTACCCGTCTCTACCGTGTGACGGAGGCTCCGGCCATCGACGTGAGCTCTCTTGCGCAATCAATTGTGAATGCCGTGCAAAACATCGCAGCAACCAATATAACTAATATAGAGATCTCTATAGACGAAAACTCCAATCCTATTATCACAATTGATACCTCGGCAGTAGCAGGTGGAGATCAAGACACCGATTCAAATGCAGACACAAATACAGACGTTTCACAAGATAATAGTAGTGGCGTAGATGGTGACGGTGATGATGACGGGGATGGAGACGGTGATGGTGATTATGAAACTACTCCGGGTGAAGATGGTGACGGCGACACTTCAACCAATGACTCTGACTCAGACCAAGATCCAAGCGATGATTCTCCACCATCAGATCCTGAACCAACACCAGAGCCTCCAACGCCAGCCACACCTCCTACGCCACCCACACCTCCTGCGCCTTCTACGCCTCCAGTAGTAGGGACTCCAACAAAATAAATTCGCCTATATATACAAATCCGCCAGCAGATAAATCTAAAGGCGGAGTTTGTATTGTCACCAGAGGAATAAAGACAAGCCTTAAAACAACTGACGACGTAGTTAGTATATCATACTTTACATATTTTCTCAATAGCCCTATCAGGTTTATATTTTGCCTCTATAGGCGATTTTATCGTATTCCAAACTTCACTATTTTACATTTTGCATACGAATAGAACCATGATTAAAGAGATAAGAAGCCCCATACCTGCCCGAGTGATATCTTTGAACACCAGTTTAGCAGTCGTCTTATAGGGTTCTGCTTTACGAGAAAGCACAGTCAGAGCAATTTCTCGGCCAGCAAGGAGGCCAAGGAACACAAACGTCGTACTCATTGGAATCGTATTTATTTCTTTGAAGAAGAGGAGCACCAATGCGAGAACAAAATCGATGATTGTCGCAGAACGCAAATCAACGATATCAGTCTTTTCCGTCACAATTGTCTGAATGTTACCTCCACGCCAGTACATAACCAGACCAACAATTAGGAATAGAAGACCAACGGCAAATGCCATTTGATTGAATGAAAGGGTGCGCGGAAGGAATACCGCAACATTTGCAGTATCATGCATCAACCACGTCCACCATAGAAATCCAGTGGAACAAGCCTGAAGCACACGCCATCTCTTTCGATTATATTTTCTCTCAACATTGCTCCGCTTTGAATAAATCGCTATCGCACCCCAAATTAGTATCGCAACTACAAAAGCTACAATGTAACCTAGAAAAGTTTTCACCAACATGCTTTTAATAAGCACAGATCCGGAGAATGTACTCAAAAGAAGAAACGTTGTGCTCACCGGCATCCTAAGCCTCGTTAAAATAATCAGAACAATTGGAGCTGAGAGTGTGAAGAACGTAAATGACTGAGGTTGTGGTATCTTGCTAAGGCGCTCAAAAGCTATATCCCCTGCTCCAAGAGCCCACCCAACGGCATATGTAATCACTAAAACGCCACCAATAAAAATCCACAGTACCCACCAGCGCATATCACGATTGCTGGAGAGGAACGTACCGAGTGTCTGGATGCTGTCATTGGCAATTGCACTGTAACCTGCAATACCGAATCCCAACCACATGGCAATGGATGGATATGGTTGAATCACATAAACAATCAGACACAGAAAAAGGACAAAAGGAATGAAGATGCGTTGTTGTTGTAAAAACACAACTAGATAGTTCGGTCGTTGTCTGATCCAGTTCATCATAGTTTCCATCCATGCTACGAATATAATGATTTCTTTCAAGGGTTATTAGATTGCCGTTTTATAAAAATACTTTCTCACAGAGGTACCTACAACAGAATAAATTTGCCCATATATACAAATCCGCCCAACGAAGTAAATCGAGAAGCGGAGTTTGTATTGTCACCAGAGGAATAAAGACAAGCCTTAAAACAACTGACGACGTATATAGTATAGCAAACTTTACCCTTTTTCTCAACAGGCTTTTCAGGCTTAAATTTAACCTCTATGGGGCATTTTATGATTCTTCTTCTTGAATAACAGCCCCAACTGGATGTTGCATGTCTTCTCTCAATGCTTCTTTGTTCGTCATACACTGTGCCCATATACAATCTTGCTTGCTGGCCTCATGATCAACGGATCTCTTGCCTGTTTCTGGAAGTCCAAGTCCTTCAGTAGTTTTCATAGTAAAAAAGAATTGTTAGGGTCGGATCCTATCAGCCTAGCAACATGAGTCAAACATTATTTCTCCAAATGAACAGTCTGCGTCGGGAACGCCATCTCGATCCCCTCTTTCTTAAAC
Source organism: Patescibacteria group bacterium (assembly GCA_043819035.1). GTDB lineage: Bacteria > Patescibacteriota > Gracilibacteria > Peribacterales > Peribacteraceae > UBA2144. The sequence continues at coordinate 14 of JBDRFD010000072.1, read as the reverse complement.
TCCTCGAGAATCGC
>JBDRFD010000071.1:0-14900 GCA_043819035.1 Patescibacteria group bacterium | reverse complement strand
GTCATAAATCCTGCACATCTTTCACAAATCACACAACAGGAAGCAGAATCGAAGGAGCTCCTGCGTTTTATCGCAGCCGGACGATCGCTTGCACTGCTCGTCCTCATTCTTGCAGTGAGTGTCCTCATCTTCATCACAACCCAACTTGTACGCAGACGCTCACTGGACCGAGCAGATGAGGTGTTTGTGGAGCAACTTGGAGGTGCACATCCACTCACGATCTTCCTCCCGTTTGCAACCGAAGCAACGCTTCTTCTATGGGCCGCAATCATCATGAGTGCTATGGCTCTCGTGCTCATTCTGGCGGTAGTTCCGTCAGTCTTCCCCGCATTCCAAGGGGCAGTGATGCAGGCACTGGGGGATGAGCTTGCACAGAACTTCCGTGGATCCATTCCACTCTTACTTCTCATTGAATTCATCGCTGCTCCAATTCTAGCTAGTCTCGGCACATGGGCAGGTGTACGACCGACAGTGAGAGCTAAGGTGCTTTCTGTATCAAATTAGTAGAAACAGGAAAAATAAGATAAAAAAGAAAAAGAGGAGAAATAGTAATTACAGAAGTCTTGATGCTGCCATTGGCAACAAGATCCTTTTTATCTTTTTTTTCCTCTTTTGCTTGTACTATCCTAGTATCCCTATGCCACATAGCTGGACCTACGAGGCCATCGTGCTCAAGGCATACGACGTTGGCGAAGCCGATCGCTTCCTTGTTCTATTAACACGTGAACGTGGTCGACTTACAGCACGTGCCCGTGCGGTACGCAAGATGAAGAGCCGATTGGGAGGCTCTCTCCTCCCCTTCCAACACATCACGGTAGGACTCACTAAAGGAAGCGCCGGCATGATCGTCACGTCTGCACAGTGTAAATCTGAAACTGAGATGTCATCGACCAGCGCATTCCTCTTTACTGAACAGGGAATAGAAATATTGCTTTCACTTTTACATGAAGAGGAGCCTTTACCGGAAATTTTTGACCTGACTCTAGAATTTCTAAAAAAGTGTCAGACAGAAGAGTGTGATCCGATCCTTCCCTTTATTATTAAACTACTCACACTTATGGGCCTCTCTCCGAATGCAGACAGCGAAGAGGAAAAGTTGTATATCAAACAGTGCCTACATGGAGAATGGCCTATTCCAACGAAATCAGTAAAACTGAAACTAAAGAGGCTTTGCACAACAATTATTACAGACCAGACAAGTAAAGAATTTAAGGTGGCAACGATTGCTTCACAGATGAGATAGCCGTCAAAAAGTATTCGCCTATTCGTGCGAATAGTCCAAATCTATATCTACATTTTTACAAACACATTTGCCTTAACAGCTATTCGCCTATTCGTGCGAATAGTCCATTGGCTACTTCCATAAACATTGCTAATAGGCTCCTATAGTAATTTTAATTCACTCTCCAAAACTGGTCCTTTCTTGGTTGATAAGCTGTAGTAAACAAACAGCCCCTTCTTCTTCCTCTCAATTATATGTGCCCTTTCAAGAATTTGCAGATGTTTCGATGTTGATTTAAATTTTAAGTGGATACCATCAGCTATATCACTCACCACCGCAGACCCTTTCTTTTTTAAGAAAGCAAGAATTTGAAGCCTCTTTGAGTTAGCGAGAGATTTGTTGAAGATCTCGAGCTTTCGTAGATGATTCATGAATAAAGTGTGAAAAGTAGAAAGTCGGCGAGTATTCGCCTATTCGTGCGAATAGTCCAACAATTAATCATATATTTTAAGACCCCCACCCGAATATCCATTCGCCTATTCGTGCGAATAGTATCCCTAATCCCCAGTCCTAGTACGGTAACCAACTCGGCCTCTCCCCCAGCTCATCCACCACTCCAATTTGAGTATATTCCGGTCGTGCTTCGTAAACTGAAAAAACTGGCTCAATGACTTCCTCCTTATCTTTTTTAACAATGCGATACCACACTGCTTTTAATCCCGCCACACGTCCCCCTGCCTTCCTCGTTGTCCCCGGTGCAATATCGGTGGTGTACTCTGTCTTGTCTTCAGGAGGATTCTGATGATCCCAGGTATATGGCCCGATAATTTCCGATGCGCGTTCATCTCTAGTTCCATAGTAAATGTAGTACGCCTTTTCATCTTCTTGGTGGGTTTGGATGAGCAGCGCCCCGGGACTGTCATTCATGAAACGCATATCGAATTGCGGAGGATAGATCGTTGCATCGGTTCCCTGCGGACTGTAGTAACGTACGGCGAAACTGTGATTGCGCCTGTCCGTAATGGGAAAACCATATTCCCATACTCCCCTGTAAGCGGTGGTGCTTATTTGACACAAACCGCCACCGTAATCCGGAAGCGTTTTGTCACCCAAAATCACAAGCTCAGGCTTATATCCTGTTGATTTGTTGACCGGACCGAGTATCTCATTAAAGGAAAACTCTGCGCCCTGTTCAATCAGTTCTCCGTTGAATTTTTTCAGACCCACACCAATATTGTGCTTACGCGCCAGAGGTGAGCCGCTGAAATCAGACTCCCCCACTGCGATCACTTTTTTGATACCCATTTTTTTGAGCTTCGAATCAACTTCTATCGCTGGTTGAATTTCTTCTACAGGAAGAATGATGTCAGATATGCCTGCTTCGAGAGCTGCAATAGTAAGGTCCACTGCTTCGTCGAGGCGCACACGACGCCCGAGCATTCCCACTCCTTCGAAAAGAACACCTGTGGATGTGCGTGCAATCACAACCGAGCCGGGGTCGCGATCAATGACTGATACAACTTTCTCTTGGAGCGTTCTGTGAATCGCATCCATGTCCCATCCGGGAACTGTATGACGTACAACACCTGGCGGCAGCGGCGGGATGAGATCGCCATCGACCCGGAACTCAGCTAATGGTTTTATGGGTTCTCCCTGGAACGTCCATTCTTCTCTATTGGAATACCAATCTGCATATTCGTATGGTTCGAGGAAGATTAAGTGATGGTTATAGCGGAAAGTAAGAGTTGGAGTAGCAGCAAGCGATGTTTTTGCGAAAGAAGATACCAATAAAACAGCTAACAAAATTCGAAATTCGAATCTCGAAATTCGAAACAAATTCGAAATTCGAATTATTAAATGACCAAAACGGTTTAGGATATTCGAATTTTTAACATTCAAATTTGTTTCGGATTTAGGATTTCTGATTTCGGATTTCCACACTTCTTCCATACCAACAATGACACTAAGATTATTCATCCGATGAGCGCTCGTAGTGCGGAGAAGGATGCTCGTCGAGAGCTTTGTTAACCAATGCATCTGCCCGAAAATTATCCAAACGTGGAATATAGTGAAATTCCACTGAAGGTAGCTCCTCCACGAGTTCCTGAATTTTAGCGAAGAATACCCTCAATGCCTCCATCTTCACGCGGTATTCCCCTTTCAGCTGTTTGACGATGAGCTCGGAATCCAAGTGGCAGACGAGGCGATTGGGGTGATAGCGCTTAGCAATTTTCAATCCCTCAATGAGAGCCCGATATTCCGCGACATTATTCGTTTCAATACCGATACGTTCTGAATGCTCCCGAATGATTTTTCCTTCCACGGGATCCTCGATAATGATGCCGATCGCCGCCTGCCCGGGATTTCCGCGTGACCCTCCATCCGTATAGAGATGCAGTGTCCCACCCACAGACTGCACAATTTTCTCCGGGCTTTCTTTTTCCAGAGCCGCATCTACGACATCCGCCACAAACTTATCACGCTCACGCGCACGTGGAAAGATTTCTTTGAGTTTACGCTCGAGAGAAGCGGGTAACTTGATCATAAGTACATTCTAGCACCGATGGGACTCATAACCCGCAACTCACAACTGACAACATGTTGAAAGCGAAGCGTGTTGTTAGTTGACAGCGAATCACGCGTTAGCGTGATGAGCGTGTTGACAGCGAAGCGTGTTGTTAGTCCACAGTAGAAACTTTTTACTATATACTCATCAGGTATGCACAAAGTCTTTCGCTTCGGCACCATCATTCTCCTTCCTCTTGTCACACTCTTCCTAGGATGGCAGATTGGTGCAAGTTATGAACAGAAGAGTTTGGTGGAACTCTCGGAGCGGCTCGAGCTTCTTTACACAGGAAAAACCGCAAGTGGGACACTTCTTGGAGATCCGGAGAAAGAAGTGGACTTGTCTTTATTGTGGGGTGTTTGGAGAATGCTTCTAAAGCATTACATCCACGAAGAACAACTCAACCCCCCCGACATGATTTACGGTGCTGTCGGCGGGCTAGTGCGTGCAGTCGGTGACCCTTATACCACTTTTATGACTCCTACGGAGAACAAGCAATTCACACAATCATTACAGGGAGTACTGGAGGGAATAGGAGCGGAACTAACAATGCGTGATGGCATGGTTGTCGTGGTCGCTCCGCTAAAAGGCTCTCCTGCATCCAAAGCAGGGCTAGAACCTGAAGATATTATTGTGGCTGTGGACGAAGTGGATATCGAAGGAGAAACGCTCCACCAAGTTGTGCAACGAATCCGCGGACCGAAGGAGTCTAAGGTGACACTTTCCATTGAACGAGAAGAGGCGCCGGATCTCCTCGATATCACGATTACACGTGCAAGCATCACAGTTCCGAGTGTTGAATATGAAATCAAAGAAACCGCAACAGGCTCCATTGGATACATCCAAATCAACCAATTCGGTGAAGATAGTGTAAGAGAGGTGAAGAACGCACTTAAGGATCTGCGCGACGAAGACCTTCATGGCCTCATCATTGACGTACGTTACAATGGTGGCGGATACCTGGAGGGCGCCGTTGATATGGTCTCCATGTTCCTTAAAGAAGGAAAAGTGGTAACAGTGGAACGCAGGAACGGAGAACCTTCCAACCACTACGTCTCAGGACGCCCCTCTGATCCGGAAATTCCGCTTGTTATCCTGATCAACGAAGGCTCTGCAAGCGCCTCTGAAATTCTTGCAGGAGCTTTGCAGGATGCCGGACGTGCTACGATTATTGGCAAGAAGAGCTTTGGCAAAGGCACCGTTCAGGAAGTCTTTGACCTTCCAGGCAATGCGTCCGTGCGCATCACGGTTGCAAGGTGGCTCACGCCATCGGGAAGAGACCTGGGCAAGGAAGGTGTTATTCCTGATATTGATGTTGATCGAACACGCGAGCAGATTTCTGACCTGGAAGATCCGCAGCTTGATGCGGCGATGGAATTTCTTCTTGAGGGAGAGGGGCAAGCAAATTAGCAATTTGCAGTTAGCTAATTAGCTAATTGCTCTCAGTTAATATTCATACAATTCCTCAGGCTCAAAGAACCTTTCAATCTCCTTAACCGCTGTCTCCTCACTATCCGAAGCATGGACCACGTTACACATCTTATTCTTCCCTTCTTCTTTGCTCCCAAACTCCGCACGAATAGTGCCGGCTGCGGCTTCAAGGCAATCTGTCACCCCAAGCATCTCTCGCATTTTTTCGATTATATTCTCCCCCTCCAAAACCATCCCGATCACAGGCGTGGAACTCATGAACTTTTCGACTTCCGGGTAGAAAGGGAACTCAGCAATGTGTGCATAGTGTTCACGTAACGTATCGAGGTCGAGCTTGATCATTTTACATCCGATAATCTTGAATCCTGCGTCTTCAAAACGTGCTAGGACTTTGCCACAGAGCTTTTTCTGCATGCAGTCGGGCTTGAGGAGGATGAGGGTGCGTTGCATAACAATTGAAGTAATAAATAATGGCTGGATGGTTGGATAGTCGGATGGTTCGCAAGCCACGTCATTCGCGAATGACCGTGGCAAGCGATAATCTGGCTTGCTGTCTCTTTAGTAGCCATCCAACCATCCAGCCATTGATCTCCAATATATCATTAACGAATCACCTTCTCGAGATTTTCTTTATCTTCTTCCTTCCCAATCACCACCAACCTCATCTCTTCGGGCTTGAGAAGTCTCGCAGCTAACGCGTCTACATTTTCCTTGCTGACTGCATCCAGCAGAGCAAAGTAATCCTCGACCGTCCGAACCTTGGGGTACATCAGCTCCTGCTTGCCATAGAAGTGCGCACGCTCTTCGGAGTCTTCCAAGCTCAGTGTGATCTTGCCTTTGAGAAAGTCTTTTGCCCGTTTAAGTTCTTCATCCGTCACACCTTTGGACGCACACTCCAAGTACTCGTGCTTAATGAGCTTGATCGCATCATACAAACGTGACTGATCCACCCCTGCGCGTGTGGAGAGAGAACCTGCATCAAGGTATGCATCATCTTCGGTAGAGATGTAATAACAGAGCCCCTTCGCCTCTCTAATATTGAGGAACATCCTGGAACTCATGTTACCGCCCAAGATGATCGCGAGAAGTTTCTGCGTGAAATAGTCATCACCGAGCGAATTAATTCCTGGAACACCCAGAACCAAGTGAGCTTGCTCAGTTTTTTTCGTACGCAGAGAAACACGATCATTACCATAAAACTTGAATGGTTTGAATTTACGCTTTTTGGAACCCTCAATGCCTGCAAAATACTTCTCGGAAAGCCCCATCGCCTCGCCTTCGGAAACCTTCCCGGCGAAAGCTACTACTAAATTATCGGGTGTGTACAGAAGGTCTTTGTGAGCCTGGAAGTCCGCCTGCTGCACGGACTTGATGACCTTCTCCTTTCCAATCGTGTCCCAGCCAAGAGGATTATCTCCAAAAATAAGTGTCTCGAAGTCCCACCCTGCGCGATACATCGGAGTGTCATGGTACATGCGCTCTTCCTCCATAATTACTCCACGCTCACGCTCGATATCCTCCTGTGGGAAGCGCGCATTTATAAGCATGTCGCTGAGCACATCGCATCCCAGATCAATGTGTTGGGAGGCAACTTTCACATAATATCCGGCATACTCTTTACCGGTGAACGCATTGAATTCCCCACCCACGCCGTCAATCGCCACACTCACTTCCTGCGTGCTCTTATATTTCTTCCCACCCTTAAAGAACATGTGTTCCAGGAAGTGGCTGATACCACGCTCATTTTCTTCTTCGTAGCGCGAGCCGGCACCTGCGAAAACCAGGACGGTGATAGAGGCAGTGCCATTGCTGGAAGCTGTGAGAATGCGGAGGCCGGAATCGAGCTTCTTTACTGAGTGCATTGGGGAGAGTGTAGCGCAGTACAGGCCAGGGTGGTAGCGCAGTAGCGCAGTACGAGATCAGAGTTGGTACTGCGCTACTGCGCTAATAATATGTATATAAAACCAGCAAACTTATTGACCCTCGAATAGCTTCCATATAACGTCTTGCGGACATGTTAGGTAAATTGAAATGGCGTCGGCGGCTGCGAAAGCACGGTTTCCTCAGCCGATGCTCCACTAAAAATGGGCGTGCTGTGCTGAATCGGCGCAGAAGAAAGGGCAGAAAGAGGCTGACGGTGCAAAAAAGGAAATAAAGAGGATGAAAGGAAAACAGGATAAGCATCCGCTTCTTAATCCTTTTTTGCCCTTTTTTCCTTTTTTGCTTTTTTTTCATTTAAGACGCAAAATAGATACGCAGATGACGAGCTACCTCCACAAACTAACCGGCCTCCTCTTCTTCTTCCTCGGAATCAGCCTCTTTGTCGCATATCCCCTGATGCATAACGCAATCTACCCTGTACAATCAGCCTGGTGGTTGCAACGAGCAGACCTCCCCTTCGCACTCACCACCATCCTCTATGGAGGAACCGGACTCTACTTAAGTGTGCATCCCAAAGAGAAACCATCGCGTGTGCTCGCGCTTGTGATTGGAATTCCTCTCGCTGCATTATTCGTCTTCCTATTCATTTTAAATTTTTGGGAAGTGCTGGGGCTTCCGCAGGGCGAGATGTTGTTGATGTAAAAACATCACAACCGCAGCCGCGAAGGGCTGCTCTGGTTTTAATAATTATTTCAAAAACCAGAACGCCCCTTCACGGGCGCGGATGCTCAGGGCTTCCGCAAGGGCAAGATGCTGCTGACTTTCTAAACTTCTGACTCTCTTATTACCCTTTTTCCGGTTGGCCTCCCGCGCAGCGACAAAGAGGTATTTATTTAAACTGTTTAAATAACCGGGCCTTCCAAATTGGAAGACCCGGCTCACCTGTTGTTCTCATGAAGGCCTAGTGGGGAGCCCTCGTCTGAGGCCCCTTTTGTGTGCGTCCTTGCACTTCTGCTCCATATTGCTGGAGGAGGGGCGCGATTTTTGCATCGTCTTTCTCTAGCGTATCACACGTGAGTAACGGTTTTCCTTCTTCGTTCGTAACTCTCAAGTGGCTGTAACCAGACAGCTGCAGCAGTTGTACAACATTGCTGAGCTGCTCTGCATTAGCAACCAGGATACGCACCTCGAAATTCGGATACATCATCAAATCCCTTCTGTGAGAGAACAAGTGTGCCCGACCGATACAAAGGGTCAGGATAAGAGTATCCTATAATATTTTATGTATAAGTCAATAACCTATACCTCTACTTCTCTAGTCCCCTGCTTCCTGTTCGCCTCACGCGCAGCTAGGAAGAGGTAATCACTTAAACGATTCAAATACACTTGGACTCGATCATTGATCTCCTCTTTTTCAGCAAGGCGAACCGTGCAGCGTTCCGCACGGCGGCACACTGTACGTGCTTGGTGAAGGAGAGCACCGAGTCTAGAGCCACTGGGGAGGATGAAGTGCTTGAGTTGCGGCAATGTTTGCTCGAGCTCATCAATCCACTTTTCAATTTGATAAATGTCTTCCTTAGAAAGACGCATCGCACTCCCTGTTCCTCTCAAAGGAGTTGCAAGATCAGTTCCCACACGGAACAAAAGTTTCTGAACCTGAATTAAGTTCTTTTTTACTTCAACCGGAATACCTTCTTCGGCAAGCGTGACTCCTAGGACAGAATTGAGCTCGTCTACCGTTCCAAAAGCCTCCAGACGATGCGAACCTTTGGAAACTCTTTCTCCACTAAGGAGGCCTGACTTCCCGCCATCGCCGGTGCGAGTGGTGATAGACATGAGAGCTCTGAGTTTACTCTAAATTTATTGAAAGGAGGAAAAGATAAAAGAAAAAAAGGGTGGGCGTAAAACAGAGAATCCTTTTTTTCCTTTTTTGCCTTTTTATCTTTTTTTGCCTATCAATTACCCGACCAACGCTAAGACTGCCTTATGCTCCTCTTTGGCCTCTTCTTCAGTCAATGTCCGATTCTTCGAACGATACACGCAACGAATCGTCAGGTTGTACTGATGAACTCGGCCTGGCTCAGCATAAAGGTTCGCAACTTCCACGCTTTCGAGGAGATCCGAAGTCTTCTTCACCTTATCGATAAACTCCTTTGCGCTCTTACTCTGATCAAACGGTAACGTCACGTCGTAGATAATCGCCGGAAATTGGGGAACCGGAGACGCGATCACTGTCTTCGGTTCAATCTGAAGAAGTCTGGACAGAGAAATACGCACAGCGGCGCTGCGGTGAGGAAGGTCAAATTGCTCACGCACTCCAGGATGCACTTCGAAGATGAGCCCGATGGGATCTTTGCCAACAGTCAACGTAGCGACCCTCCCCGGATGAGCATATGGAGGAGCATTCTTCATGAGCTCAATGGATGACTCATAGCCCAATTGTTTTAACGCACGTGAAAGCTTCGACTTCAGCACCAAGAATGGATCATCATTGAGACCTGTCTCCACCCAACTACTCAGAAGAAGTCCCATCTCCAATTCATCGTCTTCGCCCTGTGCAAACACTTGTCCCCACTGAAACGTCGCGAGTGTCTTACCAACATTCAAAATGTTTTGCTCAGCATGTTCCAGAAGCCCCGGCAACGTACTTGGTTGCATCAGTGAAAGTTCTTCCCCTAGCGGGTTTTCAATCTCAGTGGCATTATCCGTATCAATGCTGCATCGTCGAAGGAGAGAAGGACCTACTAGAGACAGCGGAAGAATTTCCATGAATCCTTCTTCTTTTAGTGCATCGCGAAGTATGTGGATTCTCTGATCACGCTTGGGTGGGTCGATTTTGGCCGAGGGAAGTGCCGGTTCTATCGCATCATATCCATAGATACGCCCGATTTCTTCGATCAGATCATGCGGACCGGAGATATCACCCAAACGGAAGAGAGGCGGTGTGACTTTAAAACCCTTACCGCGCTTCTTCACACCAAACTCGAGATCTGTAAGTATTTTTTCAATTGTCTTCGCAGGAAGTTCAATTCCCAGAACTTGTGTTACTTCCTCAAGCGGAAGACCAATGGGTGTTGGTGACCCATCATCGCCCCAGCTATCCATCTTGGAGATGACCTTCGCACCGGGAACGAGCTGGAGGAAAAGCTGAAGTGCACGATTGAATCCAATCTTTACAATGACATTCGGCACCCCCTTCTCATAGATCGTTGCGGCATCCGTGCGGTGCCCTGTTGCAATAATGGTTTTCCTGATGGAGACCGGATCTACTCCTGCGCTATGAAGATAAATGCGTTTTGTTCCTTCCTTCGTCGAACTGCGCAGCCCTCCCATCACACCCAAAAGGTCAAAGACCCCTTCGTCATCGCTTAAAACAATCGCACCATTAGGTAAGGGGCGTTCAACTTTGTCCAACGTCACAATCTTCTCTCCTTTCTTCGAAAACCGCATGTGCACATCGCCCTTGAGATCATCCGCATCAAAGCTATGAAGCGGCATCCCCACTTCCAGCATCACATAGTTTGTAATATCAATAGGAAGATTGAGCGAGCGCAGGCCAACGGACTCCAGACGCTTCTTCATCCAATCGGGCGTTTTTCCAACAGAATCAATGGAAAGGAGGCATGCACAGTAACGCGGAATCTGCTCTTTGCAATCGACTATGTTTTGAAACGGAAGCGGATCTCTGGAAAATGTATGATCCTTAAACTGCGGACGGTCCTTCTTCCATGTTCCCAATCCCAAGGCAACGCATTCACGGGCGAACCCAAGGTGAGAGAAAAGATCCGCACGGTTTGTGATCGCATGATTATCAATGTCGAGAATATTTCCTTCACCTCCTAAATACTCACTTAGCGATTTGCCAACACCGTCGTCTCCATCTCTCAAATCAATGACAACAGGTCCACCAGTTGCCTCAGGAAATTGTTTGTCCAACCCCAGTTCATCAGCTGCACAAATCATTCCTTCGCTCTCTTCACCACGTATTTTGACTTTCTCGAGCGTCATAATTTCCTCGCCATGCCATCGTACTTGTGCACCAACGTGCGCAAATGCCACCCGCATCCCCTCACGAAGATTCGTCCCTCCGCACACCACCCGCTTTTTCCCTTTATCCGTCTCCACATCGCACAAACTCAGCTTATCGGCATTTGGGTGCTTTTCTACGGTGAGAATCTTACCAACACAACATCCATTCAGCTGTGTACCCTGCGAAATCATTCCATCCACCTCCGCCGTACAGGCAGTAATCCTCTCCGCAATCCTTTGAGGATTCTTTTTACCCTGAGCAGAGCCGAAGGGTTCATTCCATTCAAGGAAATCGCCGAGCCAATCGAGGGATATTTTCATTGCTACAAATTTTACATGAATAAGACAACAAACACATCGTAAAGGGAAAGGGGGAAATGGAAAGGGGAAAACTGTACGCATTCGATTGAATCTTTCAAAATTTTCCATTTTCCCCTTTCCCATTTCCCCTTTCCATTTTCCATTATATTGCTAAAAATAAAAATAAATGTAAGGTATGAAATTAAGTATGCCTTTCCCCTTCTCCACCATGTCAAAATCAGGCAATCCTGGAATGTTCCAAGCTCTGCAGTGGGTCGTCTCCGTTCTTATGTTCCTCGCGATGCTTGCATCCATCGCTGGCATTTACGAAACACATTTCGTTGGCGCTGGTGCGACCTTTGGAACAACCGGAGCTTCCCTTTCGATTCTCTCCTTCGCAGTAACGGCACACTTGTGGATCAAATCACTCGCGTGCTGCTTGGGGGCGTGTCAGAAATAGTCCGGCTACGCGGATACACTGCATCTTACTATTAGGATTTTGGCTCTGGCTTAACGTTTCCAGTCTTACTTCTGCATTCATCAATTGCTTGAGCCATTGCAGATATAATTTGCTCGTGCCTCCGCGCTGCCTCCTGTTCAATAGTAAGTTCGTTTTTTTCTTGCCAGCAAATTCGTGCATTCATTCTATTACAATAATTGGCTTCTCTGCTACGGCCTTCTTGATCTAACAACCGTGGAATTAATTCTTGCAACTCTTCTGAGTCGAAATGATCATGCAAAGCATTCAATGCAGCAAAGACTACCTTTTGCAATTCAATCGGCAGTCGTTCAAAGGCTTCATATAATTTTTCTGCGCTAGGTGCTTCAGTGGTACTCATAACATGATAATACACCTGTAGGTATCTTATTCAAGAATATTAAAATGGCGGAGCCACGCCTCACATGTGAGACGTGGCGGAGAGAGGGGGATTCGAACCCCCGAGACCCTTGCAGGTCTACTCGCTTTCCAAGCGAGCGCACTAGACCACTATGCGATCTCTCCATGAATAACTGTACAAACGAATGGCTCTATTGAAAAGAAAAAGGACTTCCTTATCACTTCGACAATCTCTTTAGTTGCCTTTTGCATTTTACTATCTTATATTGATTCCCTTTCATGCAAGAAGAAAAAAAGCCCACCCCAGGCGAAGAGGCAAGAGTAAATGCAGCAGTGTGGAGGGCTTTGCACACCGGACAAAAAGGGCAAGAAGTTGTAAACGTCGCTATATCCGAACAAGGACGCATGCTTATCGGGCAAACAAAAATATGGGAAAAAATTGAAGCCGCTCTTTCTGCCAAAAAGATCACCCACGAATCCAAAGTCCCCTATACGTTTAAAGAGCCACGTACTCTACATTTCCGTGCAACAGAAGCAGGTGAATTAGTTGATAAAGGCCGAGAAAATAATGTAAAAAAAATAATAATTGCTCTATTGGCAGAAAATGGGAACCGAGTGATGATGAACATCGAAGGTGCTACAACAGTGGATGATCAAGAAATAACGCTTCCTCCACTTACTCCAGCAACATCATCATTAGAATCACTCAGGTCTGGAGAATCTTTTCAAAGTGCCGCAGAAGCAGCAAAGAGGTCTGTTCAGAGTCTCGAAAGACAACTTAAGGTACTTAAAGATGAAGAGGAAAAGAAAAAACTGGAAGAGAATAAGATTCCCCCCGAACAGGAAGCTGCAATGTTTCAATTGTTGGAGTTACTTGCTAAGAAGGAGGAACTGGATAAGAAAAACGGCTTGGGACGATTTCTCACGCGCATTCTCAAAAGACCGCCTAACGAAGGAGAACAACCAAAGCAACCATCAGAATTACTCAGAATGGCACTCTCAACTAGCCATGATAATCAAACTCTCAATCAGGCAGCACTTAGTTTTCTAGCAAAACTCACTGATCCAGAGAAGAGTGGTGGATTGGGTCCTGAAGAATTGGTAAATATGGGTAGGCCACTTGCAGAAAAGCTGCTCGGAATGTATCAAAAAGCAGAAGAGCAATCTGCACACACGAGAGAGGTGACCATGGAAGAAGTATTAAGAAAAATTAGCCTTGATCCTACACCACAGAACCGTACTGCAATTGAAGCAGGTATGAGGAAGTTTTTAACAATGATAGGGCCAGCATCAAAACAACCACCTCAACATGCAGACACCCCGGAAGGCAAACAAAAGGCAGAAGAGCATACTAAGGCACTACTAGGGGGGATAGAAACTGTTAAAAACAGTGGTGTATTTAAAAGAATGTCAAAAAATGATAGAGAAAGGCATGGCACTGTCCTTGAAGAATCTGAAGGACGTATCAGCAAGAGAAAAACTAATTAGTAAGAAAAAACCTCACATAATCATATTAAACCCATACCCGATGACGATAATCCCCACTGTCACCACTCCAAAGAAAGAGAGGAGAAGCTTTAGCTTCATCACTTTTTTGAGAATCAGTGCTTCCGGCAGCGAAAGCCCAACAACGGCCATCATAAAAGCCAAAGCAGTTCCAAGTGGAATACCTTTATCCACAAGAGATTCAATAATCGGAATCACGCCGCTTGCATTGGCATAGAGCGGTACAGCCAAAATAACTGCCGCAGGAACCGCGAAGAGATTATCTTTCTGAATGTACTGCTCAAAGAATCCTTCCGGAACATATCCGTGAATGAGCGCACCTACCATTACTCCAATGAGCACAAATGGTGCAACCTGCTTCACAATCCCCATTGCATCCTTAGAGATAGTAAATACAATATTTCCTACAGAAGCTTGCTTTGAATCCTTTTTGCAGGAACACGGATTATTCCGCACAAACTCTTCCACATACCTCTCCAATCTCATCCTGCTCAAAATCATTCCCCCGATCATCCCAACGGCAATTCCCGCAGCAACATAGAGAAGCGTAATTTTCCATCCGAACATGCCAATAAAGAGGGCTACCGCCACCTCATTAATCAGTGGAGAGGTAATGAGGAATGAAAGCGTAACTCCAAGCGGAATGCCCGCCTCCACAAATCCAATAAAAAGGGGGATGGAAGAACATGAACAGAATGGCGTGGCAGCGCCAAAGAGCGTTGCCAGAAAATAATCCGCTCCGTAAAACTTATGAGAAGTAAGGAACGTTCGCATCTTCTCTATGGGTAAGTAGTACCGCAGCAAACTCATAAAATGAGTAATTACTAAGAGCAAGAGGAGGATCTTGATGGAGTCATACACAAAGAAATGGATCGCAGCCGCTTGAGTCGTCTCAGGCTCGATCTTTAGAACCGTGAATGTCAGAAAGTCGGCAAATTGGATCAGCATAATCAGCAAGTAGGCTAGCACATTATTCACTATATATTTTCAGTAGCGTCCAAAGAAACTTCGGCATGAACCAGTGATATGACAAAAAAGCGGTAGAATGAAGTTGTTACCACAACATTCCCCGCTTCTTTGATGTATACGAATTCTACCACAGTTCTCAACCAACTGCTCTACCTTCT
>JBDRFD010000070.1:0-2253 GCA_043819035.1 Patescibacteria group bacterium | reverse complement strand
ACTTTTGATTCGCGGAAAAGGATCTGCAAAATACGGCGAACTCTTTACGAAACTGGCAAAAGACAATAGTCATCGTATCACTATCATTCCGGACAAAGAAGAAGCGGTTCACGCGATGTACGCTGCCGCAGATGCGGCACTCTACTTCGCTGCCCCTTCGGATCTAAAAGAGCTTCACGAAAGTTTGCGCTTCGGTGTGGTTCCGATCACTCCACCCGCAAAAGACCTCACTTCCTACGATCCCATTCAGGAAAGTGGATGCGCATTTACTTATGAGGAATCAACCGTGTGGCACTGCTTCGCTGCCATCGTCCGTGCACTCGAAACTCAGAAGTTTCCGTTCGACTGGCGGACAGTTCAGAGGTATAGCATGGAGAATGCGTGATGAGAACAACACAGCTTCTGCTTTACCGTTTCAATAAAAGTTGATAACGTTTTGTTATTGGGTCAGTAGCTCAGTTGGTAGAGCAGGAGGCTCTTAACCTCTTGGCCGTGGGTTCAAGTCCCGCCTGACCCACCAAATCTTTAACAAACTCATTGTCGAAAACTTCGAGGAAGGTTACCCTTCCCCTCCTTAGTATGAAAACTCCTCAGACACCGCAGCTTGAGTGTATCGCATTCACGAACAAAGCTAGCACATCTACTCATCCGTTCTGTAGTCTGCAACACCACGCTCTCAAACATACCGTCGCCCCATCGGAAAACGTGGTAGAAAACGAGCGATTTTCACTTGCGCTCGAAGTCAAAGATGCCCCAGAGGTATTGGAAGCCATCGCGAGATTGCAGAGTACCACCCTAACACTCCTCGTAGAAACTCTGGTTCAACACGCGTACAGAGTAGGCCTCGCTTCGCGTGGACGAGAGGATGGCTTTGCGACAATTACACCTTGCGTCTTCTTTTCAAAAGAAGGTGTCACGGTGAACAATCACATCCTGAACATTACAGAGGACATGCGAAGCCTCCTGAGAATGATTGAAGAGTGGATTCCTCTTCGCACAACAGTCGAAGATCTGATGCGACAGGCATATGAGCATGCATACGATATTCCTACCAATGGATAGAATATCGCCATCCACAGAAGAGAAGGACTGCAAAGACGGCCACTGCCGCCAGTGCGGAACGTGCTGCATTGTTTTTCCTGCTCGTATCCCAGATAAACAAGAACCAGATTCTCCATCCACTTTGAAACCTTCAGGCGAAGTTTGTAAGCATCTTCAGATAAATGTAAGCGGCAAATGCGCCTGTTTACTTCAAGATAAAAAAGACAAATGGAAAACACTTGATCCATGCAAATATTGGAATGGATGCAATATGCACGGAATTGCTTACAATAACTTGATGCTCCACACTGTGGATTGGATATGCAATCCAACTTCTCCTGAACAAGTTGAATTAATCCGGAAGCATATTGCACGTGGCGGTTTACCACTAGAAATACCTAATTGGCTTGTGTCTTTTCAGGAAGCTGATCAAACTTTCAAACAAAAAACATTCGCAAGATACTTATGCTTATGTGATCAAGTCCCACAAGAAATCCTTGAGTTATTCAATGATGTTATAGAACCTTCCGCGCATGAGTTTTCCCATTCTCCGGAATCAGAATGGCAATAGGTAATCCATCAAACCACCCAAAGGTATCAGGCTTAACTTCCTGTGTAATGTCTCTGCCATTGCGAATATCGTAATATTCTTCTTCCGTCAGATCGATCCTTGGGAAATTAGCAAGGATCTCTTTGAGAGGAATGACATCAGACCACTTCGTCTCTTCAAGTTCAACCGCATCTTCAATTAACCACTCACCTACCTTCGTACGCTTGAGCCCCGAAAGGTACCCGCCACAACGAAGTAATCCTCCCAGGTCATGTGCCAATGAACGAATATAGGTTCCACTGCTGCAGGAAATGTGAAGTGTAAGATCCGGATAGTCGAACGCAACGATATCGCAGTCTGTGATCTCCACTTCACGCGGTGGAAGGTTCACCCCCCTGCCTTGGCGCATTTTCCGATACGCGCGCTCACCACCGACTTTTACTGCGCTGTATCCGGGCGGCACTTGATCGATCTTTCCAATGAAACGGTCTGCAATGATATTCTGAATAGCGGTTTGATCCGGAACAGATACGCCGGGCTTCAACACAACTTCTTCGATCACTCCTTCCCGATCGTATGTGGTACTCACCGCACCCAAACGAATCTGTGCTTCATACTCCTTGGTCAGATCTTTAAAGAGTTCTACTACTTTTAGTGCTTTG
>JBDRFD010000069.1:0-4202 GCA_043819035.1 Patescibacteria group bacterium | reverse complement strand
ACCCTTACGGAGATAAAAATTCCATGTAGCGGCTGATATTATTCCCTGAACAGCAGGGCAGAGCTCACCCGGTTCGCATGGATAAATTTGAGCAGGTGGAGCGTATCGGAAATCTCCCATAAAACCAGCAAGTGGAAAAGTGGTCCAGTTCCCGGATTGATTGAACCAATAATCGCCATCGTCAATAAGAGTGAGAGATTCGTAAGGAGGGATGCCTGGAAATATCTCCGATATAGGTGTTTCTTCTTCAACTTCAAATAACGGACTTGCCAAAGTGGCAATGGGCATCAAGGCGATTGCACCAAAAGCGAGAGTGCTAATGAAAGAAATTGAGCGTCGCATACTGATAGTGGGAATGAAATAGATGAGCCGCTTTCGGGCAGCTGGTCTCTTATGACACTTGGAGGAGAGAAGTCTTACAGTGATAAGTTGACTAAGATCTATGCTGTTGTATGATGTATCCTATTTGTGAGGCAGAATTTGAGCTATATAAGCGAATACTATGAAAATTAGCTACTCATCAAAGAATCCGGAAGAAGACTTTGCGCAAGCATATGAGCAGTACGCAGATGCCATTTTTCGTCATTGCACCTTCAGGGTTTTCAATCGTGAGTTGGGGAAGGAATTGATGCAGGAGACATTCATGAAAACATGGGAGTACATCGCGAAGGGGCACGACATCGATAATGTGCGAGCCTTCCTTTATAAGACGGCGAACAACTTGGTCCTCAATCACGTTCGTCGGAAGAAATTACGAACAATCGTCTCCTTAGAGGACATGCAGGAAAGCGGATTCGATATAGACGGAGAAAGTGGCAAAGAGATTAAGGAGGATATAGATGCGAAGGAAGTCATGCGTGTGCTTGGCACAATCAAAGAGCCACACAGGAGTTTGCTTGTTATGCGGTACATAGATGAGCTCCAGCCCGTTGAAATTGCGAAACTTGTTGGCGGAACCGCGAATGCGGTGTCGGTGAAACTGAATCGGGCAGTAAAATATTTGCGTTCCTCTCTGCAAAGTGGATAAGAAGTTCACTGAATTTTTCGGCAAGGCAAAATCCGTCGCGATGAGTAGTCGTGAGCGCAGGAGTGGTATGAAGAATTTAAAGAAGTTTATGCATTCGAATCCCGTAAGAGTAAAGGGAGAAGAGTGTCATAAGACACGAATGGCACACGCATATGCACAATTCCTTGGCCAAGTAAAAACTTTGAAGCTGACTGCTCTAGAAAAGGCTCAGGTGTTTGCAAAACTTACCTCCTTTATGCGTTCACATCCCGTTAAAACAAAACTTAAGAAAGAATCCGGTTTTGATCGAATTCTCGCAATCTCTGCGCTCTATGTTCCGGCGACAGCGGTTCTTATCCTGTTTGTAATGACGAGAGGAGACGTGGACCATCATCCATGGAAGCAACAAATTGAACCACTGGAAGATACTATGCAAGTTGTTCCTATGGAAGAGGGACAAGTGGTTTCTCCTGCGGGAGAGACGCGGGGGATTCCAAAAGGAGCGGATACATTTAATAAAGAAGAGGTGCAGGAGCTATTGTTGTGGCAGGAAGATGATGAAGTCATAGATGAAGCATTGGGTGATCCTGTTCTTAGGCAGCAGAGAGGGGGTGGAGCGCCACCGCCAACATCCACCGAAGCTCCTGCTGATGTAGAGGAAAACCTAGAAGGATTGTATGAGGATTCTCAGCAAGATTCATCTGAGCCAATGCCGTTGCCGCGTTCGCGTGGGCGGGGGAAGGCACTCCCGGCAGTAGAGCTCACTGGAGAGCCGGTCGCAGGTGAGAGTGAAACACTACCGGAAACTGAAGCGCAACAGGGTGCCGAGGAATCGCTTTATGCTCCTCAAACAGTGGAGAACACAGTACCGGCTAAAGCAGTTCTTACGTCACCGGGTAGCGCAGAAGGTGAGGTTTTCGAAGAGGTGGAATTTATTGAGAGCATGCTTGGTCCAACGTTTGAATCGTTCTTACCGGCAAGCGGTTCGAGTAATGTTAAGCTCGATACACACCTTTTTCTCACATTCTCTAAGCAGGTCCAACCGAATGTCGGGTCTGTGACTGTGCGAAGGTCAAATGATCACTCCATTGTGGAGAGTATTTTTGTAACGTCTCTCCAAGTCTCTGGCGCGGGAACTACGAAGATTACCATCAATCTTTCCAAAAATCTGGAGCAGGGGATTGCTTACTACATCGAAGTTGCGGCGAGGGCATTCGTCGACAGTGAGGGGAACTTCTCATCGGAAATTAAGGGGGCGGGAACGTGGTACTTTGAGACATTGATAGAAGAAGAGCCAGTGAGTGAGGAGCCTTCGCCTGAGCCGATTAGTAAAACGATGAGTGGTGCAACGCCACCTTCCGCAGGAGAGGAACTGAGTCAGTCGTAAGTATTACCCATTGGATTTCAAAGGATTACGTCCCGTGACAATTGCTTTGATTCCAAGGTATGTAATATAAGCGATTCCTGCGATGGTGAGTGCGGGGACAACAGCCGGTCCAATATTCTGTTTCAGAGCTTCCAAGCTGGCACCTGCAACACTTGTTACAGATGCTTTTTCGGCAGCTGCTCCGGCAAGTTCATTTGCCACAAGTATTTCTTCTCCGCTCATAATGAATTGTGTGTATGTCTCTATTATTATACCATAATTTAGCCGTATTTTCTTATGATTTCTCCTGACCGCATCCTCTACGAAGACGACTACTTCCTTGCTGTGAACAAGCTAAGCGGAGAATTAGTGGTAAAGGGAAGCAGCCTTCGCCGAGGCTACGGCCGCCAAGAAGGGAAAGTGGAAAAGTTGCCTCTTTATGATTTTTTGAAGAAAGATTATCCGGGGCTTAGGGTGCTTCATAGATTAGATTTTGAGACGTCCGGTGTCGTTTTGTTTTCTAAAACTAAGGAAGCATACGAAGGGGTTCGGGCATTACATCGGGGTGAATGGAAGAAGACTTATAGAACATTGGTTGTCGGGAGAGTGCAAAAGCGCTCGGGAATTATTCGGAAGAAGTTAGCAGCTCGTGGACAGGGAAGTGTCGATGCGGAAACCCGCTATAGGGTTCTGAAGTGCTGGAAGGACTTAAGTTTCGTGGAGGCTGAGATCGAGACTGGAAGGCATCATCAAATTAGAAAACATTTCGCGTACATTGGTCATCCGTTGGTATTGGATGGTATTTATGGTGATGAAAGGTTTAACAAAAAATTCGCGCGGGAGTTTCGGTTAAAGAAGTTCTTTCTACATGCATATTCAGTTGAACTTAAGCATCCTGTGACAAGAAAGCAGTTGAGGATTGAGGCGGCGGTGCCGAAGATATTTGAAGATCTTGTTGCCAGCTTGTAGCTGGTAGCTTGTAGGGATAGCAGTCCTACAAGCTACAAGCTTTCCTCTAGAAGCTAAAAGCTATAAGCTAGAGCTATGCGTGTCCTCTCCGGTATCCAACCCTCCGGCCAACTGCACTTAGGCAACTTCTTTGGTTCTATCAAGCCTAATTTGGAATTCGTAGATAAATCCGAGCAAAGCTTCTTCTTTATTGCAGATCTGCATGCTTTAACAACGATGCAAGATGCGGTTGCTCTCAAGAAAGCGCGGCAAGACATCGTGCTGGATTATCTCGCATGTGGATTTGATCCAGATAAAGCGATCATCTTCGAGCAGTCACAGATCCCAGAGCACACCGAGCTCATGTGGATTCTTTCGACCGTGACGCCGATGGGACTCCTCGAACGGGCTGTGAGTTATAAGGACAAAGTGCAAAATGGCATTATGGCCTCTGCAGGCCTCTTCACGTATCCGGTTCTGATGGCTGCGGATATTCTCCTTTATGACGCAACACACGTGCCGGTTGGGAAGGACCAGAAGCAGCACGTGGAAATGGCTCGGGATATCGCGCAGAAGTTCAATACTATTTTCAAGAAAGATGTCCTCACGATTCCCGAGCCGGTGATTCGCGATGAGACGGCAGTCGTCCCCGGTACGGATGGGCGAAAGATGAGCAAGAGCTATGGCAATACCATTCCGCTCTTTGGAGACGAAAAAACGATTAAGAAAGCGGTAATGGGGATGGTCACGGATTCCAAAGGACCAAATGATCCGAAGGATCCGGAGAAGTCGACAATCTTCCAAATCCATAAGCTGGTTCTCTCCAAAGAGAAAGCAGCGCAACTCGCAGAAGAATATAAGACGGGCATCTCTTATGGTGAT
>JBDRFD010000068.1:0-4195 GCA_043819035.1 Patescibacteria group bacterium | reverse complement strand
ATAGGGTCATTGTGTCCGGAGGAGGTAAAAACGGAGGAGAATGACAAGAATAGCTCACTATTCACACCACCGCACACGTCAAAAAACACCTCATAATACCGGAGGTGGATTGGAAGTGGTGTTTTTCAGAGGTTCCCTAACGCACAGTTTTTAGTTTGCTGGTTTTTGGTTTTTAGTTGTTTTAATACTGTCAGAATCACGGATGAAACGGATTAGGCGGATTTCACGGATTACTAGCTCATATTATTGCATCCTTGTGACAATTATCTGTGTAATTCGTTAAATCTGTGTAATCCGTGATTCTGACAAGGGAGCTTAATTAACTAAAAACTAATAACCAAAAACTGTACTATGGTCACGTATTCTCTTCTTCAATCATGCGTACTCGCTTCGCCCCCTCCCCCACAGGCTTCCTACACGTCGGCGGTTTGCGCACTGCACTCTACTCCTATTTGATGGCGAAGCAGAGCAAGGGGAAATTCATCGTACGTATTGAAGATACCGACCAAGATCGCTCTGTCCCCGGTGCCATTGAAGATATTCTAAAAACCCTCCACTGGGCAGGTATAAATCCGGATGAGGGAGTGATGATGGAAAAAGGGGTGGTTGTACAAAAAGGAGACAGGGGACCCTACATCCAGTCCGAGCGCCTGGAGATATATAAGAAGTACGCCGAAGAACTGCTCAAAAAAGGTTCTGCGTATCCGTGCTTCTGCAGTTCAGAAAGACTGGAACAAATGCGCTTGGACCAGCAGACACACAAGCAGGCTCCAATGTATGACCGCATGTGCCTCTCGCTCTCAGCAGAGGAAGCCCTGAAGAAACTTAAGGCAGAAGAACCACACGTTCTGCGGTTAAAGATTCCACAGAGTGGAACGATCACCTTTACAGATGATATCAGAGGTTCGCTCACATTTCAGGGGCACACTGTTGATGATCAGGTTATCCTCAAGAGTGATGGATTTCCAACGTATCACCTTGCACATGTGGTGGATGACCATCTGATGGACATCGAATTGGTTATACGCGGAGAAGAGTGGCTGAGTTCGCTCCCTAAGCATCTTCTTCTATTTCAGGAACTGGGTTGGAAGGCTCCCCGATATGCACACGTCCCGCTTCTTCTTAATAAAGATAAATCGAAGCTCAGCAAACGCCAGAACGACGTCGCAACCGAGGAGTACGTCCAAAAAGGTTACCTGCCCGAAGCATTAATCAACTTCCTCTCACTGCTTGGATGGAATCCGGGAACAGAGCAGGAGATGTTTTCGATGAAAGAACTTATTGATGCATTTTCAATTGAGCGAATTCAGAAGAGTGGAGCTATTTTTGACATCGAAAAGCTCAACTGGCTGCAGGGGCAGTGGATTCGCAAAATTCCACTCAAAGAATTCGGGCAAAGAATCCGCCCCCTTGTAGAAGATAAATTCAGTGCAGCAAAAAACGATCAGGGGTTTTTCCAAAAAGTTCAACTCATTCAGGATCGCATGACGTTCTTCCCCGAAGCTCCCGAAATGCTCAGCTTCTTTTATGAGGAACCTAAGTTGACCAAGGAATTACTTGTAAATGATAAACAGAAAGTCACGCAGGAAATTCTTCCAAAAGTTATAAAAGTTCTGACGGAAGTCCTAGAAGGAGTACCGGAAAATAATTGGACCGAAGAAACCCTTAAGGAAATTTTGTTTCAGACTGCCGAAGAAAAAGGGTTCAAGCGCGGTCAAATTCTCTGGCCACTCCGCGCTGCACTTACAGGATTGCCTTATAGCCCGGGTGCTTTTGAGGTGGCGGGGGCGCTTGGGAAAGATAAGACGATGGAGAGGCTGGCTGTTGCTTTAAAAGCTGTCTGAACCGCAGATTGCGCAGATGACGCAGATTTCGCAGATAATCGTTAAAATACAACACAATTTTTATCTAAAGATCTGCGTAATCCATAAAGAATCTGCGTCATCTGCGGTTCAGACAAGGGAACGAGAAAGCCTTCCATCAACCCATTGCCATGCCTCCATACTCCCAATATAGTATCCACATGCAACTCAAATCCCCTGACCTCGAGGTCAAACTTAAGGAAGATCGCACACGTGCCATCATCGAAGGAAAAACTCCTGTCTCCTTCAAAACGCTTGTCGCGCTGATTTTGCAGCGCAAGATAATTCCTCTGTTCGGTAAATGGGGTGATGAACCGGTGATCCTCAATAGTGAACTCCTTACCTCCATTGCAAGTGCCCCGCAAGACTCGCAGGAAAATCGCACGCACCTCGTAATCGTGACTCTGGGAGTCGGCGTGCTCACGGGCGTCTTCGCTTTCACCATTATCCAGAGTTTGCTGATGGTAACCGGAATTACGTTCGGACAAAAAGAGCTTCTCCTTGTCGCTGGAAGTTTGGTGGGTCTCTCGTTTCTCGCCAGCATCCTCTCCAAAGTCCAACGTGGAAATCGCGCTCAGAAACTGGCAGATAAGATGGAGAAAGTGGCATCGTTGCTGTCAAAATAATTAAACGACCAAATGGTTAAATGGTTGGATGGCTGAATGGCTACTAAAGTGGCAACAAGCCTGGTTATCGCTTGCGAACCATCCAACCATCCAACCATCCAACCATTTAACAATGCTCATCAAAGAACACGAACCCCTCGGCCTCAAAACCACCATGCGCATCGGCGGCACTGCGCGCTATTTCTCAGAACTTGAATCGAAGGAAGATGTGGAAGAGGCTTACAAATTTGCGCAGGAAAAGAACCTCCCTCTTGTCATTCTCGGCGCCGGAGCAAACACCATTTTCGCAGATGGAACAATTGAGGCGCTTGTTGTTCGAGTTAAAGCAGACGATGTCATGGTGAGCCCGCCCGCAGTGAGCAACGTCGAACTGTCGAACTATGACAACTTAGGAAATGTAAAAGTGGAAGCCGGAAAAAACCTGGCAATACTCATTAATGAATGTGCTGAGGTTGGTCTGGACCTCTCTCCCCTCACAGGAATCCCCGGAACACTCGGTGGCGCAATAGTTGGTAATGCCGGCCAAGGGCCAAAAGGAAATTGGATCGACTCTTTCGTTAAGAGCGTAGTTATATTCGAGGATGGAGAATGGAAAACTCTTTCAAAAGAAGACTGCCAGTTCGCCTACCGCGAAAGCATGTTTAAAAAACGAACAAGCGAACAGGCGAACAAGCGAATAATTATCTGGGAAGTAGCTCTAGAGATACCAACAGGAGAGCCTGAAGAAATTAAATCAACTATCGAAGAACTGCTAAAGAAGCGCATCGAGTCCCAGCCCCACGCAAAAACCGCCGGCTCCTGCTTCAAAGCTGCCAATGGAACTCCTGCTTGGGAATTAATTGATAAAGCAGGCTTAAGAGGATTTAAAGCTGGCGGGATTAGTATTAGTGACAAGCACGCGAACTTTTTGATTAACGAGGAAGAAGGAAACTTCGAAGATGTTAGAACGATTATCAATAAGGTTCAGGAAAAAGTTCCTGAGCTCAAAGAGGTGGAGATGAGATTGATTGGGGAGGATGGTCAACCAAAAAAATAAATGCTGTCTGGTTGAGAGAAGCGACGCGGCAAACGCATATGTTTGCTTGTCGGTCGTAGTCCCGCAGAAACGGGACGAAGGCTGGAGCGAGGAGCATACGCCTGTGGAAGTGCTTTGCGAACAGATGGCGAGCAGCCGCCACAGCGGCTGACTCGTCTCTGTGAGCTCCATGATATGGATAAGAACAATGCGACGAGCGAGTTTGCGTTTGCCAAAGATTTTTATTGATTCTTCTTTTGATCTTTCAAAAGAAGAATGCAATAAAAAAAGAGGGAACCTAAGCCCCCTCTCCCTTTAAAAGGCAAAAAAACTAGAAAGGTAGATCTTCCGCCTTAACTTCGGACTTGTATTCCACTTCTGGAATACCTCCTGCAGGTTCGCCTTGCGGCTCTTCCTTGGCAGAAGATCCGGATACGTCTTGAGATCGTGATGCTGTCGCCTGAACGGATTCCTGCGCTGCGGGACTCGCTACGCCGAGCAGAGAAACATTCTCTGCAATAATTTCGGTCGTGGTGCGCTTGGATCCCTGTTGCGTTTCCCAGCTGCGGGTTTGAACGCGTCCGGAAACGAATAGGCGCTGTCCTTTGTGGACAGTTTTGCTGATTTCCTCGGCAAGCTCGCCCCAAATAACAACATTGTGAAATTCGGCGCGCTCTTTGGTTTCACCGGAA
>JBDRFD010000067.1:0-15000 GCA_043819035.1 Patescibacteria group bacterium | reverse complement strand
GCGATCCTGCCGGATCTGCTCTTCTTCCTTTTGATCATTGGAGGTGTCATCTGGCTCTTTAGAGGAATCGCACGAAGCCAGAGTACTGCGCTTTCCTTCGGAAAATCCCGCGCACGAGTTGCCGATGCCAAGCAGGTTAAAACCAGTTTCAAGGATGTTGCTGGGTGCGAGGAAGCCAAAGACGATCTTGTGGAGGTTGTCGACTTCCTAAAACATCCCAAGAAGTACATAAACCTTGGCGCAAAGATTCCGCGCGGAGTGCTTCTTGTTGGAGCTCCCGGAACAGGTAAAACGCTCCTTGCACGTGCCGTTGCCGGTGAAGCAGGAGTTCCGTTTTTCTCCATTGCAGGTTCTGAATTCGTCGAAATGTTTGTAGGAGTAGGTGCCAGTCGAGTTAGGGACCTGTTCCTCAAAGCAAAGCGCAATGCGCCCTGCATTATCTTCATTGACGAGATTGATGCCGTAGGCCGCCAGCGCGGTGGTGCGGGATTTGGAGGAGGGCATGATGAGCGTGAGCAAACGTTGAATCAGATTCTCACGGAAATGGACGGCTTCGAGCAGGGGACCAACGTCATAGTCATGGCTGCCACAAACCGTCCGGATGTCCTCGACGTTGCACTCCTACGCCCCGGGCGTTTCGATCGTCGTATCTTTATAGATAAGCCGGACCTGGAAGCACGCGTTAAAATTCTTAAAGTTCATGCGGACAGAAAGAAGCTGGGGAAGAATATCGAATTACGTGCCATTGCCAAGCAGACAGTCGGACTCACGGGTGCGGATCTGGAGAACATTGCCAACGAAGCTGCGATCTTTGCGGCCAAACGCAAGCACAAGACGGTCTCACAGCAAGACTTCGTTGATTCCGTGGAGAAGGTCACCATTGGGTCCGAGAAGCGCTCACGGAAACTCACAGAGAAAGAGAAGAAGATCACGGCGTACCACGAGCTTGGGCACGCTATCGTCGGGCATCTGTGCCCGGAATCCGATCCGCTTCATAAAATCTCCATTGTCTCGCGTGGAATGGCACTGGGTGTCACGTGGTTCCTCCCGCAGGAAGATCAGTACACTACCTCAAAGTCTAAGTTCCTGGATGAAATCTGTGGCCTTTTGGGAGGTCGTGCCGCAGAAGAGCTTGTCTTCAACGAGATGACCACCGGAGCGAGCAACGACATCGAGCGTGCTTCCTACATCGCGCGCAATATGGCGATGCGCTATGGAATGGGAGATGATGATCTGGGGCCGGTGGCATACGGCGAGCGGCAGGGGACTATGTTCCTGGGCGTGGATCCCACGTACATCCGAAACTTCTCGGAGGATAAAGCCAAAGAGATCGATGCTTTTGTGCGCAAGACCATTCAGAAGCAGTACGAAAAGGCTTTGGGATTCTTGAAGGAGCATCGAGAGAAGCTTGATGTGCTGGCCGAAATTCTCCTGAAGAAGGAAACTATGATGGTGGAGGAGTTTACGGAGATATTTGAGGGGAAGGCAACTGTCTGAATCGCGGATGACGTTCACTGTCTGAATCACGGATTACACTGATTAAACGAATTACACGGATCCTTTTGTTTTGTTGAGATAATCCGTGTAATCCCACTAATCCGTTAAATCCGTGATTCAGACAATGTGCAAGAAACCCCACAAATACCATTCCGATTACACTCTTTCCTGCTACAATTTAAGCCAATGCAGCAAGCCCTTTCACCTCTCGATGGACGTTATGAAAAGAAGGTGGAGGCTTTGCGCCCATTTTTCAGTGAAGAAGCCCTTATTTCGTCACGATTACTTGTAGAAATTGAGTGGTTTCTGGCTCTCGCAGGTAATCCGGATATTAAAGAGATCAAGAGAGTTTCTAAGAAGGATGAGAATAAGCTCCTCAATATTATTGAAAAATTCAGCACCAAAGATGCCGAGGAAGTTAAGCGTATCGAGAAGAAGACCAATCACGATGTAAAAGCAGTGGAGTACTTCCTTAAAGCAAAGATGCAGAAGATCCCATCGCTCAGAAAGAATCTGGAATTCGTACACTTCGGCCTTACAAGTGAAGATGTGAATAATCTTGCGTATGGAATCCTGATTCACGAAGCTCTAAAGGATGTTATTCGACCCCAGCTTCGCTCATTCATCGCGAGGTTCAATAGTCTTGCAAAGCGCTGGAAGAAAGTGGAAATGCTAAGCTTGACTCACGGACAACCGGCCACGCCTACAACGGTTGGAAAAGAGGTCATGGTATTCGTTGACCGGCTTAATAGGCAGATGCAGTGGCTCAAGGAATTTAAGATGCAGGGCAAATTTGGTGGAGCAGTTGGCAATTACTCTGCTCACAAAGCTGCGTATCCGAAGATCAAGTGGGAGGTATTTGGAAAGAAGTTCGTACGATCACTTGGAATGCTTCCACTTAAGCACTCTACACAAATCAATCCGCATGATGATCTCGCGGAACTCAGCCATATAATTATGCAAATCAATACGATCCTTATCGATTTCTCACGTGACGCTTGGTCCTACATTTCCCGTGGAGTTTTTAAACAGAAAATTATTCCGGGTGAAGTCGGATCCTCCACCATGCCACATAAAGTGAATCCCATAGACTTCGAAAATGCGGAAGGAAACTTGGGTCTTTCAAACGCCCTATTCCAGCACTTCGCAGACAAGCTTCCAATCAGTCGTCTGCAGCGCGACCTCACGGACTCCACAGTTCAAAGAAACATCGGGGTGGCCTTCGGCTATCACACCTTAGCTTTGGATTCTCTTACAAAAGGAATCGGGAAACTGGCGCTTAATCCTGTTGCAATCAAATCAGAACTTGAAGCACACCCCGAAGTACGTGCGGAGGCCATTCAAACGGTGCTCAGGAAACACGGAGTGGAAGGTGCGTATGAAAAACTTAAGAAGCTTACGAGAGGGGAGAGTTTGACCCATGATCAGATCGACGATTTCATTGATGATCTGGATCTACCAGCTAAGGAAAAAGCACAGCTCAAACGATAGTTTAACACACATTATTTTCAGATATATTAAATAAAGCCTGATAGTAAGCCATAAACAGGGGATTGACATACTTCTAAGATCATTCTATAGTTGACAACTCGGTGCATAGGAATATTGTGCCGTAAATTCTTTCCCCAACACTTTGATGAGTACCAATAAAGCACCAGATAAAGCGTTTGATGATGAGTGGCTGGATGATTCAGAAGATGAACAAAGAGCAACAGTTTTTGGAGAGAACCCCAATGAACCTGATGAGAGGTATTGCGTAGATGAGGATGCTGATGATGATATGACAACAGGTTTAGTGAATGATGAAGTGCCAGATGAGTTTGATATTGATGCTGATCGCTCTGACAGAAGAAGTCGGTTCGAAAGTGTTGTTGACCTTAATCAGTTTGGGGGAGGTGAAGATGGATCGGGCGTTCATCGTCTAGAGGCTGAGGGGACGGTTGAGGCAATGCAGGAAGCCTAGCTGAAAGCTCATCGATTCGTTTGCAGTTTGGATGTGTGTTGTTGGTTTAGTGAGCATTTTAGGTTAATACTTTTTTACTTTACATTAATTTCTTATAAACATTCTTTCTATCTCCTATTGCTACAACCGAGACAGTTACAATTTTTTTCTCGATCATGTAAATGATGCGATACGGCCACACACGCATCGACCAGAATAAAGCTAGTTCTCCTTCGAGCTTCTTCCCATTATAAGGATCCTTTCGCAAAGACTGTAGTGCCACCAATACTCGCTTTTGATCTTTCGTCGGAAGACGATCGAACTGTTTCTGTGCCTTCTTCTTTATTACGACTTTGTACATCTTCCTACGTACGCTTCTTTGCAAAGCTTTCTTCCATTTCCTCTAATGTAATACTCTCCTTATCTTTGATGCCATCACGGATATCTTGCATGAGCTTCTCATCAGAGAGTATCTCCATTGTCTCCTGCCAACCTTCAAATTCTTCATAGGACATAAGTACAACGTCTGGCAAATCTCTATGAGTGATAGAGATGAACGATCCGGGCTTTCCTGCTTGTTCTATGAGATCAAATAGCTGGCGCCTTGCGTTTGTTGCAGATACGCTTTTCATACATGTACATTATAGCGTACATGTCTGCTCATTGCAAATGATATTCATTTCAATTGTTTGAGATTGACTACAATAAGCCACTTTTAGCCGGCTTGCCATGAGCGATTCCTGCGAATGCGGGACGAGTCGAATGGTGCATTACATTAGACGAAGTTAGAACTTTTTAGCTCTCCTCCTTAGATCTTCTGTTTGTACTCTGAGAAGAGAAAAACGCAGCAGAGCTGTCTTCCGAGTACGTATCCCACATCTTCTTCAAAAGCCCATCTTTTTTCGTGAGAGCATCGAATGTTCCTTCTTCTACCACTCTTCCCCGTTCCATAACATAGATGTAGTCAAACATGGGCAAAAGATACAGTCGATGGATAGATGCTACGATGCAACGGTCGGAAAATCTATCAAAGATATTCCTATGAATTTGCAGCTCGTTCATGGAATCCACAGACGATGTCGGTTCATCGAGGAGAATAATATCACTATCCCTTGATGCGAAAATGCCGCGTGCGAGAGCGAGGCGTTGCTTTTCACCTCCACTAAGGTTTA
Organism: Patescibacteria group bacterium; assembly: GCA_043819035.1. Taxonomy (GTDB): domain Bacteria; phylum Patescibacteriota; class Gracilibacteria; order Peribacterales; family Peribacteraceae; genus UBA2144. The sequence goes on along the minus strand of JBDRFD010000067.1, from coordinate 10,389 downwards.
CTCCCTTCTCAGAAATATCCGTTTTGAGCCTCTTAGGTAAACGCTTGAGAACAGAAAGGAAACAGGCACTCTCAACGTCTCTAAGTAAGTCATGCTCAGACTGCTGCGTGTCGACACTCACATTATACTCGATAGTATTTGAAAAAATTTCTGGTTCCTGCGGGATGAGTGTGACGTGGTGTGAAAGTGTACGAAGCCCCTTAGGCAGAGTAACACCGTCGCAGATGATTAATCCTGTGTCTGTTGTGTGTAACCCACGAATAAGACTCATGATAGTGCTCTTCCCAGAGCCGCTTGCTCCAACGAGCGCAATCTTGCGACCGCGCGTGAGAGTGATAGAGACGTCATCAACATGGTGTTGATGGTGATCCTCATCCTCGTAGGAAAAAGTGAGATTTTTGATAACAACGTTTTTCCAATCTGAAGGTAGCTTTGCCTGTGTCCGCTGTGCAGGAGCCGCATCCAGAATCTCCTCCGTTGCCTTAAGATCTGCGTACTGCTCCACAGTTGCACTGTATTTCCACGCAAAAGTGTAGAATGCACCTCCGATTTTCTGTAAGTATTCATAAAGCATAAAGACGGTTCCGGCGAGGAGAATCCCGCCCGCGCTCAGTGTACTAACTGCGTACCACGAAAGTACGGCCACAGTCATCGTGGCAATGAAGATTGTTGCAAGAAACCACTTTGTTTCATTGATGATGTTATTTTTACGAATGAGTGGGAAGAAACAAGTCATACGCCTCCAAAGCTCCGTGCGTGTCAGGTCTTCTAGTCTTAATGAGATTACCGTAAAAATATTTGTAATGTAATCATGGGCAGCTGATGCGACGAAATGTTCACGTTCGTTTATCTCCTCATATTGCGGAAGAAGTACACTGTCAAAAAGGAAGACTGTGATAAAAGCTAAGATACAAATACTCACAGCAATGATGCCTGCCATGGGAAAAAGTATTACGACTGCAGCTATGGAACCCACAAGCTTCATGATCATCTCGATACCCTGATATCCATCTCTCATGAAATTGAACAACGCGTTGGTAGATTTACGAATGCGATTGATCGTCTTTCCAGAGTGATGATCCTTATGCCATTGCACTTGCAGAGAAGTAAGAATGTGGAAGAGATGATCGGAAAATGCATTGCGTGCGTGAAATGCGATGACGTTCTCTATCACGCGTGCCGGTCCATGAAGTGCCCAGAATCCAAACTGGATTCCGATGAGAATTGCAAAGAGAATGCTCAGAGCCCTCAACGGACTCTCTATTTCGTTGATCTGTTGAATGGTATTCAGAATCGAACCCACGACCAGAGGTTCCAGGAGCAACACAACATTTGCCCCAATGAACAGGAACACGTAGATTACCAATCTAACATGGTGTCCAGAGCTGTATTGCCAAGCTGCCGAAATCATGGCGATAAGTGCGCGCATAATTATGAAAACGCCCAGAAAGCGCTACTGTTACGCATTTCTCAGTTTTTTTGTAGGGTGACTTATAATTCGAAGCCATCGTTTATGGATTATTATTAAAACGAGATCGGGTGCATATCATCTGCGATGAATTCCTTTTAGTTTGTTGCTCTTAGGCCAATTCTTGCTACAATTTCGCAGATCTTTAACAACTTTGCCCACCCTTCACTCTGCGAGCTACGGAGGGCATGGGTGGCGGCCCCGCGTGCGTGGGGTGAATCACTCTGTGGCTGATCATTCTCATAAACTGGTTGTCCTTGCCCAGGTGGCGGAATTGGTAGACGCGCTAGCTTGAGGGGCTAGTGGGAGCATATCCCGTGGAAGTTCGAGTCTTCTCCTGGGCACCAGACATAAACGGAAAATTATGATATGATATTATCATGTCAGACAAACAAACAATGGAAGATCCGGATGGAGTGGGAAGGCAGAAGTTTGAACCAAAAGGCTTTCTGGAGCATGCGGTCCAAGATAAATACTTAAGTTCAAATACTGAGTTCCCAATAGTCTACGAAAACATAAAACCAGGTGATGACATTTTGAAGGAAGAAAATAGAATTGACCCCTTGAAACAGAAATATCTAAGAGTTGATATTGCGGCGGGGGATGGTCGTCTTGTGCAGGAAGACCAAAGAATTACCCATGCCCGAATTCAAAATCTTTTTGAGGCAAGAACCATCGATGCACCATATCAAAAAACATGGGGTCGATCCTACTACTCACAACATGCATCAGAAGTAGATGGTAAGTATGTTGTTCCATTATCTGAACTTCTCGAGAAAAAGCGAGGAGAGTGTGTAGAGATGGCAACTGTTACTCAGCTACTTCTTCAGAAGGAAGGTAGGAAGTCATATCTAGTATCTGGCTATCTTGAAGAGGGTCCAAATCGTCAGGAACATACTTGGAATGTTTTAGAGAAGAGCGATGGTTTCTATATCTTAGATACCAAAAATAGATTTCAGAGTAAAATTACTGCTGTCGTATTTGAGGATAATTCATATGTTTTCGAGCTTGAAAAAGTAGTACCTTTTCAATATCGACTTAGATAAGTAAAAGTTCCAACTTCACTTTATCGATTGCACCAGATCTACATCCCCAACGCCTCCATAATATCGCGCTCATGCTCTTCCTCATCTGCAAGAATGCCTTTGAGTGCGGTTTCTAATGCATAGAGCTTGAGTTCCTGAGCCTGTTCAACACGTTCTTTATACCGTCTAATGGCAAGGCGCTCGCCGTCTAAGTCCTGCTCAAGCATCTTGCGTGAATCCTTATCCGTGTGTCTTTCTGCAACTTCCATCGTTGGTTCTCCACCCAAGTAGGCAATCTGTTCGGCCAGAATGTTGGCATGACCGATTTCTTCATTCACATGAATGAGTAGTTCTGCGTTAATCGACTGGAATTCTCCGCCCGTGAGGGTGGCGGCATGCTGGATGTACTGGATTGCAGCTGCGTATTCATATGCAAGATCTCCGTTGAGTTCTTTGATTAGGTCTTCTTTGGAGGTCATAGGTCTTCATTATAGGCAGAATGAACTTTGGTTCAATCGAAAATGTGAGGGAATGAATGGCTGAATGGTTGAATGGTTCACAAGCCACGTCATTCACGAATGACCGTGGCAAGCGACCTTCAGGTCTGTTGCCTCTTTAGAGCCATTCAGCCATCCAGCCATCCAAGATGCTATTTCAGCATCTTCCTAAACTCCTCCTCATCAATTATTTTGATAGTCAATCTCTTAGCGTCGTCATACTTACTCCCCGGGTCTTCCCCTGCAAGCACATAGTCCGTCTTCGCACTCACGGAGGAACTGACTTTGCCACCGTGCTCTTTAACCATCTTCTTCGCTTCTTCTCGGCTCAAAGTAGGGAGCGCTCCTGTGATCACAAAGGTAAGGCCTGCAAAGATCTGCGGAGCGTGGCTTCCTTCGTTCATCACGGCAAGAACTCCGCCGTTTTCCATTTTGTGCAGAAGTGACCGGTTATCTTCATCATTAATCCAGTAGATCATAGACTTGGCCACAATCGGACCTATCCCGTCGATTGCAGCCAGCTCTTCTTCATCCAGTTTCCGGAGAGTCTTTAGGATATCTCCAAGTTTGATGCCTTGTACTTTTATTTTCTTCTTCTCGGTGCCAAACAGCGTCGTCTGAGGCCCCAGTTGCGCAGATTGCTCCACTGTTAATTCCTTACTCGGCCACCGGATGCACTTCGCGAGTATTTCAGCCGTTTCTCGCCCGATGTGGCGGATTCCGAGTGCGAAGAGGAAGCGATCGAGTTCCACAAGCTTGGCATCTTCAATCGATGTGAGCACATTCTCCGTCTTCTTCTCTTTAAAGAGCGGGAGAGAGATCAGGTCTTCCTGTGTCAGGAAGAAAATGTCTGCAAGGTCAGAAACCAAGCCTTGATTGATCAGCACTTCAATCGTTTCTTTTCCCAGACCCTCGATATTGAAGGCGTATCGCGAAACTAAATGCTCGATATGCTCTTGTCGTATGGCGGAACACTTGGAGTTTGAACATCGATGTACCGCTTCCCCCTCAGGTCGCACTAAATCTTTCCCGCAGCTCGGACAGTGCCTGGGGAAGTGGAAAGACTTCGCGCTCTTCGGACGCAGGTTCTTCATCACTTCCACCACTTCCGGAATGATATCGCCCGCTTTCTGCAGGATCACCGTGTCTCCAATGCGTACATCCAGCCGCTCGATTTCATCTGCATTGTGCAGTGTTGCGCGCGTGACCGTCGTCCCCGCGAGCTGCGTGGGTGTAAGAATTGCAACCGGTGTAATGGCACCCGTTCGACCGACCTGCAGCCCGATATCCAGTATCTGAGCTGTTTTCTGCTCGGCGGGGAACTTGTAGGCGCGTGCCCAGCGGGGAGCCTTCGCAGTCGAACCAAGATCGTGCTGCATGCGTCGGTCATTGACCTTGAGCACGAGCCCGTCGATGTCGTACGGGAGAGAGTTACGTTTCTTCTGAAAACTTTCATACAACTTCTCAGCTTCCTTGAGAGTTTTAACGAGTGTGAACTCTTTATTCACCGGCACAATCTTCTGCAGGAATTCCATAAGTTCTTTTTGTGTCTTTAAGCCCATATCATCATCAGCCTGTGTATTGAGCCCGTAGCAGAATATTTTTAAATCCCTCTCGGCAGTCACCTTTGGATCAAGTTGCCGCACGGAACCGGCGGCTGCGTTACGGGGATTTGCGAACCGGTCGGACTTCGGCAGATCTTTATTGAGTTTCTTCAGCGCTGCTTTTGTCATGTAGACCTCGCCGGAGATCTCGAGGACATTCGGCGCTTTGGCTCCTTTGGGAAGTTCGAATGAGAGTGGCAGCGCCTGAATCGTCCGGACAGTGTGCGTCACATCTTCCCCCTCAATTCCGTTTCCGCGTGTAAGTCCGCGCGTGAGCTCAAAACGGTCATTCTTTTTTTCATACACAAGTGAAATATTCAGTCCATCGATTTTGAGTTCACAGAGAATATCGAACGAAAGTTGTTCTTTCCCCAACGCGCGATGCATCTGGTCGATCCAGTCTTCTAATTCAGTGTGCGAGAAGGCATCCGACAGCGATTCTTTGGGTGTTAAGTGTTTCACCTTGGGGAGCCTTCCATCCAGCGGCGCACCGACTCGTTGGGTGGGGGAGTCGGAGGTAATGAGGTCCGGGAATTCAGTTTCGAGGTCAATCAGTTCTTTCTTGAGAGCATCACGCACATCTTCAGAAAAATCAGATTTGTCTTCGATAAAATAAGCCTTATTCAGGCGCCAGATTTCTTCTCGCAGCTTCTCGATCCGCTTTTTGGCGTCTGCTTTGTTCATGTGGATAGGATAGCGGAATTGGAGGTTTTATTGGAGATACTCTTATGTGTTCTTTTTTCCCTTGATGGAAAAAAGAACTCCATCCTCCGTAGCAGCAGCTCATACATTTAGTGAAACGAAAGTAAGTTATGTTGCACTCAAGTGAGTGCTGCTACTGCGGAGGACGGGCAAAAAAGATTTTTTGCTTCTTAATACCTCCATCCCCCGGCCCCTTCCTCCGGGGTTTACCTCCATCCCCCTGTCCCCTTTCCTCCGGGGTTTACCTCCCTCCCCCGGCCCCTTCCTCCACGGGAGGAAAGGGGAGCTTCGCTATTGGAGTATTGAGATTTGTTCCATCTTTAACAGAGTTCCCCTCCTCCTGCCTGCCGCGCCGTAGCCCAAAGGCGAAGGCTGGTGGAGGAGGGGGTAGTACCCTGTAGGGCACCTTTGGGTGGTGGTGGACCCCTCTGCCTCGTTTCACGAGAAATGTTTTTTTTAAGCTCAGATACAATCGCCGTGGCCGGGGACGGCCGCTGCTGGGTATTTGTTTATTTTTCAAACCCAGCAGCAGCCCTCCGGGCTGCGGCGATTCCTTTTGTAACTAGAAAACTTCACATGGTTATACTCCTTCGCCAATAATAATTCCGATTGTTGGTGATGATGTTGGATGACGAAGTCTGTTGCTAATGGCTTCGGAGCACGAGATTGCGTGGAAGATATCTTTCATAGTTTTTGAACGATTCACTTGAAAGCAATATATAAGTTTACAATTTTGAAATTTCGCAATTGCATTCTCACGATTCCTCAGCGAAGTTACGACCATCTCCTTCCGCCTGCTTATGATTACAATGACAGATACCCGGCTGCAACTGGAGAAGCTCGATCAGCAGATCCTTAAGCTTCTTGTTGAGCGTGTTCAACTTTGCGTGGAAGCAAGGATTCGCGATGAAGGACTCGATTCGCGGGAAGTGGAAACGGAAATCATTTCGATGTGGATAGAGGAATCTGTTGATCTGGGGCTGGATGAGGTGATTGTAGAGAAAATTGCGAATATGACAGTTAGGTTGTGCAGGGAGGAGGATGAATAATCCTCCTCAGGATACATTCGTCATTATTAGAAAAGCGAAAGTACGGAATCCGGAATTAGGAATCCGGAATTAGGAAAAAAAAGAACGATGCGAATTTCTAGTTCCGTATTCCGTATTCAGATTCCACGAGAGAAGTCATTCTCTCAATATACAATTTGAATAGAATTAGCTGAGCTCATCAATCTTCCTTAGTCCGTCATGTATGAGGAGAATGAGTATTCCAAGCATGATGGATGTGATGAAGCTTAGTGCTTCGTTTTCCGGGAAGAGATACAGATCCAGAACTCCCCACATCCCGCGCCAGAAGAGGACAACCGCGGTTCCAATGAGTATGGAATGAATCACCGGATGGGGATTTTCGACCGTATGTTTGTAGACTCTGTGACACTTTTCAATCAGTGAGTGGGATTTGTTCATGTATCTATTATAACATGATACCAGATAGATAGCAATTATCTGTATGAGTGACTAAATGGCTGGATGGTTGGATGGCTAAATGGTTCGCAAGCGATTCTCAGATTCGCTGCCTCTTTAGAGCCATCCAACCATCCAACCATCCAGCCATTCAATCCCCAACGCCCAAATTCTTTTCAAGAAAGCCAAAATAAGCTATAATGATCCGATGGCTTTGAATCCCGATACCGTCTTTAGCAGGGCACACGAAGCAGGTGCTTCGGATGTGCATATCGTGGTGGGGCATCCGCCGATCTTTCGTGTAGACGGAGAGCTCCTTCCACAGGGGGATACGGAAATCACACAGAGCTCTGCCGAAGAATTTGTTAAGACAGTATTGGGAGTGGAGAATTTGAAGAGGCTTCGGGAGAAGCGTGAGATTGATGTGTCGTATGGACTCAAGGGCGGACTGCGCCTGAGGGTCAACTGTCACTTCGAGCGTGGGAATGCCGGTCTCACAGCACGTTTGATTCCCACAAAAATCCCGACTCTCGATGAGATTGGATTCACCGAAAACATGAAAGGCATGTGCGGGCTCACAGAAGGGCTCATCCTCTTCACGGGACCCACGGGAGCCGGTAAGTCCACCACGATGGCCTCGATAATTCAGCATATTAATAATGAGCGCTCCGAGAGCATCGTGACGATGGAAGACCCGATTGAGTTCATATTCCCCAAAGGCAAGAGCGTCATTCGCCAACGTCAGTTGGGAGACGATTTTCTTTTGTTTGGAGAAGCGCTCAAGCGCGTGCTGAGGCAGGATCCAAACATTGTGATGGTGGGAGAGATGCGCGACCTGGAAACAATTGCAGCGGCTCTTACGCTTGCTGAAACAGGGCACCTGATCCTTGCCACACTGCACACGCCCAATGCGGTGCAGGCAATCGATCGTATTATCGACGTATTCCCATCCCATCAGCAGCAACAGATCCGCACGCAGCTCTCGCTCTCACTAAAGGCGGTCTTAGCTCAACGTCTTCTGCCCAAGGAAGGCGGCGGCCGCACGGCCCTGAGGGAATGCCTTGTAAACACACCGGCGGTCGGCAACATCATCCGCGAGAATCGCCTTCAGGAGCTCAGTTCGGTTCTTCAATCAGGCGGAGAAGCGGGCATGTGCACGCTTGAGCAGGATGCTAAGAGGCTCCAGAAGAATGGACTGATAAGTAAGGAGGTGTATGAGGAGGTGGTGGGGGAGTAGGGAATTTCATTGCAAAAGAGCTCAAAGGGAATAGAATGATTCCTTGATCGTTCACAATTTCGGTTGTTAATGTGCCCCTTAACTTAGGAGGACTTTGAGATGTTTGAATATTGTATAGTCATGGGACTCGCTGGATGGATTCTACGTGCAGTACTTCGCAGTTGGTGGGTAGTCTACGGCTTGCTGATATCAGTATTCGCTGTTGCGTGCATGTTGCCATTGGAAAGCGATTTGCGTATTAACCTCGGTATGCTTTCCATATCTACCGCCTTCGGCATTCCCCTTGTCCTGCTCATCGGAAAGATATTCCTTGCCGATTCTGGAGCCCCAAGTGGAGACATGAGTGGAGGCGAGATTACGTACAGTTGGTAAACCGGTCGAGAACGATCAGCTCACAGCCCATCCTGGTAACGGGATGGGCTGTTTTTTGTGTTGTTTGACCTCGAGACCTCACCCCCGGCCTCACCCCCGGCCTCACCCACGACCTCACCCACGACCTCACCCCCCGGCCTCACCCACGACCTCACCCCCGACCCCTCTCCTTTTCTCACTCATTATAAGTGTTTCCAATTGAGTTAAAACATATCCTTTTTTCGTGGGAAAAAGAGAGGGGAGCTTCGCTGCACACGTATCGAAATATGTGTAATGGAAGCTCCCCTCGCCTTCGCCAACATTTCAGCATTGCCATAGGCAAAGTAATTTACTCGAAAAGCAGCTCAGCGAAGGAGAGGGGTCGGGGGTGAGGTCATCTCCCCCCGCCTTCGCCAGTATTTCAACATTGCCATAGGTAAAGTAATTCACTCGGAAAATAACCACGTCCACTAAGCCTCCCGCTATGCGGGAGCGACTTCAATAGGTTCTACCGTTCCGGCGTTTTTTTAACACTGTCTTGGTAACAATTGTTTTTGGTTGTTTCTTTATAAAATTCCTCCACCCCCGACCCCTTCCTCCGGGGTTTACCTCCATCCCCCGGCCCCTTCCTTCGGGGTTTACCTTCATCCCCCGACCCCTTCCTCCACCAGCCTTCGCCTCTGGGCTACGGCGCGGCAGGCAGGAGGAAGGGGAGAATAAGGAGACGATTATTAAGAAAAAGAATAAATGAACAAGAATGACATAAATATTTCTTTGGTGAATGAAGAATAACAACAATACGATTCAGTAACTACAATGTCATCCGTCACATTGGAAATGCCCCCAGAAAAATTTGGAAGCATACTTAACGAAGCTCCCCTCCTCCCGTGGAGGAGGGGCTGGGGGTGGAGGCAATAGCAGGGGTCGGGGGTGAGGTCCTCCCCACCAAAAACATTACAAAAAACCACTTTACATCATAAAAAAATGGTGTAGAGTATTGAGTTGCATGACACGCCTTCGCGATACGAACGGCGGAAATATGCTTCCTGTAGCCTTTTTTGGGGCACATCGCTCTCGCTTCGCCGTGCCCTTCGACTGTGCTCAGGACAGGCGGGAAGAGGAAGCTTCTGATCTTCAATATATGTGCTTCATTTCCACCATTCTATTGTGAACAGTCTACCTAACAGTGTAGAGGCGTATTTAATAGAAGGCGGCTTCAATCCGACCGAAATTATGGTCCTGAGGAAGCTTATGGAGGGATCCGCCATGACGCTTAGGGAGCTGGCTTCCAAGACCGGAAAAAGCACCGGTGTTCTGGATCAGGCAACCAGAAAACTCATCACCAAGGGGATCGTTTCCAGAGGGATAATCAATGACACCACCAAGTACACCGTCGGATCCCTGGGAGCGATACAAGCCTGGATGAAGGAGGACATGGAGAAGAAGCACAAAGAGCTACACCGCAAGGAGCAGGATTTTGAATCCTTTATCTCCGCGCTTAAAGTAGATCAGGCGCGCCCGGAGATGGAACACTTTGATGGGCAGGAGGGCATTATCAAGGCCTACGGAAAGCTCCTTACTCTTGCACAGAAGGAGCTTCTTTTTTATGTGCCGGTGAGTTGCCGCGAAGAAGACGACCCGCTGCGGGACTTTCGCGTCCAGCACTTCCGGCAGCGCCACAAGCGCTCTCTCTTCTCGCGCGTACTTGCGCCCGATACGCATCTGGGCAAGCGCTACCAATCGCGCGATCCCTTCGAATACCGCAAGACCGTCCTCGTCCCCGAGGCGCAGTTCCCGGTGACATTCGAAAAGGTGATCGCGGGCGACACGGTCGTATGCTTCAATCACGAGGACCAGAGTGCCTGTTTCCTCCGGTACCCCGAGCTTGCGCAGTCTGAGAGGGCTATGTTTGAGATGATGTGGGAGAGGGAAGCGGAAAATGGAAAACGGGAAACTGAAAACGTAGAAGAGGAAAAGGATAAAGTTTCCTTGAGTACGGTGACGATGTCTGCGATCAGAGATTTCTTTTTGAGCCGCAAGAG
>JBDRFD010000066.1:0-5051 GCA_043819035.1 Patescibacteria group bacterium | reverse complement strand
CATCACTGACCTCTTATAAGCAGGCGTCAGTGTTCGAATACCAGCTTCAACGTGGACGGATGCGAATCCATGACAATACCCCGCGTTGCCCGCAGCCATAGCTGTAGTCGTATCACCATGGATATAAGGTATGACGATCTTTCCTCTTTCCTTGAGTTCACCAATGACATAACCAAGTCTTCCTATTATCTGACTCACAATCTCATGCATCTGTCCTCTGACGTTCAAATTGAAGTCCGGCTCGACTCCAAACTCTTTAAGCATTCCTCCGCTTAAGTTTTCGTCGTAATGCTGACCGGTGTGGCCAAGGAGGACCAGATGCCCGCGCTTCTTGAGTTCCTTATATAAGGGAACCTGCTTGATGATGTCGGGCTTGGTCGCAATCAGGATCAGATGGACGTGCGGATCGGACTGGGCTTCCATGTCCTCGTAGAACGCTGAGGAGAGATAGGTTATTTCATCCATGTCTCGCATACCGTAGCGGAAGATCGCGATCTTCCGCTACGTGAAACCATAGAATTTTCACTGCATCTTCCAAGAATCCTCCATCTCAGGATTGATTAGTAAATCTAATTGACAGCAACTCTTGTTATTTGTAGCCTTCCATCCTTTCACCACTAGACATGCCAGAAGTACATGCAACATGGACAGTCGACAATAACCAATTCGATCGAGCTTGTCAGCTTGTTACTGACGAGATGAGGGGGAAGCTCAGCGAATTTGTCCCACATGTAATGGGGAAGACATCATTTGATTTAATCGGATCACGTGAGGATATTGAGAGAATCACTAGTGAAGTAAGTGGCCAGGGAGTCAAAATCAAACTTGTGATAGAGGGCGACCCCAGCGAGAAGGCAACCTCTAAGGAATCTTCATCTTCAGAAGATTTATAAAAAACACTATCTCATCTCTTTAGGAACCTCCAACTCCATAATCTTCAAACACATCGTAGCAAGATCTTTAAGTCCTTTACAGCTTTTCAACGATTCCATAGTTGGATACTTCCCAGACTTCACAAACGTCTGCACGGGATTCGCAGAATGGCTCGGCGAAATGCTGCCATCAGGTAGGAGCATCTCTTCCACATTTCCGTGATCTGCAGTCACAATCCATTCATATCCATGTTCATCGAGAACTGGAATTACACGACCTAAGTTTCGGTCAATCGTTTCACATGCAATTATTGCAGCATCAATGTTTGCACCATGCCCAACCAGATCACAGTTAGCGTAATTCACTACAATCAAATCGTACTTCTCGCTCTCCACTTCTTTGATCAACCGATCGGTAAGTTCGTTCGCACTCATCTTGGGTGCACTTGCGAAGTTGGGGACTTTTGGTGAATCGATTAGTATTTGGTCTTCGCCCGGAAAAGGCTCCTTGCGCTGGCCGTTAAAGAAAAAGGTTGTATGCGCCCACTTGTCCGTCTCAGCAATTTTAAGAATCTTCTTCCCAGCATTGGAAACGACCTCCACGAGCCCGTTTTTGATGAGTCGCATCGGGTACGCAACGGGAAGATGGTCGCTGTAAGGCCCCATACAGACGACGTCTCTGACGCGAATTGGCCGCTTAAACTCTTGGAAGTCTTCCTGTTCAAGCGCTTCGATAATTTGAAACATTCTGTCGGTTCGGAAGTTGACGCCTATGACGATGTCATCCGGTTTCATTGGTTCGAAATCCTTTGTTTTGAGCGGCTTAATGTAATAGTCGGTCTTCTGTTTTTCCGGAGCTTTTTCGTACCAAGCCTGCGCACCATCAACTAAATCATCAACTTTATCCCCAATGCCTTGAGTGTATAGATCGTAAGCAAGTTTTGTTCGTTCGGCGAATTGCTTATCCCGGTCCATTGCATAGTAACGGCCGACTAGTGATACGGACCTTGCAATTGAATGATCTTTAAGAAAGTTTTTAAGCTTCGAATAATCTTCCGAGAACTGCTGCTTGGGAACATCTCGCCCATCACCGATGAGATGAAGACGGATGTCCTCGACTCCAAGTTTCTCCGCAAGCTCGATTAATGCAAACCAGTGATCGTTGTGCCCATGAACTCCTCCATATGAATAAATTCCCATTAAGTGAAGAGTTACTCCCTTTTCCGATGCACGCTTACATGCATCAACCAGAACCTTGTTTTTATAAAACTTGCCTGAAGTGATTTCATGGTCAATCTCCTCCAGTGGCTGCCAGACAATCCTGCCTGCCCCAATGGTCAAATGCCCAGGTTCACTGGCTCCCTGTTGCCCCTCCGGCAAACCTGCTGCGTTTCCCGCAGCTTCTATGATCACATTGGGGACTTCGTTCTCAAGACGCGTGATGTTTGGCAGCTTAGACAAAGAACGAGCATTGCCCGGACCGGGTGGGGCTACTCCGAAACCGTCGATGATGATGAGGGCACAACGAGGCATGCGTGGATAAAGTATCACATTACGATTTAGCGCAGTAGGATTGTAGCGCAGTACAAACATCCGATCTGGTACTGCGCTACTGCGCTACTGCGCTAATCTCTGTCAAACAGGCCTACCCAAAATAACCCCAGAGTGCTATAATAATAGGAAATGGAAATCCACCGCATCTCCCGCAAGCGCTACACACATACCATGTTCTGGGCGCTTCTTGGGAGCATGCTCTTTGTAGCAATCATGGCGACACTCGGCCGCGCATCGTATAACTTCTCTGCAGCTCTTACAGAAAAACCCGATGTGGCGATTTACGTACTGCTCCCCGAAGAAGAAATCACATCAGCAGAAATACTCAGGGATAAAGGGGATGAACGTCACTACCTCGCAGAAACGAAGAATGGACCAAAGCTTGTGATTCTCAAGAAAGGTGAGCATGAGTGGTTTGTGTCGTCGGTTGAGGAGATGAGGGAATAGGAATTGGATGGTTGAGAAATTGGATGGTTGGATGGTCGGATGGCTCGCAAGCGAATCCCAAACTTGGATTGCATGTTTACTATCACCAAATATGCTGCCTCTTTAGCAACCATTCAACCATCCAGCCATCCAACCATTCAATCATTTAATCATTCAACTATCCATCCATTGTTATAATTTCTTCTTACGAAAAAGCACCAACATCGGAAAAACAACCACAGCTCTAAAAATTCTCCCAATTCTTTTCGGTTCCCGTACTAATCTCCCCAGCCACTCCAACCCAACCGTCCTCATCCACAAAGGTGCTCGCTTCTGTTTCCCTGCTAGAAAGTCAAACGTTCCTCCAACACCAATCGCAACCCGCACGCTTGGAAGTCCTTTTAAATGCTTATGAATCCAAATGTCCTGAGCAGGTGCTCCAAATGCGACGAGCAATAAATGAGGTTTTGCCTCTTTAATCTTATTAATGATCTCCTCAGCATCCTCATCACGCGGACTGCCGGAATGCATCCCAACAACCTGCAACTGCGTATTCATTTTTTTAAGTTCCTTTGCAGCTTTTTCCGCGATACCTTCACCGGCACCCAATAGGAATACAGGATGATGCCTACTCAACTTCCGGCAGAGCGTTCTCACCGTATCCACACCGGCCACACGCTCAGGAAGTTTCTGTCCCGTAAACCGAGCCATGTGCAAAAGACCGACACTATCGGGGACATTCAAACTTGTTTCATTCAATACTTTTCTAAACTGCCGATTATGGCTCGCCTCCACCAACATCTCACTGTTCGGCGTCATCACATGATGTTGTCCTCCCGCATGAAAGAAGCGTTTTAAGTGCCCGGATTCCAACATATTGAGCATCAGCTCAACAGCTTGCCGTGACGTGACGGCATCAATTCGAACCCCGAGAAGAGTGACGGTCTTTCGCTCCACCCCCCTATGGTAGCTCTACTGTCTCTCGCGCGCAGCTTCCAGTATAGTGCTGGCAATGCGTTGGAATACTTTGCTCGTACCGGCCATTTGCTTGGGTTTAGCAGGATGTGTGCCTCAACCACCTTCGCAGAGCCAGCCGGAAACACTTCCTCCTTTTCCACCAGAAGAGCGGTCAGAAGAAACTGACAGAGGTAATATCGTAGAACTACTGAGTGGAACAGGGGCACTGGCAGAACGGTTGCTCGTCACAGGCGTTATTGATATTGGCAAACGTGATGCGCCCGTTACACTCCTCCTCTTCACCGAACATCACGCACGCTACGCGCGCGAGTTTCAGCAAGATCTCTTCCCACTCCTCCTCAGGGACTTCATCGAGCCGGGGTTGCTCCGATTCCAGGTGGTCATTCTGCCGTTGAAGAAATACCCCCAGTCCGAAGCGGCCGCGGCAGGTCTCCTCTGCTCTGCGATGCAAGGCAAAGGAATACAGATGCATGCGACTCTGTCGGAACTTCTGGATAAAGAACGCCTCGAACCGCATCATTATGCCGAGGATCTGGAACTTGATTTGGAAGAGTTCGATACCTGCATGGCAAGCGAAGAAATTCAACTCATCCTCAAACAGCAACGAGCGTGGGCACAGAGCTTGGGAGTGACTCTGGTACCTACTTTCTTCCTGAATGGAGAGAGGAATTTGGGGCTTCCTTATTATGCAGATCTGAGGGGGATGATTGAGGAGAAGATCAAGTAAGCCTATCAAAATAAACTATTGTACTATTCGTGCGAATAGTCCCCATATCTCTAACTCCAACTATTTAAGTATTTGCGCAAATACTTTACTACTGAACTCACATTTCAATGACACCAGCAATCTTTTTACGGATTGAGATGAGCTTCATACGAGCAATTTTTCCAGAAACAATCTCGATGTTACCTACGTTAACCCCAAACTCCTTCGCCAAAAACTTCACAAGTTCCCGATTCGCCTTCCCCTTCTCGGGCTTTGCCGCCACGGCAATCTTAACACTTTCATCATCCATGACTTCTAGCACTTTCGTCTGTGGCGCATTTGGAACAGCACGGACGTAGAATCGAACTGATCCTTTTTCTGCCAATTCTTGGACCAAAGCTTCAAACATAAACGAAATTGTCAATTGTCAATTGTCAATTTTACTCCGTCTCCACTTCTCTATCTCCGCATGATTACCGTTGAGCAAAACCTCTGGAACTTTTAAACCTTGGAAT
>JBDRFD010000065.1:0-7415 GCA_043819035.1 Patescibacteria group bacterium | reverse complement strand
TCAGTTCGAACGTCATAGAGTCCGCACCACCATTTTTTTTAAAGCCCCAGAAATGTCGAGGGTACATCGGTCAACCTTATCTTTGCCCACTTCTTTACATTGAGCCATGCAGTTGCATATGTCTCTTTAGGAACTTTAAACCAGTTTGAATACAGATTATCGTGTTCATCATCATTACCTGACAACATATAAACATGATCGTTGTTATGGAAAATTACAACGTTGTATGATTGATCACTATCATGATACGGTTTTTCAATCGTACCACTCGGTATAGATGTGTTTGTTGGATTGAGATAATGCGTCATGTAGTCTGAAGTTGTGAACAAAACACCATGATCCCTACTACGAAAATGAATAGAGATTTCTTCTTTATCTCTTGATGTTCCATCATACACAGAAAAAGATGTGTGCATTTCGATATAGAAGTCTTTAATTAATGGAAATTTATCTAAATCCAATGATTTTAAAGATGTTGGACTCCAACTTGTTTTTTCATCGCTTATTATCAGTTCCTCCTTGTTTTCTGCCCAAAGCACACCCTGATACACGCTGTATTTGAATGGGCTTAAATCAATATGTTTGTGATCTAAGTTAATCGTTTTATGGCGAGACCAATCTTTATGATGATCAAATAGCATATGTCTATAATATCAAATGTCTTGTGTGTGTATTCAATATCTGTTTGATGATAGATAGTCATTTATGTTTATTTCTTTGATTGAGCCAAACTACGATACATTCTACATCGCTTGTCCATCCTTGAAATTGGAGTTTCAAATGCGAACAAGTAGTAATCTATTACAGGTTCCCGCTTCGAACATTGACCCCACTGCCCACCATTCGACTCGTCCGCCTTCGGCGGACTCGCTCATGGCAAGCCATCTAGTTTAAACTTGTCCTGAGGCGGAGTCGAAGGATCCCTCCCGACCCACCAGAGATCATCTACACTACTTCTGATTCCTCGAGCGACTCCACAGTAAATCCTGAACTTTCGAGTACACTGCGCACATCGGTTCCAGTATCACACAACACTCTCATAACTCGTCCTTCACCTTTTGGATGGAGATAAGCTCCATAAACGCCTGGCTGTTCCAAAAGTCTGCCGCGAGGACCATCTAGCTCGGAAAATTCAATTTGAACAGATTCCTGTTGCCACGAAATATTAGAAAGCTGATCACACTCAGCTTCATCAAACGTGCCTCCGCTCACGATTTCTCCTCCTGCATTGCAGCAACCATCCTGCAGACCGCAAACCATGCTTTCCATAGACTGTGCTTCACTCATAGAAATTGGGGTAATATTGAAAAGCATCATAGTGAAGCATCCGTGTAATGCAACCGTATAAGAATCTACTTTTTGATGGCTCCCAAAGCCTCCTCCACCGCTTCTTTAACCGGTTTCATGGTAATCCCCTCCCCCTGTAGCTTACCGGAATCGAGGGCACAATTAGACCGGCCTGCCTTGGTTACATCAGGAAGCTCTTCGAGCGTGAGACGATCGAACTCATGCGTTTGATCCACAATCTCCTTGTACATCTCCATAATTTCATAAGGAGAAATCGTCCCTGGATTGACCGTGTTATAGAGTCCAGTCGCTTTTTTCTCAATCAATGCTTTCGCAACTTCAAGAAAATCCGGAATGTAGGTGATGGAATTTTGCACATCCAGAACGCGTTCGTAGTTTTTTATCTTGGTAATCAGGTTGCGTGGCTCACTTGTTCCATCAAAAGGCATGCGCAGTCGCAACACCAAAACCGGAAACTCCTTTAGGACCTGATCAATCCACGCTTTGCTTCGTGCATAGAAGCTCCCAGAAAAATTCGGGAGATCTTCTTCACTGAATCCTTTACCACCATTATCACCTGAGTAAATACATCCTGATCCTAAGTGCACCCAGTAAATATTCCTTTTTGCACACTCATTTAATAGAACAAGTGGACCAGTCACGTTACTGGAGATTGTTTCGAGCTTATGATCCTCGCACCAGTCAACGTTGGGCCGACCAGTTTTCCCTGCAGCATTGATGACGACATCTGGCTTGCATTCATCAAGAACTTGAGCCACACCGCTTGTATGTGCAATATCAATGCTTGGAGTTGCCGCTTCCGGGTACGCTTTCTTAAAGTACGTCCCTAAATAGCCTCGTGATCCGAATATTAGAACTTTCACTTTGGAATGGTACCATATAGCTACAACTACAGAGAATAGCGCAGTAGCGCAGTACATGCACCGGATTCCTCTACTGCGCTACAACCTACTGCGCTAATTGTCATTTCCGTAGCATAACATTCAACATTCTCATAACATCATCTAGTAGCGAATCTACTTTTTAGAAATCAAGATTTTTTCCAAAGGTTTGCCTTTTGGCAATTTTAATCTGCGTCTCCAGTTCAGCTCCAGAACCATAAGCTATGGAAAGAAACCGCTTAAATTCTGCCTTATAACCTTTCCTTCTTCCTGCAGCAATATTTGAAGGTATTGAAATCGCAGAGTTTCTTGTTTGCTGAACAAGTCCATAAAGATGTTCTTTGGGATACTGATCAGTCAATACAATCACAACATCCACCAAATCCATAGCTTTCTGCCACACAATAAGATCCTCATAAGAGCCTTTTGAAACAAGTTTTGCCATAGCGAATAACTATAACACATACTGCGCTACTGCGCTATTTATGCTGAACTCGTTGAAGCACTGCGCTAAAAAATTCCCATCCAGACAAAAAAGTGCTATAAAGACCCTGATGCCCCGACGAAAAGCCCGTAGGCGCAGTTCGAGAAGCAGGAAATCCCCTGCGCTTGATTTAAGTGAGAATACCGTGCGGCACATCAGCGGAATCGTTCAAATAGGATTCGGAGTCCTGGTTCTCTTGGCACTTCGTGAGCAAGCAGGTCCTATTGGCAACTCTCTGAATACCTTTCTCACTTTCTTCTTCGGAAGGTGGGGCATGATATTCCCGCTATTCCTTATTGGATCCGGAGTACTGCACTGGTTTGCAGCCGAGAACTTTTTCGAGGCAAAGAGATCGGTGGGGCTACTGCTCTGTTTCCTTGCTTTTCTTGGTGTCATGCACATGCGTGCGCCACTTGAAGACTTGGCTCCGATGCGCGACGAGCTGGCAGGCGCTATCGGATTCACCGTAAGTCTGCCCTTCGTCCTCTTCACCACACGCGCGGTCGGGTACACGGTCCTCAGCGCTGTCTTTTTAATAGGAGTCTTTGTAGCATTTGAACCAGATCTCGGTGCAATTGCACGAGGAACCGTTTCGCTCATCAAACTTCCACAGAGGAAGAAGCTTAGAGTTAAGCATCGAGTAAGAGATGAAGATGCAGAAGAATATGAAGATGAGAACGAAGAAGATCAGAAATATGCAGAAAGTGATGATGAAGATGAGGAGTACGAGGATGAAGAAGAGCCGGAACTCAACATCATCCGTCCTGCCTTCGCCAAAAAGGTTGCCAAAGAGAAGGCAAAGAAGAACATCAAAGAAAAGATGCAAGATACGCTAAAGATGCAGGATACCCGCTTCGAAGAATGGACCTTCCCTTCTTTTGATCTGCTGGATAGCGCACATAGTGAGCTGACTGTCGACGATGAGGAACTCAAGAAGCAGGCAAGACTCATTGAAGAAAAATTGGGTGAATTTGAAATTGAAGTGACGGTTCGTGATGCGCGCCCGGGGCCGACCGTGACGCAATTTACGCTGCAGCCCTCAGAAGGCATAAAATTAAGCCGCATCGCTAACATGAAAGATGATCTCGCGCTTGCACTGGAAGCACCCTGCCTGCGCATCGAGGCCCCCATTCCGGGCAAAGCCCTTGTGGGAATCGAGATGCCGAACAAGAAGAGAACACTTGTACATTTGAGGGAAATCCTCGAAAGTCCTGAATTTGTCCAGAGCACATCGTCTCTTACGCTCCCGCTTGGCCGCGATGTCTCCGGTGATGCCGTGGTCGAGGACCTCGCAGGCATGCCTCACCTTCTCATCGCAGGTGCCACAGGTTCCGGGAAGTCGATCTGCATGAATACGTTTCTTGTTTCTCTGCTGTATCAAAATGCTCCACATGAACTCAAATTCATTATGGTTGATCCGAAGCGTGTGGAGTTGGTACCGTTCGATGGGATTCCACACCTACTTACCCCCGTCATTACAGAATCTGAGAAAGCGCTCCAGGCTTTCCGGTGGGTTGTGGCAGAAATGGGTCGCCGGCTCCATCGATTCTCTGAGCTGGGAGTGCGTAATCTGGAAGAATACAACGAAAAACAAATGGAAGAAGAAAATGTGCTTCCGCGGATCGTGCTTGTGGTGGATGAACTTGCCGATCTGATGATGCGGCAGTACCGGCGTGATACCGAAACCATGATCGTGCGAATCGCCCAGATGGCGCGTGCGACGGGCATGCACTTGATCATCGCCACACAGCGCCCGAGTGTGGATGTGGTGACAGGACTCATCAAAGCAAACATTCCCACACGCATTGCGTTCCGTACCGTCTCATCCATCGACTCGCGCACCATCATCGATTCTATGGGCGCAGAAGATCTCCTTGGGAAGGGCGATATGCTCTACATGACTGCACTCACACCAAAACCAATGCGTGTGCAGGGGATATTTATCTCCACAAAAGAATCCGAGCGTGTTATTAACGCCGTGAAGATTGCAGGGGGTGGCAAAATCACAGAGCAAATTGGAATGGTAGATGATGATGAAGACAGCTTTCAGGCAGATATTCCTGCGGCTTCATACCAAAACATTGATCTGGAAGCGGATGACAACGGAGGAGATGAACTCTTCTTCGATGCGGTGCGCGTGGTGCAACAAACCGGCAGAGCCTCGGCAAGCCTCCTGCAACGTCAGCTCAAAGTCGGCTATGCGAGAGCGGCCAGGCTTTTGGATATCATGGAAGAGAAGGGGCTCATAGGACCCGCGGATGGGGCTAAAGCTAGGAAGGTGTATATGACAAGCAACAGTTAGCAGTTAACAGTTAACAACAAATAGCATACAGCCCCCCTCTCCTGTGTTGTTCTTCATGCGACCTCACCCCCGGCCTCTCTCCTTCGCTAAGCTGCTTTTCAAGTGAATAACTTACCTATGGCAGGCAATGCTGAAATGTTGGCGAAAGATAGGTGAGCTTCCATTACACAGATTTCGATACGTGTGCAGCGAAGCTCCCCTCTCCTTTTCCCACGAAAAAGGGATATGTTTGAACTCAATTGGAAACACTTATAATGAGCGAGAAAAGGAGAGGGGCAGGGGGTGAGGTCTTAGAGGTCAAACAAAACAACAAACAAAACTTCTGTTATGCTCTCACTATGCAACTCCTCATCGGAACCAATAACCAAGGCAAAATAATTGAAATCTCCGAAGTCCTCAGCGGACTCGAGCTAGATCTGACTCATCCTAAAGCACTGGGTATTGAAAGTGATCCTGAGGAAACAGGTTCAAGCTTTGAGGAGAATGCGATTCAAAAAGCAAAACATTTCTATAAAGCTTCCGGAGAGATTCCGACCATTGCCGATGATTCCGGCATCATCATAGAAGCACTCAGTGATGAACTGGGAATCCACACACGTCGTTGGGGAGCGGGGCCCGCAGTTAGTGATGAAGAATGGATTGAGTACTTCCTTAAGAGAATGAAATACGAAAAGAACAAACGTGCTGCCTTCGTTTGCACTCTCGCCTATTTAGATCACAATGAAGATCTTCACACGTTCGAAGGACGGTGCGAGGGAGTGATTACCGATGAGTTGGAGGCCGATTACTTGCCTGGCCTTCCCATCTCTGCATGCTTCCGGCCAGAGGGGCAAGATCGTGTATTCTCAGCACTAACTATAGATCAAAAAAATAGTACAAGCCATCGTGGTAAAGCTAGCCAAAAACTTAGAATCCATCTTGAAAATAGCTTGAAATAGTACTTTATTTGGTACTATATTTAGTATATAATAGACTACAGTTTCCTTCTCCAAATACCATGAAAACTATTACACTCCAAGATATCAGAAAGCACGGCTCTAAAAGCATTTCCGATGATGCCCCTGTTTATTTGATCGTTAACTCAAAACCAAAGTGTGTAATGATACCCATCGATCAGTATGAAAGTATGATGGATGCACTTGAAGAAATTGAAGATATGATTGATATTGAAGCTAGAAAAGATGAAGAAACAATTTCAACAGAAGAACTGTGTAAGTTACTTGATGAATAATTATGAAATACCTCATACGATGGAAAAGATCTACAGTAAAAGATTTTCGGAAAATACCAAAGCAAAACGGGCAACATATCCGTACCGAAGTCCTTAAGCTGTGTTTGAATCCTATACCACATAATTCCAAGAAACTTCAAAACACAGAATATCTTTATAGATTACGTATTGGAAAGTACCGAGTGATCTATTACTTCAAGAAACGAATTGAAATAATCACCATCATCAAAATCAAACATCGGAAAGACGCCTATCGCCATTGACGTAGATCGTAGTTAAAGAAAAGAAAAGAGCGCCCCCTGCGGCGCTCTATCCTTCCTGCCACGTCGCTCGCGAGCGACGTGGCCTACAAATCTTCTTTACATTATTGGAGTGCTTCGAGTGCACAGGAACGAACCTCCTCCCATGTCTCAAGTTCCTGACAATCCTTAAGCTCTTCCTTCACTTCATCAGGTGCCAGACGCAATATCCCTGCTCCTTGGAAACCTCCTCTGCGTCCAAAACCCATTTTAAAAGACGGCAAAGCCTCTAATCCATTTGCTTCCCTGTATGTATTCAATACGTCTTGTGAACATGCACGAGCATCAGATTTATCCTCATTATTGTCTTTACAAGATTGAAGTTGTACCTGTACTTCATCCGGAAGGTTCATCATTCCTGGACCATGCATGCGAATTTTGCGACCCATCATGAAACCTCCGCTTACTTCCAGACCATTCTCTTCCCGATATTGCTCCATAATATCTTTATGGCATTGGCGAACTTCCTCGGTTGTCCCTTCACAAGAAGCAATCTGCTGCTGGAGCTCATCGGGAAGAGCATCGAGAGACTTCTGACCTCTTCCAAAACCAAAGGCAAGTGCAGGTGCGGCGGTGGTAACAAGTAATGTACTTGTAATGATAGAAACAACTATTCTCTTGGACATAGAATTGTTGGGGGAATAAGTAAAGTCAGCCTCTAACACAGTTGGAAGGGGGAAAAGTTTCGTACATAAAAAGCAAAAAGGGAAATAGGGCAAAAAGGGATAGAGGAATCCTTTTTTGCCCTTTTTTCCTTTTTTGCCCTTTTTGGATCAAAGGATAACTAGTCAAAATAAATGAAACAAAGCAAGGTCAAATCATTGGATATTGTCACTCTATGGGTAGGTTACAGAGAATTACTTCTTTGCCCTGATTTTCCCTATGAAAACAATAACAAATGTCCAAGCAC
>JBDRFD010000064.1:0-19143 GCA_043819035.1 Patescibacteria group bacterium | reverse complement strand
CCGGCGTATTTGCCAAAGAGAACTTTATCACCGACTTTCAGGAAGTCTGAGGGATTTGCGCAATCCTTTCCGATTCCACCTTTGCCAACCGCGAGAACCACACCTTCGCTCGGCTTTTCACCGGAGGCGGTATCCGGAATCACAATGCCGGAAGCGGTTACTTGTTCTTTCTCGAGCGGCATAACAACCACGCGGTCACCAAGCGGTTCGATCTTTACTGCGAGTTGGGGGAGGTCTGACATGGGGATAGGAGTAACAGAATAAGAGAATAACAGAATGCAAGACTGATAATGGTGGCGTAGCGGTATCGCAGCATAAGTGGATGTTTATGAGGCAAATGATGTGCCATCAGTACCGCGAAGCCACATTAGCAGTCGCCATTTTAGAGTGCTAATTCAGATAGTCAAGAATTTTGTCAGTCTGTTCTTGTCTGCCCTATCAAATGTTTTTGTAGGTTTGTTCATTTCTTCTCGTAATCCGCCTGATTTCAGTTTGTTTTGACTTGGTATGTACAGTAAAGATGATTCGATACTGCCCCATTCGTATCCGAAAATATCCGTTCTTTCCTTTAAGAGGTTTTACACCGGGGATCTTTTTGTAACCTTGCTTAAGCTGTTGCATCAACAGAAGCATCGCCTCCCTTTCCTTTGGGGAAAGAGCCTTGAGGATCTTCGCGATCTTATCCATTATCAATTGATTTGAGAGTTTTGATGATGTCATCCGGACTTATGCCCTTGCCGTCATTGTCACGATCGGCATCAAATAAGACCTCTTCTTGTGAAGCAAGTTCCAAATTAAAAGGCATGATAACGAGTTTGTCGTCATGCATTTCCACAAGGTAACTGTCGGTATCAAAATGGCCGCGCCATTGCTTAGGAAGAGTGATTTGCCCACGAACTGTGCTTTTCACGACTTTGCTGGTCATAAGTAAAATAGTAAGTAAATACGTAAATAAGTATAACGTACTTAGATATCTTATGCAAGTACAGATCTTATATAGAATTGACACATCTTGACAAAACGCTAAAATATTCCGGCTTATTCGTTCTTTATATACACCGCTATTTCCCCTCATGCGTTGTTTTCTCTTGTAGAGAGAACAGCAGCGCTGTGGGGGGAGAATGGATCTTCCTCCAAGGAACTTCTTGTAAGGAGACGGATCGATGAAATGGATTTTGTTTGTTGCAGCTTGCTTGGTTTCTTCTCAGGTTCTTGCGCAGGATCGAGTTAGGAGGCTGCCCGACGTTAGAGTCGAAGCTCCGCCTTACGACCCGGCGTACGATGGGCAGAGAGAGAAGACCGAGCGTGAGCTCGAGCTCGCTATGAACCTGCTTCGGCTTCGTGAGCGCGTTGATCAGATCGATATGCAGATTCGTTCGCATATTGATTGGCACCAGCAATGCTTCGAAAAGGAGCAGCGAGCTCAACAAGAAAAGCAACGAGCTGAGGGGGCGCGCAGGCAACAGGGCATTCACATGGCGGGATTTTCTTTGCCGCCTCTGGAATCTCTGGTGCGTGTATTGCCAGTGGTGATTATCTTTCTTATCTGTTTCATGATTGATCAGATGAGAAAGAGGAAAGGAGCGGAATCATGAGAATCTTTGTGGGGATACTTGTTGTCCTCATTGTCATCGTCCTGCTGAGGATTACCATTCTGCTCATCGACCGAGCCTTCGGTGCTGATGGCAACAAAAATCCTCGCAAACGATGAGGCGTCACAGCGCTTTCCCTGCTTAGGCCTTTCGGGCCTGGGCGGGGATTTTTTAATGGTGCCGATGGAGAGACTTGAACTCTCACCATCCTTCGCTAAAGCTACGGATGGCGAGCGGGCATGAGCCCATCCACCTCCGCTCCTTTGGAGCTATGGTGGACAGACACGTTTCTGAAGCGCTAGTCCACCTTAGCTCTGAGAACTCTGTGAGAAGAGCGGAGGTGGATGCACGCCTGCCTGCGTGCCGAAGTTTTATTGGTGCCGTGAGTGGGAGTCGAACCCACACTCCCTTGTGGGAACACGCTTCTGAAGCGTGCGCGTCTACCAGTTCCGCCACCACGGCAAGTTAAGCACTTCGGCAGGCAGGTCTACCAATTCTTGCCAACCGTAGTCCGCCAAAGGCGGACGAAGGTTGGCCGCCACATCGGCAAATCAGGAGCAAAGGAAGTATACGATAGCTCTGCTTTGATGCAATGAAACACAGGTGGTATCTGCTTGAAGAAATAGTTCTGAAAGGTTATCCTTCTTACCCATGTCCAAGAAAGATGATGACATCACTCCGGCTGTACTGCTCGATAATATGCGGTCGATGCAGAGAATGCTTACGGAAGATATCCATCAAGTTCGTTCTGAAGTACAAAAGAATCGTTCTGAGATTCAAAAAAACAGAGACTACATGGAGAGAGTTCACAGCAGTCTCACAACGCAGATAGATGGGATTGATAAGCGTCTCGATGAGGTTGAAATCGAACTACTCCCAAAAAGAGTGAAAATCCTTGAGGAAGCAGTGTTGGCAAGTTGATAAGGTGCACATGCAAAAGAAATATGCAATCATATGCAAGTATGCAACTTCCTCTTCAGCAGAAATGCACAGAGTTCCTATTCGAGAAGATGCCGAGTTACGATTGGAGAAAGATCTGTGAAAGAAGCGTTCTTATCTTCTTAGCATTCGCCCTCTTTTGGAAAGGAGGAAAGAGTTTGGAGGCAACGTGGTTACTCACAGCACTTGCGTGGTTCTGTACGTATGTTTATTGGTGGAAGAGGCCCAAAGAAGATTCGATCCCTGCTCTCCTATGGTTTGCAGTGATGATGTTCGTAGGATTTACAGTCTTAAGTTTCCTAAAGTCATCAACTGCCAACTATGGACTCGATGAAGTGCTAAGGACTGGATCACTAGCACTGATCTTCTTTTGGGTTATGCGAAGACGAGCCGAAGAAGGGGAGAAGTCTTACTTTGAGCGACTCGTCAATGTCTTGCTAATCGCATTACTTATCGCCGGAATCATAGGGCTCTTCGTCTACTTCTTTCAACCGGTGAATCGATTCGTCGGTACGTTCTTCGATTATCGTTTCCATACTGACTACTGGCCGAATGCATGGGCGGACTATGTATTGCTTGCGTGGCCGCTTGCGGCGTGGTGGGCGCTAAGAGAGAAGTTCATTTTCTTAAGTGTTCTTCGATTCTGCGTATTGGGTATTATCATTGGTTTTCTGATACTAACGTACTCACGCGGAGCGATGATTGCATTTGTAGGGCAGGTGCTTCTCTGGATCATCTTAGTAACATTCGCACATTGGAAATCCAAAACACTTCCGTGGAAGAAAGCACTTCTCAATTCTTCTGTCACATTCCTCGTTGCGCTTGGGCTCTTCTTTTCGGCCAATGCAGTTCGCTCTCAATATTTTCCGGTTCAATCTGTGGAGGAGAAGGTGACGTTTACTGCCGACGAGGGAAAATCATCGGTGTCAGAACGCAGTCAGTTTTGGAATCAGGCGTGGGTCCTCTCCGCAGAGAAACCGTTGACCGGTTGGGGACCGTACAGTTTTCGCTTCGTTCAACCGCGTCTGCAAACAAGTGTGCTTGCGACGTCAGACCATCCGCATAATGTAATTCTGAAGTACGCAGCTGAGAGAGGATGGGTTGCAGCACTTCTATTTTTGGTGATTGTACTGACCATCCTTTTCAAGGCAGTACGTCATCGAGTGAACTCCAAGCAACTCTTTCTTGTACTGGGTCTTACAGGCCTCCTTGCGCATAGTATGATCAACTTTAACCTCCAATTCGTTGCGGTTGCACTCCTCTTCTGGATGATGCTCGGGATGCTTGCACAAGATATTGAGTGGGTGGCTCGTTCAAAGTTGAACAAAAAGTTAGTACGGTTCTTTGATGTAACTCTGGCCACTACGTTGCTGGTTGTGGCAATAATAGAGTCGCAGGGAATGGTCACGTCATCCCTCGGGAGGCATGCAGAAGCTCGAGGAGACACACAGAAGGCACTTTACTGGTACCAGCAAGCCAAGGATCAGTGGATGAGTAGAGACTTACACTTAAGCCGAGCAAAAATATTGTACGACTTACGGCGCTTAGAAGAGGCAAAAGATGCGATATCGGATTACTTTGAAGAGAACAAAGAAGACCCAAGGGCGTGGAAGAGATTAGGAGACATATTAAGGTCTTTGAAACAGGTGGATGAAGGACTGGAGGTCTATCAGATTGCGTATGAATTGGGAGGAAAGTATAACGATTTCTCTGTCGTCCGTGCTAGATCGGAGCTTCTGATGGATGCAGATCGGTGGGAAGAATTGGAAGAAACGAAGAACGAATACACGGCACTCATGAAGGAATTTGTGGATGCAATCGAGAATAATACGCACTTCATCGCACTCTCGTCCAATGTGGAAGAGGTGATAGAGCTCGCGAATCACTTTTCAGAGATTCACTCGCGTAAAGAAGCCCCTCTCTATCAGGTTCTGGCGGCAAAGGCGGATCATTTCTCAAAATTAGAGAGGGAAAAGATTAAAGCGAGACCACCGGGGTATTTGTGGTAATAATAACCTGGATAATTGTCTGAATTGCGGATTACTCTGATTAAGCAGATTCCACTGATGTATGCTGAAAAAGTTAAATTATTTTTAAGTAATCCGTGTAATCCGTGAAATCCGTTTCATCAGTGATTCTGACAATTTATAATCAGCGTAATCTGCGGTTCAGACTTGGCACTTGGAACTTCGGGGATTATACTGTCGCCTCTTCATTCCCTTTTACTATGACCAAACTCTTTCTCATAGCATTCCTTCTTCCTATCTTTGCTCTCACAGCCTGTTCCGAAAAAGTAACGGTTGGGGATAACGATGACGCAATTGGCGAAGAAGCAATCCAGATGATTATGCCGCAGGATGGCAAAGCGGTGCATCCGGAGTTTGGAGTGGAGGAGTGGTTTGCGTTTGGGCCAATGAGCGGAGTAGGGGACACGCCGGCGAATGGTGTTGCGCAAGCGTATGTATTTGAGAACGGATCCTACGCGCTCACGATGCAACTCAACATTGCCCCAGCAGAGGATGGCACATTCTATGAAGCGTGGTTGAGTGGTGATGAGTCAGACGACCTGGTGTCCGCAGGACATCTGGCCAATCACTTTGGTGACGCGCGCCATCAACTTAAATTTGAATCCAGTGAAGACTTCAGTGAGCTCCTACAGGTTCAAGTGACTCTGGAGCAGGATGATGAGAATCCACTTCCATCTGAGGATCTGGTTGCGCAAGGGATGCTTCGGCCGACAAAGAGGTAACAGCTTGTTGGCCAGTCACTTTTCTGAAAAGCATAACTCTACTTCGAACAGCTTCGATTCCATTTGCAATTTCTTGTGTAACGCGGTTAATTTTCTGCGGGTCTCCGGCAATGTCTAACATAGTAATAGCTTTTGTGCCTTGAGGCAGTGGCATACCATCTGTCGTCCGGGTGTCTTCAATATTCAAATTATGGTCACCATATGTTCCAGAGATGACTCCGAGTGTGCCAGGTTCGCTGTCATGAACGAACATAACTCGTGCACCCTCCGTCTTCTTCTCACCGAGGATGATTGCAGGGAATGTATGCCCAAGGATATCATCAGGATTGATGGTGCCCTGTTCAGCGAACTCTAATATACGGGCTACTGCAACCCTTCCAAGATTTTGTTGATTTCCAATGCGAGATGCAGAGATGTGTGGTGTCCCTATAAAGCGTGTGGGATGATCGATAATATCAGTAACTGTTTTGTCACCTCTTTTTACTGCATAAGGATTATCAAAGTCGGGTGGTTCGCCCCAAAAAACGTCAGTTGCATATGTAATGCCATGCTTTTCATTCATTCTATCCAGAAGTGCTTCCTTATTGACATTGCTTCCACGTGAGGTGTTTACAAGTAACGAATCAGGTTTCATCTTTGAGAGCATTTCAGGAGTCATAATTTCTGCTTTGCCATTCACATGGATGCAAACAACATCCGACTGCTCGAGTAGCTCTTCGAAGCTTTTGGCATCGCTTTTTTTAGGGTCTATATCGTAGAAAATAGTTTTTCTGAAGAACGGTCCTGCCAAGGTCTTCGTCTGAGTGCCAATGTTGCCATTCCCAATGATCCCCAATGTCATATCGGCAATTTCTCGTGGCTTGAGTCTTTTCTTTTCCCATTCATGTCCTTGGAGACCAAGTGTTCCACGTGTGGTATGCCGTGCCCAATCGAGGATAAATGCAGTAGCCTGAGTTGCTACATCACGAGAGCTGATGCCAGGAGTATTGACTGTTGCAACTCCGTGCTTTGCTGCGTCGGGTTTATCAATATTATCGTGACCGTCTCCACTACGAACTATATACATTAAATCAGGATGGTCTTCAAAATCTTTTTCCTCATCCTTACCAGATAGTTTTTCTTTTCCTGGAAACTTGGTAACACTGCGAATAACCATTGCCTGTGCCTGAGTTGGATCATCGACAATCTCTATAGCTGGGTGATCTTCTAAGAGCGTGCGAGATTCGTTATCCAAGCCATCAGGAAGTGCAATGCGAAAAGGTCGCGGATATGGATGACCGTCAATGTCTCCAACGTACTGTGGTGCTGATTCTAAAGGTGTCATGGGAAGAAAGGTGGGAAATATATACAAAAAACCCTCGCGTTAATTCGAGGGATTCGGAGGTACGTTCTTAAGCTACTCGTGCCTCGTTACCCTCTCGGGGAACAAGAGGACCAAGGTGAGCAGTTGAGGACGTAAGCACCATTCATGTTTCAAATCTACGCTTCTAGATTTGGCGATGCAAGAACAAAATACCTTACATTCCTCAGTGTAAAAGCAATTATACCTAAAAAAAGGTTCCAAGACCCTATCCTCATATGGTGCGCTTTTGGCGCTAAAGTGGAGTTGATCTGGGGCCAAGAGGCCTTGGGCTTGAACTCATCTCGTCTGCCTAGATGCTGGGCAGGCTCATCAGCATCCAGAAGGTGAAGGAAGTGATGAGGAGGGTGTGGGTGAGCACGACCTCGAGGTGAGCACGATGTGAAAAGTGCTTCACGTATGCTATGTTACAACACAAACAACCAGATTGGACTTTACGGCTTACGGAAGGGTTATATGGCTATATATGACTAAAATTTGTGTACAAGCAATTAAGGGCAAATAATCATTCTTTAAGCCAAAATAAGACAATTTACTCAATATGTATATTGCTAGATAATATAAGAAATAGTTTAACAGAAGACTAAAAACCTGAACAATAAAGTTATACAAGTATACTATTCATCATGATGTCCATTACTCAGAAGCATGTATTCGATGGCGTCTTTTACGCATATCCAAGCTGCTAATGTCTGGTCTTCACTAATGCATGATGTTGACCATGTTTTTTCACCATCGCTAAATTCTGCGACTACTTGGACACGAGAGCCTGTCCCCCCAGGACCGGGGAGTTTATGTACTTCATAATCTGTGAGTCTAAATTCTGCGAGCTTTGGGTACTGTGAACGCATTGCTTTGAGCAGTGCTTTGGAGAGTGCATCGATTTGCCCATCTCCTTCAGCAACAATATGTTGGGGCTCTTCACAACCATTGATGAGTACCTTAATGGTAGCTTCTGTAAGGCCACCAAGTTCATCATGGACGGTTGGATTTTTTACCTCTGTGATCTTTGGCTTGAATGCGTCAATTGCGCGGAGTGCGAGAAGTTCCAGAGTTGCAGGTGCAGCTTCCACTGCAGCACCGTTACTGTCATGATCTTCCATGGCTCGTAGAATTTTCTTTTGTAGAGATTTATCATTGAGAATACGCTCACGTGTTTCTTCATCTATTGCTTGTGCATGAGTGACGATGTTGACAACATTACCAATTCCTGAAAGTTTCGATCCCACAATAGAACTTTCATTTCCTACAGTATTCGGATCAATAAACTCATATGCTCTTCTATGACGATTGAGCGCTGCAACATGCATACCGCCCTTGTGTGCAAAGGCATATTTGCCAACAAAAGAACGCCTATGAAACCGAGGTTGCCTAGCCATTTCGTCAATTTCACGAGAAAAAGCCGTAAAGTTTGAAGTATCGGGGACTTCATATCCTCGACGTTTTAAGTTAGGGATTACAGAGAACAGGTCTGCATTTCCTGCTCTCTCCCCATAACCATTCCATGTTCCTTGCACATGACGTGCTCCAGCTTCTACAGCTGCAAGCGTATTTGCCGTCGCCATATCACCGTCGTTGTGTACGTGAATACCAAGAAGGATGTGACCAAAGGCTTTACGAACCTCTGTAACAGCACGTGTGATTTCTTCAGGGAAACTTCCACCATTCGTATCGCAGAGAACCAAAGTATCTGCTCCACCCTTGACTGCAGCTTCAAGGGTTGAAAGTGCAAGTGTGGGGTCATCTGCGAAACCATCAAAGAAGTGTTCTGCGTCATAGAGAACACGGCTAAACTTACCGCTCTTTCGTAAATATTCTAATGATTCTTCTATCATTGCACGGTTTGTATCTGTAGTTGTTTTAAGTACTTGTTCAATGTGCATTCTAGAGCTCTTCCCAACGATCGTGACCCAGGGTGCACAACTATCGAGTAGAGTTTGTAATCCTTCATCGTGTTCAACAGATTTCCCCTTTCTTCTTGTCATACCGAATGCTGCGTAACTGACAAATTCTAATTTCTCATTTCTAAGTGCCTCGAACACAGCGTTATGGTCATTGTTTGAACCTGGGAAGCCAGCCTCAACTCCATGAATACCACGTTCATCGTCTGATTTAATAATCTTGATTGTGTCGTCTAAGATAAAATTAATACCAGCACCTTGTGCACCGTCACGAGGCGTCACATCGTAAATTTCGACTTTTTCAGATTCGGACATTGGAAGTAAGGGGAGTGATACAAAAAATCCCGCCTGGCGCGGGAAGGGGATTAATTATTCAGCAGTACTTCCTCAGCGCCTTGGGCAGAGAGTAATAATGCTGATAATGATTGATCGGTGGGTCATTGTTGGGTGCAGATTACTAGGATGCTGTGAGATGTCAAGAGGGTTAAATGTGACTGCTCACTGACCCCTGCGAGTACCACGTGCAAAATAGCTAAAGCCACACGCTTATGTTCGTTAACCCCGCATTTAAAATGCGGGGTTAACGAACGACTCGAAATGGGCTTTAGCCCTACTAATTACAATGCCAAATGTTAAGCCAGTGAGCAGTCACGGTTAAATGAATAGTCCGGGGATTGTTTGTCTGCCGTGTAGGATAGTTTCGATTACTTCCCTTTCTACAGGGCTTTCGGCGCTTTTCAGCTGTTTCATAAGTTCATGATTGGGACACGACCTTAGTTCGTCTATAAGCTGGGTTCTAATAGTAATACCTGCTCCTGTGTTAGCACTTGCTCCGTCTTCCAGAGCTGCTTCACACAATCCTTTTACGCGTTCGGTTCTACCCATATGTCGATTATTGCGATGGTTTGAGTGTTGTCAAGAATCTGACAGAATAATTTGATAAACTAAGTACAAAAAGGTGATAGGTGATTAGCTTGCCTGCCCTGCCTACCGGCAGGCAGGCGGCAGGCAGGGTTTGGGGGACATGTGCATAGGTGAGAGGTTGCAGGATAAACAAAACCTTTTCCCTGAAAACCTCTTCCCCAAACATATTTGTCCGCCGTGGCCCCGTCCTGTTTTTGCGGGGAAGTCGAAGGAATAAACTTAACACCTATAACCTTTTTCTTCTGTGTATAGGCTTCATAAAACTCAGATGAGTGATATTATTTCTTCACCGGGGTGTAGCTCCCACCTTCGCCAAGGCTATGGTGGGCGAGTTATTATTGGGGTTGTATACTCCAGTTGGTTCAAATGGCTTTCGGGGTGTAGCTCAGTTGGCTAGAGTGCGTCGTTCGGGACGACGAGGTCGTGGGTTCAAGTCCCACCACCCCGACCAGAGGATAATCATACATAAGCATCTGGAAGAATATTTATCTGTGAATGGTCCCTCGTAGTCCCGCTTGAGCGGGACGAAGGTGGGAGCTACACCCCGATAAGGCTATTATATCAAAATGTCGTGAAGGTGTTTGACATTAATTCAAAAAGTGAGAACCTGTATCCGTATGGGTTCTACAGTTATCAGCGGCGGCTTAGGCATTCCTCGGAATGACAAGCGTTTTTTTGAACATGTCCCAGAACAATCAGATCCTGAAGATAATAAGAGAAAGTTGCTTGGTGAGATGGGAGTGCCTATTGGGCAGAAAATTAAGCATGTCTGTGCTGAGGGGACAGGGGAGTGATCTCACTGGCTCATTACAACATTCTATGTGCCTCTAGAAGAAACGCCCTTCCACCGGATTGATTTCAGTCATCAGGATGAAAAGCAACTGAAATCTGTTCTCCATATTCTGGAGCATCCAGGTGCTACTCATGATGGGTTGCCAGATTGCATTGATGCTAAAAAGGTATCTGTGAATGCTTTGACAGAAGTTGTCATAGCTATTGTGCAGAAGTACCCCGAGTCTCAGTTGAATTGGTACTATGTAAAGCATAAGCTCATGCAGATGGGTGGCAGGAGAGAGGCTGCGTGTATCCTTAGGGAGATCCTCGGCATGCAACCGGCATCTCATTCTGTGGTATCGGGATTGGTTTCTTCGTTACGATCTTTAATGGCTCTCTGAAGATTTCTGCAAGGGTGTAGTAGAATATCAGTGTGCCTGTTCTTCCAGTTTCCTTCTTTGGGCGTCCAGCCCTCACGGTTGCGCGTGATCTCCTTGGTAAAGAGCTCGTTCGCAAAACAGAAGCAGGATTGCTTTCCGGAATGATCACGGAAGTGGAAGCCTACATAGGTCCACAAGACAAAGCCTGTCATGCACATAAAGGTCTCACTCCCAGAACAGAAGTCATGTTCGGTCCACCGGGTCACTGGTACGTCTACTTCGTCTACGGCATGTATTGGATGCTCAATATTGTGACGGGGGAGGAGGGGTATCCGGCGGCTGTTTTGATAAGGGGGATTACGATAAATAAAACCGAGGGAATCAAGGAAATCAAGGAAACCGAGGATTATGTGCTTAGTGGTCCGGGGAAACTTACTCGTAAAATGCAGGTTGATAGGAAACTTAATGGAATGAGAGCTGATGAATCTTCGGGTCTCTGGATTGAAGATAGGGGACTCAAGGTTTCATCTTCAAAGATCATCAGGACACCGCGCATTGGAGTTTCCTATGCAAAGGAATGGGCGCATAAGCCTTACCGTTTCGTTTTAACTGGCGTTGGCAACAATGGAGTGTAAAATATCTGCCATGTCCTCTTTTAGAATGAGTCTTGGTGTAGGTTTTGCACTGAGTGCTACAGTTTTTCTGGTGGCATGCGCATCTCCCACGCGTCCTGCAGCCACTCAACAGAAGGACGAAATTCCTGTTCCGGATGAACCTGTAATTATGAAGATTACAAGCTCTGCTTTTACAAATGGAGGAATGATTCCATTAAAGTACACGTGTGACGGAGAGAATGTAAATCCACCGTTGTCTTTCTCCGGTATTCCAAAGGATGCCCGCAGCCTTGTTCTGATTATGGAAGATCCTGACGTCCCCATTAGTATTCGTGAAGATGGAATGTGGGATCATTGGGTTGTTTTTGATATTCCTGCAACGCTTACGCGTGTTGAAGAAAATCAGCAACCATCTGGGATTTCAGGTAAGGGGAGCACAGATAAACTCAATTATAAAGGTCCATGTCCTCCTGATCAGCACCGTTACTACTTCAAGCTCTTTGCGCTAGATGCATTTCTTTATCTCCCGGAGGGTTCTACGAAGTCAGAGGTTATGGAGGCTATGGAAGGACATGTGATTAGTGAAGCTGAGTTGATGGGGAGATATGACAGAACGATCAATGAATAATGGACAATTAACAATTGACAATTGACAATGGTGCCTTCTCTCAGAAGAGATTCTTAATTATCAATTGTCAATTATCAATTGTCAATTATACTTCATATAACTTCCCCAATCATATTATGACTTCTCAATCAAAAATATTTCTTTTCGTCATTGTCGCAGTTGTTGCCGTCGCTGCTTTCTGGGTTTGGACCGGGTACAATGGGTTTGTGACCGCACATGAGGGTGTAGATGCAATGTGGGCGCAGGTGGAAACACAGTACCAGCGTAGGGCCGATCTGATTCCGAATTTGGTAAATACCGTAAAAGGTGCTGCAGAGTTTGAACAGGGAACATTCGTAGAAGTGACGGAGGCACGTACGAAGTGGATGGGTGCCCAGGGAAGGGGAGACCAGATGGAAGCGGCGCAAGGTATGGACAGCGCTCTTGCGCGATTGCTGCTGACATTTGAAAATTATCCGGATCTTAAAGCAACCAAGGCGTATACGGATCTAATGGCGCAACTCGAGGGAACAGAAAACCGTGTGGCAGTTGCACGTCGTGATTTCAATGAATCTGTTCGTGGATTCAATGTCCTTGTAAAGCGCTTCCCGGGCAATATGCTTGCCGGATTCTTCGGTTTTGCTCCGGAGGCATTCTTCGAGTCGGATGAGGGGACCGAAGATGCACCTATTGTTGATTTCGAGTAATGATTAATCGAAGTATGCCTTTCTGTTTTATTTGCACTGCGAGTCTCCTCGCAGCAGCTCAAGTCTATGCTTTCGAGATTCCTCCCAATGATGGATTTGTTACAGACGTTGCGCAGGTTCTAACGAGCTTTGAGGAAGAGACGATTGAAAATGATTTGAAAGAGTATCGGCAGGAGACGAGCAATGAGATTGCAATACTTATTGTCGATTCAATGGAAGGGGAAGTCATTGCTGACACCGCGTTTGAGGTTGGCAGGGCATGGGGTGTGGGAACAGAGGAACATGATAATGGAATTCTGATACTCATCGCCTATTCGGATCGTGAGCTTTTTATTGCAACCGGATATGGGTTGGAAGGAGCAGTACCCGATATTGTTGCCAAAGGCATCATCGACTTGGATATTGTTCCGCATTTCAAAGATGGGAAGTACGCTGACGGGATTCTGGCTGGGATCGAATCACTCAAGAAGCACATAGGCGGAGAGTACACGGCTGACAGGTACGCAAGTGGAGGAGGTGCGGATATCGATTATGCGTGGATCTTTTTTGTGATTATCGTTCTATTACAGTGGCTCATTGCAATACTTGCGCGCACGAAGTCTTGGTGGCTGGGAGGAGTGTTTGGTGCTGTCGCCGGAGTCATCCTTGTCCTGATTTTTTCATGGTGGCTTACAATTCCACTTCTGGCGGCAATTGGATTGCTACTTGATTACGTAGTGTCCAAAAACTACAAGAAGAGCAGGGGGAAGGCTGCATGGTGGGCCGGAGGAGGATGGGGAGGTGGAGGCAGAGGTGGTGGAGGATTTGGCGGGTTTGGTGGAGGATCGTTTGGGGGTGGAGGAGCGGGAGGTGGCTGGTAAGAAACTGAAAAGAGAAAAGGGAAAGGGGAAAACTTGTTATTCTGTTATCCATCGTTCGTTTTCCCCTTACCCCTTTCCCCTTACCCCTTAAATCGTTCTCGATTTAGCGGTATACTGATGTCCTATGACCTCAACCCTTCTCCTTGCGATGTTTCTTCACTATTACAACGTAGAAGGAACACTTGCGCCGCCTCCGGCTTATCGTGAGCTACGCCAGGTAGAGCTGCCAGGAAGCCTGACTATTTCTGTTACACCGGTTGTCGGTGGTTCTGTGCCATCAGGTGCGCAACGTGTTCCTGCGCTTGACATTGCTTTCACAGCATCTTGCGATGCTGATGTTCCTGTACGAGAGATAACGATCCAACGGAAAGGAATGGGTGATTACCGCGATATCAGAGCAGTGTATGCGATGGATGGTCTTAGCAGAATTTCACGTGCACATGAATTGCAGCGACGTGATGGGGTCGTAACTATCAGATTGGGGTCTCTTGTGGTTCCCGCATGCTCAACAAAAACGATTACCATTATGGCTGACTTTGAGAGTGATGCGGATATTGCGGGAGAGCATAGGTTTGTTCTGGAGAAGCCTTCTGATGTAGATGCTGGTTCTCCGGTTAAGCGTTTGCGTTTACTCACTGTTCGAGAACGTGCAAACTTACAGACGATAGTTGCGGATCAGACTGGCAAAATTTCCGTAACTTATCTCTCGTTACTTAGGAGAGTTACGTATGGCCCTCGGCGCCAGGTGATGCGTTTTGTGTTTGAAGCGGATGGCATCGATGATCATAGAATTCTGGCAATCACACTGACAAATGAAGGGAAAGCGCGAGATCTGGATTTGCAAAATATTTTCCTCCCGGGGACAAAGGTTGCCGCGTCACTTGATGGAGATCGTGTTCGACTGGAATTTGATCCACCTTTGATTTTAAGAAAAAACCAGGATCGCCTGATGATTCTGCGTGCAAGTGTTCTCGCGAGCAGAAGTAAAACCATTCAGTTTGTCATTCAGGAGCCAAGTGATGTGGAGTCTATCGTTATTAGGGGAAGGGATGCTGGTGGTTGATATTTGATGCAATAAAAAGGTTATAGGTGTTGGGTTATTAGGTTTGGGGAAGAGGTTATTGGGTTTAAAGGTTAGTATTTTACCAACTTTTTTGACCTCTTCCCTAAATACCTAAAACCCAAACCCTGCCTGCCGCCTGCCTGCCGGTAGGCAGGGCAGGCAGGCTAATCACCTAAAACCTATAACCTAAAGTCGATGTACATAATTGCTTATGGAGTCTGTTGTTAGAGGAAGGGATATTGGTGATTTATTTTTGATGCAATGAAAGTGTAAGTAAAAGTTGTTCGAGGAAGGGATGCTGGTGGTTTATATTTGATGTAATAAAAAGGTTATAGGTGTTGGGTTATTAGGTTTGGGGAGCAGGTTGAAAGATTGGAGGTTAGAAAAAAAGAACACATTCCCTCAATACCTCTTCCCCAAACCTATAACCTATAACCTTATAGAGTTAAGAGAATTTTTACACAAACAGCTCCATTGCTTTGAACATCTCTTCTGTGTAGCATCCCCAACACATGCGGCGTTGGCTATTCTTTGGCGTTCTTTGTGCGGTATCTCTTGCTTCCTGTGAACCTCAAGAGCGATTGCCGGCAGAAGAGGTGCTTTCCCGTGCGGCTCGTGCGAATCAGAACCTTAATTCAGTTCGGTTTACGCTTGATGGGTCATACAGCATTCCAATTCAAAGTCTTGGAGGAAGTATTCGAGGAGATGCGCGGACGAAAGGAGTACTGCTCAATGGCGGAGGACAAATGCATATTTCTGCAGAAACTTCTGCGAGTTTCCCCGCATCTGATGGTGATGTACAGATTCAAGCGACATTTGAGTTACTCACAGATGCCCTGGAACCGAAGTATTTTAAAATTATTTCGATGGAAATACAGCCCGCCAATCCACTCCTTAACCCCGATATTATTGAGAGAATAAGTGGTCGATGGTGGGAACTCCCTTCGGGGCAAGCAGATCCTCAGGAGATTGTGCCAACACCTGATCCAAAGCTCCTTCAGGCTCAATCGCAGGTGATACGTGTCACTGAAGATCTTGGTTTTGATATGTTGCAAAAGAAGAAGGCATATCATTACCAGGTCGAAGTTGATCGAGAAAAATTAATTGCATATTTACAGAATCTCTCTCAGGACAATGCCGAGCACATTGATAAATCTGAACTTCGAAGTAAGCTTGAAAAGCTCACTACAGATGGTGAATTGTGGATAGATGCTCAGACTTTTGCATTGCAACGCATACTTTGGAACATTAAATTCCTCCGACCTCAAGACAGCGAAGAAACAATCATTGCATTTACGATGAACCTTATGGATCACAACGAAGTGCCATCAATTGAACTCCCGACAAATGTTGCCTTATTTACTGTAGAGGAGCTCTTGCCGATATTTGATGAAATTTCAACTTCATCGCATATAGACCTTTCCTCAGAACTAGAAAATGGGATAATAGAGAAGCTGCTTGAGGTAACTCTGGAAGCAACCCCTTCCCCCTAAACTCTGTGTCGGATGTTCCACTGTCTGTAGATAGTCTTTCTTCCAAGCCTGTTCAAGAGAATCTGGCAGGCGAGAATGTGCCACCGAAACTTAAGAAGAGGATGAAGACGATCATCATTATTCTTGCCGGCGTGCCGTATCTCTGTTTCGTCTTCTGGGCCATTTTTCTTCTGACCATCTTCCCGAATCGTACAGGTGCATACCAGGAGCTGCTGATTCCCGGCGTGATGAGCTGTGGGGTTGTTGCGGTTATATTTCTTCTTGTAGGGGCGTTTGGAGTCAAGCGTATTGCCCGAAAAGGGATACCCCTGAAGGTTCGTGTTTTTGGAGCGCTGCGTCTGGTTGCCTTTCTCGCTCCGGGGCTTGCGCTATGCGCACTGGTCCCGTCACTCATAACAAATGAGCCGCCACTGGGTATAGATATCATAGATCCTGATGATGCGAGCCAAATGGTTGCACCACTGCCCATTACCTTCAGCTTGGAAAGTTCAGTTGCTATTTTAGACAGGCGTGGCCTGAAACCTCTTCGCTATTCATGGGATTTTGATGGAGATGGGGTGGAAAATGAAAAAACAGCGATACCGGCAACAACCGTACTTTATGAACGTCCGGGGGAATATTTTGTAACTGTTACCATTGATTTAAGTGATGGTTCGGCACGTAAAGTCATACGCCGTATTGTGATACCCGATTCGGTGTTTTCGTATTCTCCAATGCGGCCCGGTACCGATGAGCAAGTACGATTCAGTGTCGCGCATCTGATTGATGATCCAAAGACAATGCTTTTGGAAGTAAAGTGGGATTTTGATGGGGATGGTATTGTTGATATTATCACCGATCTTCCGGATGCGGTATATACCTATCTTCGTACGGGCAAAGTGAATGTCACAGCGACTGTTACTCTGGCGAATAAATCACAAAAGGTGTACAAGAGGGAGATTGAAATTTTTGAACCGGTACCACCGCCATTTCCAGTTGAGTTTATTTCTGAACCGGAGAACTTAGTAAGTCCAGCGCCATTTGGAACAATTTTCCGAATTGAATCAGAAGTGCCTATAGAGGATGTTATTTGGGATTTTGGTGATGGAGAGAAAACAAAAGGCATGCGTGTGGGGCACACATTTCAAAATAAAGGCGTTTACCAGGTTTCGGCGCGCGTGCACGCGGAAAGCGGGGAAGTCGCACAACTCATGAAGATTGTAAATGTTGTGGATACTCTGAGGCTTCTTGATCTGACATTTGA
Organism: Patescibacteria group bacterium; assembly: GCA_043819035.1. Lineage (GTDB taxonomy): Bacteria > Patescibacteriota > Gracilibacteria > Peribacterales > Peribacteraceae > UBA2144. The sequence continues at coordinate 1,937 of JBDRFD010000064.1, read as the reverse complement.
AGGGACTCCGACTGTATTTAAAGATGAAATGAGTGGAGAAGTACCGGTCACGGTTACACTCACGCCACGGACTTCGATGCCGTTGATTGATTTCAGCTGGGAAGCCCCCGGTGCTACGAGTGTGGGATCCACGGATACACAGCTTAAGGCCATCTACAGGCGTGCCGGCCGTTTTGATATAACGCTCATTGCGCAGGATCCTGATGGGAAGGTGATGCGCCATCCTCTGGTTCTGACTGTCAATCCTCCTTCTTCCAACGTGTCCATTCATATGAGTCCGGAAGGCGGCGTAGCACCCGTACTTGTTCGATTCGATGCATCCGAAACGGTTATACCAAATGAAGAAATTTCAGGCTTCGAATGGATGTTTGGTGACAGTATAGAATCTCCACAACAACGTGGCGCACTTGTTGAACACCTTTTTGAGAAACCGGGTACGTTCACAGTTGAGCTGAGTGCGTATACCACGAGGGGTAATGTGTATTCGGATCAGAAGACGATTGTGGTTCGCGCACCCGTGCTGGATGCGTGCGCTTATCCGAGTCGTTCCTCCGGTGTGGCCCCGCTTGGAATCAGCTTTAATATGAATTGCACGACAGGTTTACCAACGAGCATTCTATGGAATTTTGGAGATGGATCTGAATCTGATGAGCGCGATCCTGTTCATGTCTTCGAGCAACCCGGTACTTACAAAGTAAATCTCACGATACGGGATGATGTAGGTACAACGAGCTCTGAAATCATTACCATTAATGCCGAATAGTGCGGCTTCGCGAAACGACATCACTTATTTTAGTTCATTGTATTTGGTTATATCGGCGAAGCGATATCGCTACGCCGCCACTATTTGTTTATACATTTATATCAATCATGTAATATCGCGTAGCCGTATAGCTTATTTCCTTCTATCTTTATGAAAAGAAAAACTTTAATTCGTACTGTCGCAATCTTTGGAGCCATTGCAATAGGCCTCTCGGCACTATTGCCGATATTGTCAGCTTTTTAACAGTTAATAATTAACAGTTAACAATTAACAGTTAATAATTAACCAGTTACATTTAACAACCTCATTGAGAGAGAGTGATGCTGTTGTTTCGAATTCCTCGAAAGCTTCTTTACCTTTTTCTTTTTTAAGAAAAAACGCAGCTGCACCAATCATGGCCGCATTGTCTGTGCAATATCGAATATGCTTAGGAACTCGTAGGGGGATGGGGGCGATAGTTTCTTCTACGAATGTACGCAGGTGAATATTTGCAGATACTCCTCCAACCAGGTGCACTTCATTGGTTTCCGGATGTTTTTTGATAGCTTTAGTTATACGATCGTTTAAGTGTCTGCAGATTGCATGTTGGTATGATGCTGCAATATCAGGTAGTTGATTGTTGATTGTTGATTGTTGATTGTTGACATTGTTCCGAAGTAGATATTTCAAGGATGTCTTGAGTCCTGAAAAACTAAAATCAAGTGAAGGGTCATCATGGAGAGGAAGAGGAAAATCGTAGTACTGCGGATCTCCTCCATCTGCAGCTTTTGCGATAGCAGGTCCTCCGGGGTATCCAAGCTCAAGCATTATCGCTCCTTTATCAAAAGCTTCCCCGGCCGCATCATCACGAGTACGTCCGAGCAATTGTCCTTGTATATGTGATGTACGTAGCCAAAGGTCCGTATGTCCTCCGGAAGCTGAGAGTGTAAGAATCGGGAACCGGAAGGCTTCTGTAGAGTCCAACCATGTTGAACTGAGATGACCGAGTGTGTGATGAACGCCAATTAGCGGTTTCTTCCAGAGTGATGATAAAGTGCGTGCAACTGTTGTGCCTACGATAAGAGAGACGAGTAAGCCCGGACCGCGCGTGACCGCAATTGCATCAACTTCATCTTTTGTGATTCCGGCGTCGATAAGTGTCTTATTGATCACAGGCAAAATGAATTCAACCTGC
>JBDRFD010000063.1:0-2822 GCA_043819035.1 Patescibacteria group bacterium | reverse complement strand
TGGGCCGACATACTGGCGACCTTGGTTGTTTTTGAGGATGTAAACGTAATGCCACATAGGCAGAGCATTCTATCATAAGCCAACCTTCGCTGCTGGCCTGTCGACCGTAGCTTTAGCGAAGGCTGATTGGCTTGCCATCCGTAGCCGCAGCGACTCTGTTGTTCATTGAACATCCGAGACCAGCAGGCTACGGTTGGCATCCTTAGCTGCGCTAAGGATGGTCACGATGCCATACCCGATTTTTATTTATGGAGATTGGTGTTTAATGGGTCATATGAATGAGAATTTGCAGGAATACGTTCCCGAATCCGACTATGACTATGCTCTTTACAGAATCCATATTGTTCTGTAAATTTCTCATAGTATGCAGCTCTCACTTCTGAAGCAAAAGAAGGCTAAAAAGACCTCCCACACTGGGAAGGAGCGCTGCTGATATCTATTTCCTGTCGAATCTGCCAGCCCCCTCCCGGGGCTGTTTTTGTTTCTATTCCAATTTCTTCCATGGCAACACCTCATGAATTAATACACCACTGGCCCAATGCACCCCGGCTCCCCGAAAATCCACAAGAGCCGGTAAACATGATGGTACTGACGTCCATACGTGATGTTGGCACGTGTGATCGGAATGGAAGTACCATTCGCACACCCGAAGGGTGGCCGAGAATGGAAGGTGCCGTAGAGCGCCTCATAAACGAAACGAGACGGGGAGGATTTTTGTCTGATCATATTCATGTCACAGGAATCATTACTGACGACATGGATCGCGATATGGCAGACAGTGACTACCCTGTTGAGTGGAATGCAGAGAGCCCGTGGATACACGCGCCCGATCTGCAAAATGATGATGGCGTTCTCATTCGTAGTCCGGACTTCACACGAAACATTCCATCCGATTTTCGCCTCATAAATGGATTACAAGAGCCAGAACGGAAAGCAGGTCAAAAAGCAGCTTTTGAAGACAAAATTGCCACGTTCATGCAAGAACGGAATACACAGGTACTGCTATCGGATCATTACATGGCTCGGATTGATTATCTCATCGGCGAGGCACATGGAATGTATGGAAGAGTACTCAACATTCATCCTGCGATCACACTTGCAGAGCATCCGTATTGCAGACGAGGAAAAACTCCAACGCAAGATTCCATAGACCAGGCTCAAAATGATCCGAATACCATCACCGGTGCTACACTGCACTTCATAAATAATCTCATTGATGATGGTCCGCCAATCTCACACTTTGCAGGAACCCCTGTCTATAGGCGTGACAAACCACAACAACTGCGTTATCGGAATTATCAACAGGCAAAACTACCGTTACTTATTTTTGGATTGCGTCATTACATAGAAAATATTTTTCCACACCTTCACAACTAAGCCATGTATCCACTCAACCTCCTCCATCATCAGCAAGAAATTTTTCCACTCTTCGGAGAACAACTGGAAGGTAACCCATACATCTTTGATTTTTCCTCCGGGAATCCGAAGACGCTTGAATTTGACACGACTGATTTTGATCATTTCCAAGAGATCGTTTTTAGCGAGCTGCAGGCTTCCGGTCATCAGTGGGGCATCGGGCGATATCTGGAGGAACGCTCTACAGTGCTTCTAAATTATCCGCAAATGATTGGAGAGGGACGCATTTACCATGCTGGCCTCGATATTGTTGTACCGGAGGGGTTTGCATTGCATGCGCCCATGGCAGGGAGGGTATCTCACGTTGGAAAAGAAGAAGAGGTCGGCAGCTACGGAGGATACGTTGTCTTAGAGCATCAGACGGCTTCTGATTTATTCTATTCACTCTACGGACATCTGAACTCAAGCCATCTTGTTAAAGAAGGTGATACTATTGAGGCGGGACAAGTGATCGGAAGCACCGGAGCATATTCCGACAGCGGAGGTTGGTTCACGCACACACATCTCCAAATCATCACGGAACTTGCCAAGAGCGATGGTCGAATGTTCCAAGGATATATTACTGCTGACGATTTGAAGGTTATCGAAGAATTATTTCCATCTCCCTATCCATTTTTCCGGTACTGATGCACATCATGGGTTATCTCTTTTTCCGTAACTCTTCATGACTGACAATATCGAGTAGCTTTATCATGTGAAGCTTTTCATCAATGTCGTAGAGAAGAAGAATATCCTGACTCAAATGCAATTCGCGCATACCCTTCTTATCTCCCTTTAATGCATGATCTTTCCATCGCGTAGAAAGGACATACAATGATCGATCATCATGCACGACAAGAAGGTCAACCACTTCTGCAAGTGCTGCAAACACATGCTTCTCTCCACTCTTGCTCTGTTTTCGCAATGCTCTACGAAACCTATTCGATGGTACGACCGTATACATCACGCTCCCAGAATATCATTGAAGAGTGCTTTTGAAGAAGTATAGCCCTTCGCTTTTCCTTCTTTGTAGAGACGGCTCAGTTCTGCAGACTCTTTTTCAAGATTTTCTACATACTCTTTTGGATACTGTGTCACACCCACCTGTACCTCTCCTGCCACAAACGCCTGCAACAGAAGATGAACAATCCCCGTAAAACTCAATCCTGACTTTTTTGCCTCCCGAAGGACCTGCTTGTAAAGCCTAGGATCAAGCCGAATGGTTGTAGGCTGCTTTGTCATAGTATTTATAGTGTATATCAAACGTATGCGAAATGCAATACAATGTAATGGTGGAGATGTCGGGAATTGAACCCGAGTGCTAAGTGTTCATGAAGTGTTCATACTGCTATGACCATTCTAATACTCCCGGATCCTAAGGAATGGACAAGAAAAGAAAGGGAGGGTTGACGCTGGATTACGGAAAA
>JBDRFD010000062.1:0-4524 GCA_043819035.1 Patescibacteria group bacterium | reverse complement strand
GGATTTCGGATAGCCAGTGTTCGACGAAGTCACTCGTACGCTTCAGCGTCATGACTGAGGAGAACACGAGGCGTAGCCGCGCCGTTCGACAAAATGACAGGGAGTTTGGCCCGCAGGCCAAACGAGTTATTTTGTCGAACTAGAATTATATGAACTAGAGGATCTACCATAATGCAGGCTGAGTGTACTCAAGACGTTATTCTCCAATAAGAAGCACTCATTCTCACAAACTCCTAGTAAAATACAGGAAAAGTTCTAACCTCCTCCAGCTGAGAGCTCCACCTTGTCAAAGTTTATCCCATTTCAGACCGATATCTTCGCAAGTTTCTGTTGATGTTTCGCTTGCATCGCAATTGTCGCCTCCAGATCTTCTTGCAATGCTTGCCTGTGTTGCTTTGCTTCTTCAAATCCCTCTCTCATTTGTTGCGTGAGAGTTGTGTCTACTTTCTCAATCTTCTTTTCCAGCCCTTCAATCTGCTGTTGAAGTTCATACTTCATGCCCTGCATATGTTCCAGAAGGACGTTATTGGTGATCTCATCTGCCATGGAAATATCATGCTACATGGCATGCGGATTATTTCAACGAGAAATTCGCTCATTTGCATTTACCCGATCTCTCTTCCTGGCGAGAGTGTTCGAAACAGTTGCGAATAAGCTCCACTAAGGAACTCCAACCGCGAAGCGTACAATCCGAAGCAAAAGTGCGCAGGATGGCCTTAGTAAACTCAAAGGCATTCTCTTTTTCCGGATTGGATAACTACATCTCCCTCAAGTATCCCCAAGTATGCAGCTTGTCGCTGTCCCCGAACCAGCGGTTGCCGATATCCGTACGGTAGTACATGTTTGGGATGAGGATGTTCCCGATGCGCGTATACATCTGCTTCTGGGCTTCCCTGAGAGTTGACCCGCACCCAGTGACGATGAGCGCAACACCGGAGGTTCCGGTAATCAACCACTCGCCGTTCTCCAGCTTAACGTCCTCGATGTGCACGCCTTCCTCCATTTCCTTTTTAAAGACGATTGCCGCATCTTTGGAGAACGACTCAAAGGTCTTGACGGCATCGTAGAAGGGGAAGGGCGGAACGACTATTCTTGCCCCCACCTGGAATCCTTTCTTCGTCTTCAGTTTTACCTGCTCGCCGCTTGCGAGTGCGAAAAACACGTCACCCAGACTGCCGATGATGCCGTCGTACTGAATGCTGATCGTGGGGTATCCGAACCTGCTTGTGAATTCCAACGGATAGATGCCGTTGCTGTTCACGATGCAGTTGATGTCGATATACCCGATGTATCGTTCCTGCCGCAGAGGGCCTTCCATCTTCTTTAGAGTCTGGTTGAAGAGCCTATTGGGCTCGCTCCAGAACATGAAGGTCCCCATTTCACCCGTCGACACCCCCAGCTCACCGGGAAACAACTTTTTGTGTTCGAAATTGACGTTGATCGGCAGAACGAAGTCGTTACCGTTGAAAAATGCTCCAACGGCCACCTCCACACCGCCCGGAACCCGCTTTTGCAGCTGGTAGAGCTTCACTTCTTTGTGCCAGGTATGCTGGTACGCACTAAGAACGCGGACCACATCGCTTCCGTCTTCTTCATTACCGACAAACAAGAGCTGCTTGGCTGCTTCGCCGCATGGTTTGATGACGTATTTGCCGGGAGCTGCTTTCACATAAGCGATACCTTCTTCAAAGGACGAGAACTGCTGATACGGCAGGATACTGATACCGTTTCTCTTCATTTCTTCCTGCCCAAAGGAACGATCGTCTTCCAGCCTGTCGGTATATTCTGTGCCGCCGATGACCAGTTTGCCGCTCTGCCGGAGCGTTTCTGCCTTCTTGCCTTGCCCGAGCGTGTCGTCAAACACGACGACGTCGGCCCAGTCCACGTGATCTTCCCACTTGTCGACTTTCTCCACGAATCCATTGCCGATTTCTTTTTCCGTTGCTTCGGAAATGTAATATTTCACTTCGTGTCCTTCTCTCTTGATATACCAGGCGGTATCGCTGATCAGTGCAGAGAGAGAAACAAAAAGAAATTTCTTTGGCGCGCTTGTGACTGTAATCATTCTAAGGAAGTTAATAATAGATGTGAGCGAATATATCATGGACCCAATATTCCCGCACGCAAGCTTTATTGTCATAGCACCCGGCCTGCGCGAAGCGTAGGTTGCCAATCGAAGATCACACAGTGGACGCAGGTTTTACTTTTAAAATAAAAACACGCGACTTTTGAAGCTCCACACGCTTAAAGGACATGGCATCTAATACAAATTAGATTTCAAAATCTCACATAAGAGAACTGACAGGAAAGATAGTGCATATTGCATTTCCTTATCTCCTCTCCCCCTCAGAAGGGGGAGAGGGTAGGGTGAGGGGGAATATGAGATTGTGATGCTTTGAACTGGAATTGGTATAAAAGTGTCGTAACAATAACTATGCAAAACCCGCCGTAGCCCGTCCCGCTTTGGCGGGAGGGCGAAGGTGGGTACATCGTTTGTTTCTTTGATTTCCTAGAATTACGCCTTGGAAACCTTCTCAGCCTTGGGACCTTTTGGCCCAGAGCCAACCTCGAACTGTACCGTATCGCCCTCACGGAGAGAGTCGAAAGATACATCCACAAGGTCTGCTGAGTGGAAGAAAAGATCTTCACTCCCCTCGCGGGAAATGAATCCGAAGCCATTCAATAGCTTCTTGATAGAACCTGTATCCATAAAAATTGGATGAAAAAAAGTAGAAATGTAACCTTAGTCCTCTGAGAAGCATTTCTACCTCTTTCAAAAACAAGCTTACAGAGGCAACTGTAGCAGACTCTGCCCTCTTTTAATAGAATTATCTCGTGATATTCACACCATCAAATCTTTAACTAGTTAGGCAAAAGTAACTGGAAAACGCTCTACAACACCTCTAGACAAAGGAGTGCTTTTCAAAGAGGATAGATTCCTTTATGGTCACACTCTCCCCTATTGATCGCGCGCTCATTGCGGCAAACTCTGCAGCAGCGGATAAGATCTCTGCTCCAAATTATGACGAGTTTCAAAGTGACGCGGAGATCGCCGCGATCCTTGAGTATTACGCCGATAGTATTCTGGGGATCACCATGCCGCATGTGGGGCTACCTGGTGAACCAATGTTCAAAGAAGGATCGCCTGAGGCCTTAAAGAGATCGGCACACAAAATGGGACTTCTGCGAGCTTCCAACTTAACACAGGAAGTCCAAAATATCCTCTGGCTCTATGAGATTAGTAAAGGAGCCCGACGTCAGATTGGAATTGGTGGGTACGCACTTACAGGAGAAATCCGAACTGAAAAAAATCCTGACGGAGTCATTTTGCGTAACGAAGAAGTAGTGCCAGAAAAAGTCAAAGGTCGCAAAGACCTGATCGAAGCAACCGGTGCCACCATTGGCGTAGTGAACAATGCAGTTAAAGATGTTCACGGAAATCTCCAGATGGCCTTGAGTGCTCATGCTGCGTCATTCGCAAGCCACTGTGACACAAGTGATGAAGAAGGAAACACGCATCGGGTGTGGCTGGTACGAGGAAGGGTAGCAGAGCAGTTCAGCGACCTTCTTGCTGAGGAACCTTTTGCCTACGTCGCAGACGGCAATCACCGCAGTGCTGCCGCAGCGGATCTGAAAGATAAGAATTTTCTCTCCATGTTCTTCCCTGCAGCTTCCATGCGTATCGCCCCTTATAATCGACTTGTGAGGACAGGAGCATCACCTGAGGAAACGAGTACTATGATTGAAGGATTAGAGAGCTCATTCACTATTAGAAAATGTGATGAGAGAGAATTTCAACCACAAGAAACACATCACATTGGCCTCTTTGATGGGCGACATTGGCATGAGTTAGTACCAAAAGATTCTGCTTTTAAGCAGAATGACCCCGTACAGGTAATTGATTCCGACATCGTGCACCGCAAGATATTTGAGGCAGCACTTGGAATTACTGATACAAAAGACGGGCGTATTACATTTGTCGGTGCGAAATATGATACGCAGTACCTGATGCGAAAGGTGTGCTCTGGTGAACATCAATTGGCTATCACTCTCCCACCGGTAACCATGGAGCAGTTCATGGACGTCTGTGAAGCAGGGCTGTTCATGCCACCCAAGTCGACGTGGTTTGATCCTAAAATTCGCAGCGGTCTGGTGATGGCACTGCGATAATTTCCGGTTTATTAAACAAACCCGCCAGACGAAGTGAATCGAGAGACGGAATTTGTTTTATCATCAGAAGTAATAAGACAAGCCTATTAACAACTGACAACACCTATAGTATAGCAAACTTTACACATATTATCAATAGGCTTTTTGAGCCTGTATTTGTTAGTTGTGGGGCGATTTGAGAAGGCTCCGTTGTCTGAATCACGGATGAAGCGGATTATGCGGATTACACGGATTAAAGAAGAAGCATGTTTTCTTTTGAAGTGTATCCGTGTAATCCGTTAAATCAGTGTAATCCGTGATTCAGACAGTATTCAAGATTCATACAACCACCCAGATTCAATGCTATCCTACCCC
>JBDRFD010000061.1:0-9209 GCA_043819035.1 Patescibacteria group bacterium | reverse complement strand
ACTTTTCCACTTGCTGGTTTTATGGGAGATTTCCGATACGCTCCACCTGCTCAAATTTATCCATGCGAACCGGGTGAGCTCTGCCCTGCTGTTCAGGGAATAATATCAGCCGCTACATGGAATTTTTATCTCCGTAAGGGTACATACGACGTGTATGTCACATGGGTTCCGTTTGCGTCACTCGCAACAAACGCTCCGTTCACTGTGGAAACAGACCGTACGCACGAAACAATTCTTATCAACCAACAGAACAAACCTCAAGGCCCAAGCTTCCAAGGTGCGAAGTGGCAGAAGCTGGGAACATTTAAAATCTCAAACAGCTTGAGCGTGAAACTGATTAATAAGGCAGACGGTCACATATTGGCTGATGCAATTAGAATTGTACGAAAGGGCGATGAGCCACCACCTCCATCCACATTCGGCAGTGCATGCTGGCAATGTTATGGTGATTACATAGGTCAGTGTGAAGCAACTACAAATAATAATTGTCTTGAATCTGAAGAATGGAAAATGAAGGCAGAGGAGAGTTGTAAAGGTCATTGTGATGCGGGGAAGTGTGGAGTGAACTCATTTAGCCTTGGGGAGAAGTGTAGTAATCAAGGACCTTTATGTGGCAACGGTATCTGCGAAAAAGGAGAAGGGCCTACTTGTTCACCTTGTACTCCTGATTCAGAAGTTTGCTCATGCTACATAGGTAGTTGCCCACAGGATTGCGAGGTAATTCAAGAATGTCCTGTGTACATGCTCATAGAACCTACCGAAGGCTGTGAATACATCTGGATTGAAGATGAAGACGGTTGCCCGTTACCAACACAGGAATGTGAGGAACTGGATGAAGCACCTGCCTGTGCACCTCTATTTTCAAATTGCTCATGTAGTTACAGTTGTCAGACTTTAGGTCCGGAAGTTAGTGACTGTGATCGAGCATGCCTTGATGATGAAGTTGATAACACTATTCCTAAATGCGGGATCGTCGATGATGTTTGTTCTGAAATAAAAGAATCGAGCAAAGGATCGCCAATCAAAGGACCACTTCAAGAAGAGGCAAACTGTTTCTCCTACACACGGGACGACACAGAGGTTGATTACTGCGCAACTTGTGGAGATAGAGTCTGCGAAAAGGGCGAAAAATGCACACCCAGTGCAATAAGCGGAGGGAATCAAACTGCTGATTGCGGCCCTCTCTATTGTCCTAAGGATTGCAACGGAAATACTCCTCAAGAATCAACCTCTGAATCCCCTCAAAACCCTATAACCCCTCAAACCGCTGAATGTGATCTAAATGAATGCCCAAATGGATGCAAAGAGAATGGCCAGTGCTACATATGTGCTTGCCCGGATGATTACAGACCGGTGTGCGGAAAAGATGGGAAAACATATTCGAACGCCTGCGGTGCAAATAATTGCGGAACAGGCCCGGGTGTCGCGTTTACGGGAGCTTGCGATGGGAGTGATAATGAGGTGGTTTCACCAGAAGAGCCGGAGCAGCTTGAACTGGAGAGTGCAACTGGTGTGAAAATGCCATTCCTAAAGCGCTTCTTTGAAAATAACTTCTACAAACGATCTCGATAGCGCATACGAATGCAGGGGAAGTCCCTCCCGGGCGGGGAGGGATTTTCTTATGCTTGCTGACCTCACCCCCCGAAGGTGCCCCACAGGGTACGTCCCCTCTCATTCTCTGAGTTCACTTGCTGACCTCACCCCCAACCCCTCTCCTTCGCTGAGTTGTTTTTCGGGTGAATTATCTTACCTATGCCAATGTTGCAATGTTGGCGAAAGAGAGGGGAGCTTCGTTGAACAAACTTCGATACGTGTGCAGCGAAGCTCCCCTCTCTTTTTTCCATGGTAATGTCTCAACTTAAATTTTAGATCAGCTGCACTTACTTCTTGCACAAAAAAGGAGAGGGGTCGGGGGTGAGGTCAGCATTAGTCTTCACAGAAGACTAAATCACCTGTACCATAATCCCGCTAATCCCCCCATAACATTATGAGCAGCAAACTCATCGGTATCCTCGCCATCGTAGGAGGAATTATCGTTGCTATTCTGATTGGTTCCACATTCTTCTAGAAGAATGCTCTTTGTTTCTTAGTAGCCTCGTAAGATGCTGCTTCTGTTATGAAGGTGATGTTTTCGTGGAAACAGCTATCTCCAAGTGGTATTCTGCGCCAGCTTGGACGATTAGCTCAGCTGGTTAGAGCGTACGGTTCACATCCGTAAGGTCACTGGTTCGAATCCAGTATCGTCCACCAATTGCGACTTTCGGGGCTGGCGCGCAAAACGCGCCACCCGATTTTGGCTTCCCATTGCACAGAATTCTCTTTCAAAGCCCAGTTCAAGCCGGCTTGCTTGAGAAATGTTGGGATTTCCCGTAGGTCGGATGTATGAAGCAGACTTTTGGCTTTCTTACTACGGATTATCATCTGCCTACAGGGTTCTAGCCACTCACAGTGGTTGCGTTCTCTGCGAGCGATTTTCTGGTCGAGATCGACCTTCTTGGAAACGAGCTTGTTCTTCTTCGTGAGATATTCATCGTTACTGATCGTGCCATCGAGACGAAGATCTAGGAGATTTTCGAGTTTCTTCTCAATCTCCTTCTTCTCGCTCTTCAAGTGCTGAACGACTGCCTGATGATCTGATTTTTGGACAAATTCTTCTTTTCTAAGCCTGTTAAAAATATTGTCCGCCCAATCATCGGGCAAGCTAATCTTTTCGACAATCTGTTTGGTTTGCTCAAGGATTTTTTCTTCACGAAGATAGTGCTTGCTGGGGCAAAGCCCTTTCTTTTTTGTGCAGTGGTAGTAATGATGTCCCTTCTGCCTTTGGCAGGTGATGGCACAGCCACAGTGAGCACACTTGAGCCAACCAACAAAGGGGAAATTGTGATTGCGCTTTCTTTTTATCTTTCCACGATTCTTCATCACCTGTTGGCACTTGTCGAAAAGCTCTTTACTGATGAGTGGCTTGTACGATCCTTCATGCAGTTCACCATTCACCTGCATGAGTCCACAGTGAATGGGATTTTTGAGCATCGTCTGGACAGCGGCCTTTCCCATGACATTGCTAAGGCGACTTCGAAAACCTTTCTCTGCGAGAAAGTCTTTGATTGCATTGAGCGTGTAGTCTCCGGTGGCATACAGCCTGAACGCTTCCCGAATGATAGGCGCTTTCTCCGAGTCAATGTCGATGTTCCTTGTATGAGGATTATTCAAATAGCCCGTAGGCGCTTTCCATGACCATTCGCCTCTCTTGAGCTTCTGCCGGATGCCTCGTTTCACATTCTCACTGAGAGCATCTGTATAGTACTTCGACTGACCGAAGGCAATTTGCAGCATGAACTTTCCGTTCGGGCTGTTGTCGAAGGTCATGGTCGGAAAGCGCAGATCTTTAAGCTGTCCTATGTCTAGCAGATGAATAATGTGACCGCCGTCCACTGCATTTCGTGCCAATCTGTCTGGATGCCATGCCAAAATCCCGTCTGCCTCTCCTCGTTCAATAAATCCCAACATTTCTCCAAATACGATTCGTCCGGTTTCGCGTGCTGTTCTGGCCTCCTGAAAGGAGGCGACGATTTGTAACTGCTCTTTTGCTGCGTACTCTTCGAGTTCACGAAGTTGAGATTCGATGGAAAGCATTTGTCTCTCTTCCTGTTCACTCGACTTACGAACGTAGATGACGAAGCGGTTATCCATGAACAAATGGTACCACAAGAAAGAAAAATTTTGCGTCTGGCGAATTGAAAGAGAATTCTGTGCAATGGGAAGCCAAAATCGGGTGGCGCGTTTTGCGCGCCAGCCCCGAAAGTCGCAATTGGTGGTGTCTGGGCGACAAAATTATAACTGATTTCCGTGAAAATTGGCGCGGCGGCTGAAAAGCCATCGGGCTGGGGCAGCCGCCGCGCCGTTTACGCTGAATTTATTGAAGTGCCGTTTCCGTCAGAACAGCACGCGAAACCGGAAAAGCAAGCCGGCTTGAACTGGGCGTTTCGCCAGACGCAAAATTTTTCTCTTTGGAGAGGATACAATTCACTCATCGAGAAGTTGCAACGTGCTCCAATCAAAATGACGCACGGAATTTCTGTCTCCATGAGCATGAATCAGCCCATTGTAGCTTGCAATGTTACGCCTGTTCATACGTTCCAATGCCCGATGCCAAATACGCTCCTGTAAATGGCGCTTCTGTGGATAAAGCCAACATCCGAGAAATTTTGCACCTTTCATACAGGGAAAGATAACGTCATTACGGCCGTGAAGGTGCAACGATAGCTTTTCATGCAGAAATTCCTCGGAACGTTTACGGCACTCAACGGCAGTACCGCGATCATTGGTGAACAACATGAAATCGTCACCGTAGCGTAAGTAATGCTTCGCCCTCAACGTATGCACCGCATATCTATCGAATTCGTGCATGTAGATGTTTGCAAAAATCTGGCTCGTTACGTTCCCGATGGCAATACCTCTTCCGAGCGTCAATCGCTCTCTCTCTCTCTCTCTCTCTCAACATCCGCGCTACCATTTCCCTGATAACTGGCAATCACCTCTTCCAGCAGCCATAGAGCTTTCGGGTCTTCTATACGTCTACCCGCAAGTGTAAGCAATGTTTGCTGATCAACGGAATCAAAGAATTTCCGTACATCCCCACGCCAGAAATACCCGTTGCGGTTCTGCGTGAGGAAATACTGTGTGCGCTCAATAGCTCCGAGTAATCCTTTTCCTTTACGGCATGACCACACATCATAGAGAAATGTCTTGTCATACACAGCAACCAGATACTCATAGAGCAACCGATGCACAAAGCGGTCACGGACACTGGCAACGGCTATATCCCTCCTCTTGGTATCATTCACAGAGAAAGAGCGATATGCACCATGCCTGTACGTCTGGTTGTGGAGTTCCTGCTCTAATATCCTGAGATTCTCTTCCAAGTGAAATCGAAAATGCTCCAGTTCTGCCGTGCTCTTTTTTCCTTGTATAAAGCGTGTGTAGCAATGCCAGAGAGCAGGTAAGCTGTAGTCAATGGACACACTTCCCATCATCAACCAGACATACGATCTCTTCAAGCAAGTTGTACAGATCAGTGATAGCCTGAACAAGCGCTGGCGCTTCTCGCTGGGTAAAAGCATCGAGGATAGCATCCTGAGTCTCTTGTCTGAACTCATCATGGCAAAGAATGCGCCCAAGCCACTGAAGGCGGGGTATCTGATTAAAGCATGCGCCCACCAAGAGACCTGTATGCTGAAGCTACGTCTCTGCTTGGAATTGAAACTCGTGAATGAGACAAAGGTTTTTCAGGTACAATCCACTACGGAGGAAATAGGACGGCAGATAGGGGGATGGTTAAAATCCGTGCAAACTCAATAAACCCCTAGCGCACCACGCCACCCCTGATTGTCGTTGTGATTGTGGGCATTGTTCAAGTTCACGTCCGCCTTACCATTGTTACGATAGACGTAAGGGGCGTTACCGAAAGGATGATGGGGCAGTATTTCTCAGTAGCGCAGTCGCAACCGCACCACATGCAGTAGCTAGCCCCACTCAAACTATGGGTTTATGAGTATGCATGCTCTTTCAGACTTCTTTTTTCATGCAAAGCCTATTGAAGAAAGATCATGGTACGGTAGCCCTGCAACTACACAGGGTAGCTATTCACCGTTACGAAGATAATAGCTGAAAAAAATTTGTAGCGGAAGACCGCCTAACGGCGGTCCAAAGGACAAAAGAAAAGAGAAGGACAAAGACTAAAGTCTAAGATTTAGACCCATAGCGCACCACGCCACCCCCGATCGGCGTAGCGACGGTGGGCATTGAACAAGGACACGTCCGCCCGACCAAAGTCACGATAGACGCAAGGGGCGAAACCGATCTTGCGTTCCTCTGCTGTGGCTTGAATGTAGTCGTAGCAGTATTGGTTGCTGTCGGGGAACCTCGTGATGTGTGC
This sequence comes from Patescibacteria group bacterium, assembly GCA_043819035.1. Taxonomy (GTDB): domain Bacteria; phylum Patescibacteriota; class Gracilibacteria; order Peribacterales; family Peribacteraceae; genus UBA2144. The sequence continues at coordinate 3,274 of JBDRFD010000061.1, read as the reverse complement.
TTGTGCAATACGCCTTTCCATGAGAGGAACACCCATCTTTTGTGATTGTGTTACAGCGTTACCGTTGCAGTGCTCTCTGCCTACCTGTCTCTCTGTTTTTCTGTCATACACACAGTTTGCACGTTCAGGAAGTGTTTGACCGAAGGTCTCTGCGATGCAGTACCGTCCGCCTTCTTCACAGACAACGGCAGGGCGGGAACCTGCTCTTACCATCCTGTAGACAGCTTTGAGTTGCTCTTCATTCTCTTCTGCTCTCAGCTTCGCTTCGACTGCTGCAAAGTCCACGCCGTCCTGCACTACGTATCCTGCTTCCTGTGCGCCCTTTGCCCCCTTATCAAATTCTGCTTTCAGGGCTGCAATTGCTTCATCCGCCATCTCTGGAGTAAGTTCGAGAGCATCGGGCTGAGTGGATTCGCTATCCAGCAGATTATAGAGTTCCTCCTGGGTCGAGCGTTTTTCTTCCTGAATCCCTGCAAGCACATCTTGTGCACCGGTCTCTTGTTCTTCAAGCTTGCGTAATTTTTCTCTGAGTTCCTCCTCATGCTCGCCAGATTTAGCAGGAACATCGGTGTTTTCTCCAGTGGTAGCTTCCATATAGGGAATATGGGTAATATGTTAAGCTTAACATACATGTATTCCCGATTGTGTCAAATCGAATGCGCCGGAAAATTTGCGGGGTTTCGTAGGGTTTCACCTCAATTCGCAAAAGAGCAGTTACAAATCGTCGAGGAAACGTCACTTCAATAAATTCAGCGTAAACGGCGCGGCGGCTGCCCCAGCCCGATGGCTTTTCAGCCGCCGCGCCAATTTTCACGGAAATCAGTTATAATTTTGTCGCCCAGACACCACCATCCTTCGCGCAGCGAAGGATGCCAACCGTAGACTGCTGGTCTCGGTTGCTTTTCAACAACAGAGTCGCTGCGGCTTCGGATGGCAAGCCAACCAGCAGCGGAGGTTGGCTACTACGGTTGGCAGGCCAACTCGAATATCAATTCACTCTTCAGCCCCAAAAATATTGCGACGAACCCATTGGAACAATCTCTGTTCAGTTGCTTGATCAGCAACGCCGTTGCAGTACTGCTGCAGATCACGTTGTATTTCAGTATCAAGCGTAGGAGGTCCCCTAAAATCTATATCCAAAATCTCATTGATTTGCATTGCTGTTTCCTCAGGATCTCTTCGAAACTCTGCAAGCCACCAATCACAATCATCTACGGGAATATTCTCAAAGAAGAACCGAATGTCATCATCAGTCTTCGGTACTTCTCCGCTTGATATGACAGCGCTTCTGTACAAATCTAACAAACCATCTGGTGAACTATCTTCAGGCGATTCCATATGTTGATTATAGCCTAATGACAGTTGCATAATGTAGTTGATCTCCTTTTCCTCACACTTTTCGAAATCCAGCATCTCCAGCTTCCTATTCAGTTCTACAAGCCCTGAGAGGACTGTTAAGATGTCTCCGTGGGGTTCGACTTTCAACTGATAAGCTCCACCATCCTTCGCGCAGCGAAGGATGCCAACCGTAGCCTTCTGGCCTCGGTTGTTTGATGAAAAACAGAGTCGCTGCGGCTACGGATGGCAAGCCAACCAGAAGCGGAGGTTGGCTTTATGATAGAATCTGTCTCCTATGTGGCACTATGTCTACATCCTAGAAAACAAACAAGGTCGCCAATACGTCGGCTCAACGCAAGATGTGAAAAAGAGATTTATAAAACATAATCATGGAGAGGTTCCTCATACATCCAAATTCAAGCCATGGGAACTCAAGTTTGTTTGTTCATTCCCGACAAAGGAGCAGGCTATGATCTTCGAGAAATATTTGAAATCAGGTTCTGGTACAATGTTTCGATACAGACATTCAGTTCCTAACAAAAAATAGAAAGTAAAAAATTTTTAATCTTTGTGCTATTATTCTGGTATGAATGATTGTCGTTTCTGCGATTCAACTTATCAAAATGGAGACAAGACAGTGATGTCAAACGAATACTGTTTTGCGAATTTTGACGGTCATCCTGTGACTGGGGGGCACATGAAAGTTATTCCAAGAAGACACATGGAAACTTATTTTGAAATGACAAGTGATGAAGTGGGTGATATTTATAAGATGATTTGTGAATGCAAGAAGATGCTTGATGAAAAGCATAATCCTGATGGATATAACATAGGTGTTAATTGTGGCAAAGAAGCTGGTCAAACTGTTTTCCATCTTCATATTCATTTAATTCCACGTTACAAAGGAGATGTGCCTGATCCTACAGGCGGCATTCGCAATGTTATTCCAGAGAAGGGTAATTATTTGAAAAATCCATGAGTTCAACAAAATTGAGTGTAATTAGAATTCACATTATGTAATTGAGTATTTCTGCTTTGCTTCTTTCAAAATTCAGCATTTCCAGCTTCCTATTCAGTTCCATAAGCCCTGAGAGAACTGTTATGATGTCTGTGTGGGGTTCGACTTTCAACTGATAAGCTCCACCACATATAATCCCTTGTTTGACTAATGTAAAAGGAGTATTACATGGCTCTGATCTTGCAGCCTACCGTGATTTCCCCCCATGAACCCGTTTCTCTTCCAATGAGGTACAGCTATGAACATGATTATTACTGAAGTTAGAGTTCGTATCTCAGATGCAGACCCATCAAGGACAAAATTCCGTGCTTACTGCTCAATCGTCATTGATGGTTGTTTCACCATCCACAGCATAAGAATCCTTGAGGGCTACAATGGGCCCTTCGTATGCATGCCAAGCAAAAAGCGTACGGAGAATTGCCCTCATTGCAGAGCCAAGAATCATATGTTGGCAAGATACTGCAATAATTGTGGCAAGATGCTGCGTTCTCCTGAGCAAGATAACGTGAGTTACGATGGAAATGATCTTTACACATACGTTGCCCATCCCATAACACAAGAATGCCGAACGGTAGTTGACAGGGCAGTGCTCGATGCTTACAAAAGGGCATTAGAAGAAGCAAACCAGCCTAAGCCTGAGGTCACTGCTACTCCTCCTACCACAAATGGCTAATAGTGAACTTGTGGAAGGAATCCCCGGTTGAAGTACGAGGGCCAGAAGATCAGATCCCCCGCCTTCCTTCAGGATGTTTGGGAGGTGTGGTTTTTAAATCTCCACGGATCAAGTGAAAAACAGTCAAAATAAGTGAAAACTACCCATATAGTTTGGAAACACGAAAAAGAAAGAATTCCATATCTCTTACACCTCGCAATAGAGCTCGAAATCCTTTGATCTTTGCATTAAAGCTCTCTGCTGAC
>JBDRFD010000060.1:0-4962 GCA_043819035.1 Patescibacteria group bacterium | reverse complement strand
TTTTCTGCCAATTCTTGGACCAAAGCTTCAAACATAAACGAAATTGTCAATTGTCAATTGTCAATTTTACTCCGTCTCCACTTCTCTATCTCCGCATGATTACCGTTGAGCAAAACCTCTGGAACTTTTAAACCTTGGAATTCATCCGGTCGAGTGTAGTGTGGGTATTCCTTCTTGCGATCCAGAGCTTCACTAAAACTTTCCTCCTGAGCCGATTCATCTTTCCCGAGCACTCCTGGTATTTGCCTCGCCACTGCGTCTATCAATACCATCGCAGGAAGCTCGCCACCTGTGAGCACATAGTCACCGATCGAAATTTCTTCGTCAATCCAACCTCCGTCAATCACGCGCTGATCGATGCCTTCATAATGGCCACAAAGCAGAACCAACCACTCGTGATCAACTGCAATCTGCTCGACCTTTGGCTGCGTTAATCTCTCTCCTCGAGGAGACAAATATATCCTGTGCGGCTTCAATCCTTTTTTTCCTTTTCTTGTCGGCCGTAGCCCTGCCTGTCCGGCAGGCAGGCTTGGCGAAGGCTGATTGCCCTTTTTTCTTTTTTTCCCTTTCTGACCTTCAATCACAACTCTCTCCAAAACCGCAACAACAACGTCAGCCTTCATGACCATCCCCGCACCACCCCCATACGGGCTATCATCCACCTGCCGGTAATTTCCGATGCCGAATTCCCGTAGATCGTAAAAATTGAGCTCCAGGAGCTTTTCCTCTTGCGCACGCTGCAGAATGCTCTCGGTGAGAGGCCCCTGAAACATGCCCGGAAAAAGCGTGATAACGTCAATTCGCACTGTACAATGAGTATAGTGGAAAATTCACTAGTCGATGTCCTAATCCCGACTTTTCGGCCGAACCAAGATCACCTGCGAGAAGCACTCGACAGCCTCCTTGCACAATCTTTCACAAACTGGAGTGCTCTGATTCACGATGATGCATCTGACACAGACGTTGCTTCGATAGTGGAACCATATCTCAAAGATTCACGTATCACTTTCGAGAAATCTCAGAAGCGACTCGGCATTGGAGGAAACTGGAACGCTTGCCTCCAAAAAACCATCCAGCCACCTGTCCTGAGCAGTGACGAAGGATCCAGCCATCCAACCATCCCTTACGTCGCATATCTGTTCCAGGATGACGTTTGGGATGCGCATTACTTAGAAAATGCGGTTCGAATACTCAATGAACATCCAAGCGTTGGCCTGGTCTCCATGAATCACACATACAAATTAGAAGAAGGCACCCAGACACCCGAAGATTACACAGTGCTACAAGCAATCAAGAATCAACGTTTCATACCCGGATTACACGAAGGAAAAAAATACCTTAATCAGTGGATTGAAGATGGTCTTTGGCCAAACCTAATCGGCGAACCTGATTTTGTTGTAATGAAGAGAGAAGCTATGGATCGCGCGGGGTCATTCAAAGAAACAATGCCTCAGTTGCTAGACGCCGAGTATTGGGTCCGCATGCTTCTGGTTACTGATTTGTATTACCTTAATAATCTCTCTGGATCTTTCCGCATTCATCCAACAGCAGCAAGTGTACAAAATCGTGAGAGGGGTAAAGCGCTCTTTGATCGTTTTAAAACTCTTAATGATCTGATAAAGATAATGCCAAGAGGTAGTGAACGAAAGGCAGCACGCAAAGCACAAGTTAAACAGTTTGAGATGATGGCAGATAAGTATCGCAGCAAACGCGATCGCGGAGATACAATTAAGTTCAATGGGGCCGGATGTATTAAAGGATTTTGTATGCGGCATCCGATTGTTACTTTACGAGCTGCAATAAAAACATTAAAGAGTAATTCCTAGAGTAAAGTTAGCCGTAAGGCCTCACAGCCTTATTACCCAGCAATCCACCATCTTCTCCTAATTTCATAGCTCTACCAGACCGACGTTTTTTTATTTTAGGCTCATCCGGTTTTGGTATCTCTTTAAGAACAACTTTAGTGCGGGCAAATAGTGTATCGTGTGTTTCATCCTCCATCCAATCATCACCAAGCTCTCTTTCTAATGCATCGTTAAGTCGATCACGTCTTTCAAAAATTAGAGTGCGCAGCTCATATGACACCTCCCCATCACTCGTCTCTGCTTTGGTGACATCCCTATCAAGTGCTTCGGCCACTTCTGTACTTTTAAGTTTCGCCATATGCAAGTTGGCGAGCAGTTAAAACTATCTACTCTCAATACACAAGCATTAAACAAACTTCTTCGCCCATTCACTCACATCAACCGCTTCCACTTCATCCATTAACCGCATCTTCACACCTTTTCTCGCTTCAAGCCGATCGAGAAATGAAACCGACTCTTTGTTTTGATACAAAACACCTGTAGAAATTCTCTCGCTCGTATCAACTGCGATATTTCTCGCTGCTTCGAAGTTAGATGAATCATGACCTTCTACATTTGCGTCGTAACATTTTTCTAGAAGATACTCATGCGTCGCAAATTTGTTGTATGTCGGGCACGCCTGCAGCACGTCGACGTAGGAAAACCCTCGATGATTCACTGCTGCTTTTAGAATGTCGGTGAGCTGCCTGATGTTGCCGGAAAATCCACGCGCAACAAATGTGGGATTGAGTGAAAACACAAAGTCCATGCTGTTAATTGTCTCCTCAACGGTTCCGTGAGGCGCAGTGTTCATCTTCTGCCCCTTAGGAGTCAACGAACTGGCCTGCCCTGTCGTTAATCCATAATTCGCATTGTTATGAAGTACGAATGTCATGTTGTAGTTGCTGCGAATGGCATGAACGAGATGACCGACACCTTCGGAGAAGCACGCGCCATCACCACCAAACGCCAAAACCGGAATGTCAGGATTCGCAAGCGAAGCACCCGCTGCAAGCGCAATCACGCGTCCATGAAGCCCGTGGACCCGGTACCCCAAGAGCTTATCTGACATATTCCCATGGCACCCCACGTCGAAGCACAAGAGAACCTGGTGCGGCGCGAGACCCAGCTCAACCAGCGCGCGCTTGGTCGCACCAAGGACTCCATAATCACCACACCCATCACACCAGGTGCAGAGATTCCCTGACTCATAGTCGCCGATAGCTGGAGTTGCATTCGTCACGATATAAGTGAGGAAAGAATTTCTTCAAGCGAAAACGTGCGCCCATCGTATTTCAAAAGTTTCTGGTCAAACTCGAGTCCACACTCTTGCCTGATCAACATACCAAGCTGACCTTGCTCATTCCCTTCGACCAAAATTGTTTTATTTGCTTTAGCGAAAAGCTCCTGAAGTTTTTCAGTACGTAGCGGCCAGAGGTAGGCGTAGTGAAGATATGCAATGCTGCTTTTTTTGTTCGACGCATGCAAGGACGCATGCTCCTGAGTTGTAAATATTTCTTTTTGCATAGAATCAAGAATCGCATTCTTATTAGACCCCCAGCTCACAACTAAAATATCTAATTCTGAATTTCCTGGCCCTCGTATCCTTGGCGAAGTGGGCTTAATTCTTAATTCTGCATTTTCGTCACTGATCATATACAACTCAGGATCAGGAAGCACTTTCATCAACGCGTCTATCTTCTTCATCCTTTTCTCCATTTGCGCCTTCGCATTCTCCCCACTTTCATCAAAAGATCCATCCGCAGTGTGCTCATAACTCTGCGCACAATACGTAGGTGCATCACTCCCCGGTAACCATCGAGCAGAGATTCCATCGGGTGCTTCTGGCGCATAACGATCACCAGATTTCAGCATACTTAAACCCTTTTTGTCTGCTATCAACTTTCCTCGACTGACGTTGGACGTTAGACGTTCGACGTCAGTCTGCTCAACCGTAAACAATGATTCAGCAATGTGCTTTTCTGTGAGGACTGTCACTGGAATCTGAAATTCTTCAGCGTAATTAAACGCTTCCATCATTAATACAAAACAATCTTCTGCGTCACTCACACTCATCACAAGTCGTGGGAACTCCCCATGCCCTGCGTTCACTGCCATGAACAAATCACCCTGTGCACTCCATGTGGGAAGACCCGTTCCGGGGCCCGGACGTTGAGCAAGTACAAAGACTGCCGGTGTTTCACTCACACCACACAGCGAAATTGTCTCCGTCATCAAATCATACCCTCCTCCGGAAGTCGCAGTCGCAGCTCTGGTTCCCATGTGCATCGCTCCAACCATCATTTGTGCAGCCGTAATCTCATCTTCCGCCTGCTTAACAAGCATCTTCGATTCACTTTGCATGTCCGCGATGAAAGTTAATAGTGGCGACGCCGGTGTCATCGGGTAGGCGAAGAATGCTCTACATCCCGCATGGATCGTCCCAAGCCCCATCGCCTGACTTCCTGTAATAAGTAGTTGTTCCTTCCACTCATCAGTCGGCTCCGGAAGTTTTATGTTTTCCTCTTTCTCCTTACCCTTTTCCCCTTTAAAGAACTTTACTCCTTCATTTATGCAAACGTAATTTAGCTCTAACAAGTCGGGCTTGTGACCGAACTGTTCACGCACCAATTCCTTTAACTCGTCAGAACTTCTCCCAAGTAATGACCAGACAACTGAAGTGATAAGGACATTACTCAAAACCGGCTTCGCTTGTAGCTTTTTAAGTACATCCTCCGTTGGCAAATAGAGGACTGAAATGCCATTTTTATTAATAAATTCTTGATCTTCATCATTAAACTTCCACTGCAGAGTTTGGTGCAGCAAAATTCCACCTGACTTCAAGTCACGCAGGTTCTTTTTGAGTCCATGATGATTGAAGCAGACGAGTAACTCCACTTTTTCCTGCGCACTGCGAATTTTTTCAGCACTGATATCCAGCTGATAACTGCTGTGCCCGTTTTTTATCACCGACATGTATTCACGCAAACCGAACACACAGTACCCCGCCCGCTTGAGGCCCTTCGCACACATTTCTCCCACAGAGTTCACACCCTGTCCTTGCGCACCTACAACTTTTATAGAAATTCGTGGCATGTTAACTGTTAAATGTTAACTG
>JBDRFD010000059.1:0-31431 GCA_043819035.1 Patescibacteria group bacterium | reverse complement strand
ATCTGAAATGGAGCGGATATTGCTGTCATCGAACATAGTGGTCATAGGGAACGAAGTATGTGTCCCTATGGCTCATTTCATGATCATTTTGCGTGAGAAACCGGATGCTGTTTCATGATCATTTTGCGTGAGACAAGACTATAACTATACTTATAACTTCATTTCTGTTACAATCAGTCCATGCCTAATCATAAGAAGCCTATAGCCATCTCAACCCTTGATCTTCGGCGAAACGTTCCAAAAGTACGCAACGGACTGAAACGTGGTGAATGTTATGTTCTACTATATCGTGGTCATCCCATTGGAGAGATAGTACCTGTTTCGAAAGAGACGGAGAAAATGTTCTTTAGCACAACATCTTCCGAAGCCAAACGAATCAAGCGTAATGTTGTACGCAGGCGAAATAAGAGGCTTACAAATGGAAACGGATGATGGATGATTCCTAGAATTAAAACGGAACCGCTTCCTTCTTCTGTTCTTCTAATAGAAAGGCTCTAACAAGTCTTATATCATCATATGAATACTTCCCTTTCAAATCATCATGCACAGGTTTTAATGCTTCTGTACCGTGTAAATCAAACAGCTTTTTTATTTCCATAAAATTCTGAGGTGGCGGATGGAGGTATGAAATGTCCGGTGCTCGTCCTTCCGTTACCAATCGTTCAATGTGATTGATGATCGTTCCATCTTTCCAACCAAGTTTCTCGGCAATTTCCCTGATCGAAAGCCGTTCCTTAAGAAGCGCCTCTGTTTGAATGTAATTGGGTATCGTACTTTTTTTTGAACCACGTATCCGATCGCGAGAAAGCGATGACGGCTTTGGCTGCATTGGAGGTGTAGCGGATAATGTGGAGGCCTTTTGTTCCCATTGCGATTGAACAGATTCATAAAATTCCTGAACAGCAGATTCTGTAAAGATACTCTCTTCATCCCAGGCCTCTATAAAGAGACCCTTCTCGGATCGTGCTCTGCTTAGAGCAACATATGCATGTCCGGATTCCCACAAACCGCTCATGCTTACCATCAACCGGTCTATGGATGCCCCCTGTGCTTTATGTATCGTAGATGCCCAGGCAAGAGTAATAGGAAAATTTTCGGCGCGTGCGCGAATTGTTCCATTGCCGTCGAGCAAAGAAAATTCCTCGCGGTGAACATCCACCTGAGTACCATCCAGCAGACAGACAAAGATGCAATCACTATCCATACTTGTTACTTTCCCAAGGCTCCCGTTAACGTATCTGTACGGAAATGACGTATCGTTTTTCCGGAACATGACCAACGCACCGGTTTTAAGATAAAGAATCTCGGGGATGGGGCATTGTTTCTTGAGTTGTTCAACATGCCTTCCCCCGCCCTCGTAATACGTTTCGAATTCCTGCTGATTACCCGGTAAAGAATTAAGCTTTTGCATATTGTAATGATCGGCCGATGAGCGATGTGGAAACAATCTGGTTCCGTTAAATTCAGGATTCGAAGGAGCCATGCGACTTTTTAAGAATGCTCGAACCTCGTCGTTCACAATTCCTTCCCGCACACACCGGAGAACATCAAGCAGCTTAGGCTCATTTGTCCGAACGGCCGTATGCAGAAATACAGGCTGAAATTGGCTTTGTTCCCACGCCGGATGCAGGAATGCCCAATCCTTCTCCCCACCATCCTTTTGCACCGGAGGCAACTGTGCAAAGTCACCAACGGCAATAATTCTTACTCCGCCCCAGGGCTCGGAATTTCCTCTGGCACATCGTGCAATCTCCTCCGCTGTTGCAACTGTTTCACCAGAAAGCATCGAGACTTCATCTATCACAATGCACTCTGCGCGTTGCAGGCGATTCCAGAGCTGCCGGCTTTTTAGAGCGCGTACAACAGTCGCATCTTTTCCTCCTTCCATGATTCCCAATCCAAAGAAGCTATGGAATGTCCGCCCATCAACAATAACGGCCGCCGCACCGGTACTTGCCAGAACCGGATATTCTTTTCGACCTTTTCCGTTCAGATATTGCTGCAACAAAAAGCTCTTACCTGTCCCCGCGGCACCGGTCAGAAATATATTCTCGGTGCCATTAAGCAGGTGCAAAGCCTTGGATTGGCAGGGTGTAAATTGCATATAAATGAAACAGTTTGTGGAGTCTATCTGATCAATAATTTAAAACCACATTTCTATTTCAGAATGGGTCTATGGTGTATTAATGTACACCGCAATGCAAGAGCAATATTTTGGTTTAATAGAATATTACAGATATCTATACTCCTTCGCCTAAATAATTCCGAATTTATGGAGATTCAATTATTTTACTAAAACTTTTGCTAATGGCTACCTCGCTGCGCCGTAGTCCCGCTCTAGCGGGACGAAGACGAGCGGAGTACGCCTGCATGCCGAAACGCCGATACAAGTAATCCAACAACGACACTTCGGCGTGTAGGCACGAGTTTGCATGATATATGGCTTTCGGATATATCTGAATCAACATAAAACGATATAGGATCATATGCATCTGCAGTTGCGATTCGAACTCAAGCTGGCTAAAGCCCTTGTGCGACTTCATCGTTAACCCAGCCCTTAAGGGCTGGGTTAACGAATCAAATAAAATCGGGCTTTAGCCCTTTAATAGCTACAGCTTTTTAGTGAATTCAATATGCCCAAAATATATTGATCTGACTATATTTCGAAATTATCCTACGAAAGCAGTATAAAATTCTAATGGGACAGAGCCTGTGTATTTAAAATTGTGGTCATTCCTTCTTTCCCGATCTTCTCCTGTCATTTTCCTTGAGTACCTTTTTTCGCAAACGAATCGATTTTGGAGTTACTTCCACCAATTCGTCGTCATCAATATATTCCAATGCTTGTTCCAAACTCATCTGCTGTACCGGAGTTAAATTAATCGCTTCATCGCTGCCGGATGCACGAACATTTGTGAGTTTCTTCTCCTTCATCGGATTAACGACCATATCTTCGTTTTTTGCACTCTCTCCCACAATCATTCCTTCATAGATCTTTGTCTGTGGTTTAATGAACATCTGGCCTCGTTCTTGAAGTTTCCAGAGCGCATAGGCAATGGCCGTGCCATTTTCCATGGAAATCATAGACCCGTGTGATCGTCCATCGATCGGTCCTTTATGCTCCTCATACGCAATAAATGCATGCGTCAGAATCCCTTCCCCACGCGTTTCAATAATGAAGTCACCGCGAATGCCAAGGAGCCCCCGTGTTGGAATTTTGAATTCCAGTCGCGTATGTCCCTCTTCGGTTTTCATGTCGAGCATCTCTCCTTTTCGCCGCGACATCATATCAATGACAGTACCGTTGAATTCTTCCGGCACATCAATGATGGCCTGTTCCATCGGCTCCAGGATTTTGCCGGCTTCTATACGCAGGATTACTTCGGGCCTGGATACCTGCAACTCAAATCCTTCGCGTCGCATGGTTTCTATAAGCACGGAAAGATGAAGCTCTCCGCGACCGGACACCTTGTAAGAATCGCTGTTTGGAATATTTTCCACATGCAAACCGACATTCGTTTCCATTTCTTTTTCCAGTCGTTCCTTGATGTGACGCGTAGTCAAAAGGCTTCCTTCCTTTCCTGTAAAAGGAGAATTATTCACCATAAAGACCATGGAAATCGTCGGAGGATCAATGGAAATCGCCGGTAGTGGTTGCGCCGATTCATCAGTCGTGATTGTTTCTCCAACATAGATATCCGGAATGCCCGCGATCGTCACAATATCTCCGGCCACCGCTTCCTTTACTTCGACTTTCTTAAGCCCACGGTGTTCTAAGATCTTGCTGATTTTTCCTGGGCGGGCTTTTCCGTCAGGAGTTTTGATTATAACTGACTGCCCTGTTGCCATCGTTCCTTCGAACACACGTCCGGTGGCCATGCGCCCCAGGTAATTATCATATCCGAGAGAGCTCGGCTGCATACGGAATATCGCATCCAGGTTTTGTTCTGCTTGCGGAACTTTCTCCATAATCATTTCAAACAGCGGTTTAAGATCCTCAGAATCATCGTCCAGTTTCCCCTTTGCGATGCCTTTACGTGCGATGGTAAATATATGAGGGAAGTCCAGCTGCTCATCGGTTGCCCCCAGTGCCGCAAAAAGATCAAAGACCATATCAACCACCTTGTTACAGCGAGCTGCAGGTTTATCAATTTTGTTGATGACAACAATCGGATTTAATCCGAGTTCAAGAGATTTTTTTAGAACGAATTTCGTCTGCGGCATGGGGCCTTCCTGCGCATCCACAACCAGAAGCACGCTATCAACAGTCCGTAAAATACGTTCCACTTCCGATCCGAAATCCGCGTGGCCGGGAGTATCCACAATATTGATCTTGCAGTCGCCGTACATGATAGAGGCATTCTTGGCATAGATTGTAATGCCGCGCTCCTTCTCTTGATCGTTGCTGTCCATTACCAGCTCTTCTATGGTTTCATGCTCCTCGAATGCGCCGCCTTGCGTAAGTAGTGCATCAACAAGAGTTGTTTTGCCATGGTCGACGTGCGCGATAATGGCGATATTCCTAATTGTCATAGATTGGAGAACAGAATGCAGACGCTTGCCCGGCGCCTGCCTGCCGGACAGGCAGGTAGTCACGGCGAAACGAAGTGGAGCCGGACGAAGACGGGTGCGCGATAATGGCGATATTTCTGATACTCATAAAAATCCGACAAAGGATACGGATGGATGGACTTTTTAGCCAGGAGAAGACGAAGAAACTGGGAATTAGAGATTCTTGAATAGCTGTGTTAATGATGGCTCCGTCATGCACAAGAACTGGTCAGGCAATTTATTGACGAACGACTGTTGTCGTGTAGCATTTCCTTTTTCTATTCCTATAGAGGTTAAACTATTCAATATTCCGTTTTCAATATGCCCCATCCTCAGGAGATAACATGGTTTGCGGCAGATCAGATTCGTGATCAGATTCTTGTCCCAGCGTATACAAGAGGAACCACTATTCCAGGCAACGAATCAGAGACAGATCTAATGGTTCGGATTTCAGAAACAGGATGTCTTCATGAAATTCCACGCGAACACTACGATCATGCTCGTGAATCATTACAGCATGTCTGCGAAGGTACTAAACCATATTTTGAGGACATGTTTGCTATTGAAGCAGATAGTGAACGACGACTTAGGTTTTACATAGATTATTGTATGAGACTTGTAACCCGTCTCCTAACCAAAGAAGAAACCGCTCGCGTACAGGCAATTCTTGCTGACCCACCTAAACTGCGAGTTGTACTTGGCGAGGGGGATGGTGCAAAGGAAATGACAATATATTAGTATTGATTGGCAAATTCATTATAACTCCACACATACAAAAAAGGGGAACTACGGGCACACTCCGGATAATATAAAAAAGTGACGGTACCTAACACGGCTTATGTGGCTCGTCGGACTAAAAGAACTTAGAACCTAAACTCATTCTGGAAAGATAGGATGATACTTTGCACCTCGCTTCTTGCAACTGCGTTCAGCCTCCTGTGCGAAGTCTATCATTGCCGTAAGTGCATTTAATTTGCTCTCAGCTGAAGCGTGCTTTAGAAGTCGCAGGTGGTCCCTGTCGAAGCCGGATGTGCGAGGCTGTCTCTGCTTCATAGACCTTTTAATTCTAAAAGAGCAACAACGTCTTGTATATCCTTTTCTCGGTCAGAATTTTGCTTCATTGAAATCAGATCATCAATGGAAACAACCGGAATCTGTAGATCCCATGCCTCTGCGATTATCTTTTTGGACGCGAATTTTTCAAACTCCATTGATTCGGCAACGAGCACATCAATGTTGAATTGAGGTTCTTTGGCATGGATGAAGGAATACGCAACGAGTCCTTTTTTCTTTATCAGAGTATGTACTTTGTCCGTATCTCCAAGTTCCTGAATCGCAATGGGAAGTCGTCTTTGGTATCCCATGCTTTCCATAATATTTGCCATTTTCGCCAAATTGTTTTGATCCAGAGCAAGGAGTATATCGATGTCGTTGGTAAAGCGTGGATATCCGTGCAAATTGACTGCTACCCCTCCGACAATGATGTATTGCAGATTCTGTTCCTGAAACGCTCGTAAAATTGACTGATAATTTGCCACGCACATATGGTACCCCTCTGCGGTACATCACAGAAAGTTGATTCTAATCCAATTTGGCTCCCCAGTTCAAACGGTATTATAACTTTGTTGGCGGACAGAGATTATTGGAATGGAGTAGCGGTGAAACTAAAGTGGATTGAAGTAGTAACAAAGGCTACTTCTTCGATCGTGAATACCCCGTGCTCATAGAGGCAGTGAAAATGAAACTTCTATGATTTTCTGTTTATATGATATGTAAGTTACCTTAAGATAGTCTCACAAAATAATATGACAACACTAGCATTTATCATTGTTTTCGGCCTTCTAATGAGTTGTATTGCCTTAGTTGGTAGCGTAACACTCTTTCTCAAGGAATCGACACTTCAAAAAATTATTTTGCCACTGGTTGCATTCTCTGCAGGATCACTTATAGGAGGTGCTCTCTTCCATATGCTTCCTGCGTCTGTTGAACATATGGGTAATGATATCTCACTCTACATTTGGCTTGTTGTTGGGTTCGTCATTTTCTTTGCGTTAGAACAATTCCTGCACTGGCATCACTGCCATTTGCCACCCGGACAGCATAAACATCCTCTGACTTATCTAATATTGATTGCTGACGGAATTCATAATCTCCTTGGAGGGCTCTCTGTTGGTGCAAGTTTCCTAATAGATATCCGGCTTGGGATCGCTGCATGGCTCGCCGCTGCGGCTCATGAAATTCCCCAGGAGCTTGGAGACTTCGGAATTCTTATACATGGAGGATGGAAAAAGTCACACGCCTTGGTTTATAACTTTCTATCCGCACTCACATTCCTACTTGGTGGAATTATTGTATATTTCATATCTGCCGAAATAGACACTGGTTTCCTAATTCCGTTTGCAGCAGGCAATTTCTTGTACATTGCTGCCGCTGACCTGATACCGGAAATTAAGAAACATAAAAGTATTAGAGTGAATCTAATCCACTTAATGGCTTTGATATCAGGCCTTGCATTACTTCTTGTATTGAGGCTCCTATTCCACCATCATTAATTTTTTTAAGTGTTCCTCACAAAGAAAAAGTGCGAGTGCAGATTGTGATGAGGTAATTTCACCATTCCGAACCATTTCCATAACACGTTCAATTGGTGTGGGATGTACTTCAATCTGCTCCTCCGGCTCGTGCGCAGGTTTCCCCAATACGACATTCGTGGCGAGAAATATATGAGTGGAAGATCGAATAAAACCACCATTGGGACAGAATTGTCCTATAGATTGCCAGCTATCAGAAACTCCGCCGATTTCCTCCAGTAATTCCTCGTGTGCAGATTCTTCGGGAGATTTCCCCTTCTTCTGATATCCTGCCGGCACTTCCCAAAACCATTCCTTCATTGGGTAACGATATGTACGAATAAGGACAATTTCTTTTTCAGGTGTAACTGGCACTATAAACACGCTATCCGATTTTTTTGTATACCAATACTCCGCCTTCTTGCCATTGGGCAGGGAAAATTTATCTTTCCAAACAGAAAACCATGGACAAGACCAGACAGAAGCAGAAGAACATTTTAAAATTGGATTATCCATATAACAGATGAATGAAATTGCATCCAAATTGTATAGACAAATCTATTTGAAGGTTAGTAAAATATGGGTAAATATTCATTAACTTATTTCACCATGCGAGTTCTTAAAATACCGTTTATTGCAACAGCCTTCATAATAGTTGCATTGAATTGTATAGGTACTACTCCTGCAAACGCACAAAACGTAAATGACGTCGATTTGGTTCTTTTCTATGGACAAGGCTGTCCACACTGCGCCGGTATGATCGGCTTTTTAGAAGACATGGAATTTGCATATCCAAGCCTTAGTGTCCACAAATACGAAATATACTTCCATGAGGAGAATATCCCTCTGTTTCATCAATTGGCACAGGAATATGGAAAGGGAATTGACGCAGTCCCTACAGCATTTATTGGAAGTAAAAGTTTTGTTGGTTTCAGCAATCAGATAGGAGAAGATATAGAAAATGAAATCGAAAATTGCATTCAAAATGGATGCCCTTCGCCTCTTCGTAATATAAATCCACATGAAATACAGAATAAAAACATGGCTAATGCCATTACTATTCCCGCGGTTATTGGCGCAGCGGTTGTCGATGCGATTAATCCTTGTGCGTTCGCCGTCCTAATTATTCTCATAACAACCATACTTGCTTCGGGCAAGAAGCGTAGAGCACTCCTGTCCGGATTAGCCTTTTCACTTTCGATTTTCATTTCATATTTCCTGATGGGATTGGGGCTTTACTCGGCAATTCAGGCATCCGGCCTTACTCACACTTTCTATTCAGTCATTGCCATCCTGGCTATTATCATCGGTCTGTTTAATCTGAAAGATTATCTGTGGTATGGAAAGTGGTTTGTAATGGAAGTACCAATGAGCTGGCGCCCAAGGCTAAAAGCGCTGATTAGGAGTGTTACTTCTGTCCCAGGTGCATTCTTAATTGGATTTGTTGTAAGTCTTTTTCTGCTCCCATGCACGTCGGGTCCGTATATCGTAGTCCTCGGCCTTCTTGCTCATACTACAACAAGAAGTCACGCGCTTGTGCTCCTTGTACTCTATAATCTGATTTTTGTATCGCCGATGATCCTCATAACTGGGGCAGTATATTACGGACTTACAACAACGGAGAAAGCTGAAGAATGGCGCACAAAGAAACTTAAATTGCTTCACCTAATTGCAGGTCTCATTATCTTGGGATTAGGTGTTGTGATGCTCGGATCTCTCTGGCTTGGTAATATTTGATCACATGTACAGCTCTCATCGTGTATGCGTATGGCACAGCCCTCAACAAGAGCTAGGCTGACTTTCTGTTCAGCACTAGTAAGTATTCGTTGAAATGTACTTTGCGATGTTTTCATTTCCTTTGCGCACTTCACCTGATTAAGTTTCTCGACATTCTTCAATCTCAATGACTCCATTTCCTCATGAGTTAGTTCGATAACTTTCAAGCCTCTCATTGGAATACCCTGAGGCTTAAAATATTTTGCTGTTGGGGAGAAGCGTATGCGCCTAGGTGTGCGTGGTCGTGACATGATCACACATTAGAGAAAAGAGAGAGAAGTTTCTACTTCTTCTTTTGAGATTCTCGTTCCTTACGGACTGCCTCCAACTCCTTTTCGAGTGCCTTTTCTTCCTCCTCAAGGCTTATAGGTTGTCCAAATCCGAAACTCCACGGGCAACCAAACCGCCCTCTACCTCTTCCTGATCTTCTTCCAAATCCAAATCTTCCGCGAGGAGAAGCTCCCTGCCCCGCACATGGGCCCATTTTGCGTCCAGTCATTGAACCCTGTCCTGCCGGTCCTGTTCCGTCGAATCCTGGCATAATATTAAGGGGTAAAGAATAAAACATAATGAATATATACCCATAATCATTACGAGTCAACTATTTTGTCAAGCCAAGCCCAGTAGAAACAGGCTTACTGCCATACAAAACATCCCTGCTACAAATCCAACCATTGCCCAATGCGGATTCGTGTGCGCACGTGCAGCAGGAAGCAATTGGTCGAGAGCAAGATATGTCATCATCCCCGCTACACCGCAAAACGATATTCCACAAAGAACGCCGGTAATACAAGACTTAAGAAGCAGATATCCTATAATTGCTCCAATAGGTTCCGAGATTCCTGCAATAAATGTGTACCACAGCGCTGTACTTTTTTTACCCGTAGCTGCATATACAGGTACGCAGATCGATATGCCCTCCGGGATATTATGAATTGCGATTGCAACAGCGAGTGCAATTCCGACATGGATATCATCAACTACTCCTATGAGTGTTACGAAGCCCTCAGGCAAATTATGGATTGCTAAGGCAATAGCTGCAAGTACGCCTGTGTGATACAGAGGGGCATGCTTGCATTTGTGATCCAAACCTCGACGACATCTTCCTCCTGTGCAATGCGGTACGATTCCGTCCAATATTGCAACAACGGCAATCCCTACAAAAAAGCTAAGTATAGCTCTCCAATGCCCGGCATTTTCACCATATATTTCTGTAAGACGATCCATCCCTTCGGGCAGAAGGTCAACGAATGAAATATAAACCATGAATCCTGCGGAAAAACCCAATGCTACGGCAAAGGATCGAGCACTCTTTCGGCATGTCGAGAAAGCAAAAATACTGCCGAGC
This sequence comes from Patescibacteria group bacterium, assembly GCA_043819035.1. Classification (GTDB taxonomy): domain Bacteria; phylum Patescibacteriota; class Gracilibacteria; order Peribacterales; family Peribacteraceae; genus UBA2144. The sequence continues at coordinate 21,186 of JBDRFD010000059.1, read as the reverse complement.
ATAGTACTCATGCCCGCAAAAAGCGTTAGTAAAATTGCTATGAGAAGATTAGATCCGTTTTGCATTTGTAATTTATTATAGCAGTTCAATCAAGCATCGGTGTAGAATATGGGTATATGTTCATTCGATCCAAAACCATTACCTGTTTTATCATCTTTGGTGCTTTATGTTTTATACAGACAGTATCTGCGCAGGAGCCTGTAATGAATTATATTCGTGCACGTGTTCAAGAAGTTAGTGAGGTGCATACGGAAGGTGAATACCCCCTGCAACAAGCGCAAGTTCGCCTTCTAAATGGTCCAAATGAGGGGACAATTATTGATGTTACAAATGAACAAACGGCGAATCGAGAAGATTTACGCATTGTTTCGGGACAAACAGTAATACTGCAAAACCTTGCACGTCCTGATGGGAGCGAAGTGTACTATTTTCAAGAAACATTTAGGTTGAATCATCTCTTTTGGGTTTTCTGTGCTTTCTTGATTCTAGTAACAATGATTGGTAAAAAGAGGGGGCTGATGTCCCTATTCGGTCTTATCGTGTCAATATCAATTATAATCTTTATTATCTTTCCCTTGATCAAGGCAGGTTGGAATGCGTTTGGTGTTAGCATTGTCGGAACATTTTTGATTGCATGTTCCACTATCTTAATTGCTCATGGATACAACAAGAGGGCGTTGCTAGCTCTGTTGTCTACTTGCATAACTCTTGTGTGTGCTATTGTTATCGCATTTGTCACTGTTGATCTTGTGAGTCTCTTCGGACTTGGAAGTGAAGAAAGCGTTTTTCTGAAGCTTGACCCTACACTTCATATTGACCCCAAAGGGCTTCTTCTTGCAGGAATTATTATCGGAGCACTTGGAGTTCTTGATGACATTACAACATCACAGGTTGCTGCAGTTGATGAAGTAAGGAAAGCAAATCCGGCATACGATTTTAAACAGCTTTATAAATCAGGACTTTCTGTAGGTCATGAGCACATCGCGTCTATGATTAACACACTGGCATTGGCATATATTGGAGCATCGTTACCTATGTTCATGCTATTCACCTTGGGCGGAGGTGCTCCGGCTTGGGTTACACTGAATAGTGCCTTTTTAACAGAAGAAATTATCAGAACTTTGGTAGGCAGTAGTGCTCTTTTACTTGCCACTCCTATTTCCACATTCTTTGCAGCGCGTTCGTTTGCACGATGAAATTCTAAAGATAGCAATGGGGCATATCTATATTTAGGACGTATAATAAATCAAGATTGGCTCTCAGATACCCACACACTTAAAACACTCCTATTCGACGTTTCAGAGTGTGAGAGGGCGGAGGTACTTCTGTAATCAATCATACAACAGCACAATCGGCAGCGTATGCCGCATCTGTCGCTGCAATAGCAAGTAGTTCCAATGAGTCAAAGAGAGGAACGTCAGTCCATTTCTGATTTATCACCAGCGGTAGTTCCGTACATCCGAGAATTACTCCTTGTGCACCTTGCGATTGCAATCCAAGAATCACGGACTTGAGTTGTAAAAGTTCCTCCTCGCCATTTCCACCGGACATTACGGATTCAATTATATCATTCACAATTTTCTGTTGATTTGGCGAAGGCACAAGCACATCAATACCTTTTGCCGCACATGCATCTTCGTACAATTTTGTTTGTACGGTCGTTACCGAACTACAGAGTCCAATCCTGCTTATACCTATATCTGCAACAGCAGCTGCAGTTATTTCAGCTGTGTGCAATATGGGAATAGGGGTAGTCGATTGCACTGTCTGGTAACAGCAGTGCACGGTATTGCATGGTATAGCGATGATATTTGTGCCGGCCTTTGTGAGAAATTGGACACCTTGAATGAGTTGCTGCTCTACGAGAGGCATATTTGTAATACCGCTTGTGGCAAAGCCCTGCAGTCCAATGCTGTTAAGTACAATAGATGGATACTCATCGTCCTGCACCGCACCGTACTTCTTGCTGGAAATCCGTAGTATTCTCTGGAGGAAATCTGCCGAAGCGTTGGGTCCCATGCCCCCCAGGATGCCGATGGTTTGTTGTGGTAAAGGCATAATAGAAAAAACGCCTCTTCGAGAATGCTCGCAGAGGTCGGACAAGATTCAGAATATGCAAAATGTCGCTACCTCTACGAGGCGCGACGATGTGCACAAAACTGAAGAGAGACAATAACCATTATGGCTATATTGTACGTGCTGATATCGCAATGTCAATCTTAGTATACAGTACCCCAATCCTACACTATTAAGTCGGTTTTCTTTTACAAATTTGCCAAATTGGACACTATTAAAACAGAATTTTGGCTTGTACAAGCCATCGTTGGTTCGAATTCAAATTGGCTCGGCGTACTGGACGCAATTCGAACGACAAATCGCACTACGATCGTTTGCGCAAACGGTTTCTCTGGTAGTCTTTTACCGCTTCTTTCGTTGTATACCAGAGACGCCCGCGCTTCACCGCAAAGAGCTTTCCGGTGCGGGCAAGCAGATTGAGATATTTTGCACTATAGGGAGTACCTGTCGCTGCCCCTGAAAGCTTCATCAATTTTCCGGTTTCCTCTTTTGCAAATGTTCGGATGTAGAGATCGAGAGAGCGTTCCACTGCCTGAGCCACAAAAAGAACGAGTGGTTCCACTGTACCACTATCTGCTTTCTGCAGTACGGAGTAGTACTTCTTGCGGTCGGTCTTGAGAATAATTGCCAGTGGAAACCCGTTTCGCATCAATGTGACATTCATTACGAGACGCGCTGTCCTCCCGTTCCCATCGAAGAACGGATGAATGGCGACGAGTTTGTGGTGAAGTATGGCGGAAAGAACAACAGGATGGAGTTTCTTCTCGTTTGTTTTGAGCCACTCAATCAATTTCTTCATTTGTCTTGGTACATCTACTGCATCCGGAGGGGTGTGTGTGGCTCCGCCAATCATTACCGCTCCATCGCGATACTTTCCTGCAAATTCTTTCTCCGTCTCCTGAACGATGAGTTGATGCAGCTGTCGGATCAGATGCTCGGAGATAGTACAGCGATTACCGGATACGAGTTCATAGAGAAAATCGAGTGCCTCTTGATGGTCTTTTGCTTCGAGGTGATCTTTAAGGGGCTTGCCTTTGATCGTCAAGCCTTCGTGGAGAACAAGCCATGTCTCACGCAACGTCAGGCTGTTACCCTCTATGGCATTCGAATTGTACGTCATTTCAATCTCCAATTGCTCCCGCAACTTTCGGACTTGATTTGTATTGAGCGGACGGAGCTTGTTGAGCTTCGCGAGCTTCTCATCAATACGTTTCTGTATGCGTGGATCCAACATGCCTCTATTATGGCATAGATAATAAATTTATGCCATACCATATTAAGGAAAAGAATAGATATAATGTGGCTCCTCGGGCTGGATTCGAACCAGCAACCTAGTGGTTAACAGCCACTTGCTCTACCATTGAGCTACCGAGGAACGTTGATAATAGAAAGAACGGAAACACTAACATTGTAATATCTTGCCGGCCGTAGTTCCGCTTTAGCGGGACGAAGGCTGGAGCTACCGAGGAACGTTGATAATAGAAAGATCGGAAACAATGACATTGTCATATCTTGCCGGCAGTAGTCCCGCCTTCTTGTCGGCCGAAGCCCAGATGCGAAGGTTGAAGCGTGACGAAGGCTGGAGCTACTCGTCCCGTACCCGAACGAAGTGAGTGGTGCGGGGCCGAGGAACGTAATGAGAAAAATGAACAGAGAGCTGCAAAGAAACTTGCAACAGATGGATTATACGATAATCAAGAAAGTGGGGTAGACAAAAATCGGAATAATTCCTCTTTTTAGTATCTTTTGAGTTTCCCCCCATTTCCCGTTACTCTGAACCCATGTCCACCCTCATCATTCTCGTCATTGTCGTTCTCGCCCTCTCCGGATTCTTCTCCGGAAGCGAGGCGGCACTCGTGAGCCTGAGATCTATGGAAGTGGAAACGCTTGTGCGTGAAAAGCGCCGTGGAGCAAAACTACTTTCGAAAGTGCACGGATCACTAGAACAGTCCGTGATGACGATTTTGATTTTCAACAACATCGTCAACATTGTTGGCTCCATTCTCGTCGGACACTTAGTCATCAAACTGTATGGCAATGCGGTGCTTGCGGTGATTACCACAGGACTCACCTTCGGTATCATCATTTTCTCGGAAATTCTCCCAAAAAGTTTAGGGATTCATTATTCTGTGAAGCTCTCTCTTGCGATTGCACCGTTTATCCTCGCACTGACGATGCTGATGTATCCTCTGATTTTCGTCCTCACTAAGGTTACACGTTCTTTTAAACACGGAGAACGCAAAGTGGGCACTGAGGACCAGATACGTTCACTCGTCGCAATTGGCAGGCGCGCAGGACATATCGAAAGTGATGAAGGGCAACTGATCCACAGAGCATTCATTCTCAATGATAAAACCGCTAAGGACATCATGACGCCCCTGAAAGACATAATTAGCGTAGAGATCGACTCGAGCGTGGAAGAGGCGACAGAGAAAGTAGTTCACAATCCGTTTTCACGTTACCCCGTGTTTGGTTCATCCATCCATGACGTACAGGGAACAGTTATTGGACGAGATCTATTGGCCTCATACTTCGAGAACAAAGAGGCACTTGATCTCTTCTCTGTAATGCGTGAACCGCTCGTGATTGACGCAAACATGCACTTAGATTCGCTACTGATTCTCTTCCGCGAAGAGGAAAAGCACCTGGCTGTTGTTCAGGAAAAAGGAAAAACGGTCGGTGTCGTGACGCTCGAAGATGTGTTGGAAGAGCTTATCGGAGAAATAAAGGATGAGACGGATACGAAGGAGGACTTGTACGAAACCGCTTAATGAGACAGGGTAGTAGCTGAGAGTCCATACATCAAAACAATTCCAGCGATCATGAACAGTAATTGAAAAAATGCACTTTTGAATGATGTTTCTGTATGAAGTTCAGGAATTAAGTCTGCACCTGCGATGTATAGGAAGTTCCCTGCTGCGAGTGGGAGAAGAATTGATTCAATACCCTCAACATTCTTTGAAAGACTGAAAACCAAAAACACTCCAAGGAATGCAGTAAGTGCAGAGAGAAAGTTGAAGAGGAGCGCTTTGCCTTTAGAGAACCCACTGTGCATTAGTACAGCAAAGTCACCGAACTCCTGCGGGATCTCGTGCAAGATGACCGCAGTGGTTGTTGCAATCCCGAGCGGAATACTCACCATATAACTCGCCGCAATCAGAATACCATCAATGATATTGTGTACACCGTCTCCGATTATTACCAATGAACCAACCGGTTTTACGTGGCTTGCACATTCAAGCGAGTGACAGTGCCTCCAGTGAATGAACTTTTCAATCATGAAGGAAATCAGGATTCCCAAGAGAACAATAAATAGTCCTTGAGATAAATCGTCACTATGCTCAATAACCTCAGGAAGCAAATGCAGGAAAACGTTTCCAAGGAGTGCACCCGTGGAAAAGCTGACGAAGTAGAGCATGAATTTCCCAAGAATGCGTTCATGTATCGCAATTACCATAACTCCAATAATCGAAATGAGGCTCACAAGGAATACACTGCCGAAAATGTAGGCATACGGGTTTTCCACGAGGAAGAACATACATTGCATGCTACTTCTTAGTCAACTCAGCATACCTCCAGGCCATCTCAAAGATCTGCCTCTGAGTTTCTGCAACTTCTTTACTCTCAATAATCACACCAAACATATCCTCCTTAGTTCCGCCGAAAGAAATGATCGCAACTTTGTTGTCGTAGATCTTGATCTCATTGTTGAAATCAAAATCTTTTTTGGAGACGAGTCGGATTTCACGATGACACTGCGCATCCTTTGTCTGCACCATCCTCCCCGCTTCATCATTGGGTGCAATGCCGCGCAGATAAATTCCTCGCTTCACACGCTCAGCCACATACTCCTCATCGTAATTCTGCCAGTTGGCACGGACGATTGCGGAGTTTGCGAAGTTCAGGAGTTCACTCTCAGCCGTAAGCGTATCTTCATATACCCGACGTACACCCTCCCATCCTTCATAGAATTCCACGTTTGGTTTTCGATATTCTGATCCCTGCAGAGATCGTAACTCCGGCATCACACGATCTAAAGCTTGCACATTTTTACGCGCTTCGAATGCAAGTTGATCTGGTGCAACCGGTGTGTACCACTTGCCACGTTGTTTCTTCACAACTGTAAAAACGCCTCGTTTTGAAAGTAACTCGAGAGTGTTATATGCCGTTATACGATTAAGTGATGTCTGACGTGAATACTCCGATGCAGGAGCACTTCCCAGTTGCAGCCCTGCTATATAGAGCCTGGCTTCCCTGGAATCGAGTCCTATCGATTCAAGTGACCTTTGGAGAGTTGAGATCGCCATGGATGAATTCTACGGATGTTGTTCATTTTTGCAACAAAGTTTCCTTCACAAGGGAGTTCCCCTTGGAGGGAGAACGTCTTTTTTGGCTTGATATAGGGCTAATGTATCATTCTCCAATAGATTATTTTCTGCAAGCCTTCCGGGGAGTGTGCTGTGTACGTAGGCTTATAGGCCTTTCTTATCCCCGGGACATGTCACTCGCGAGTGCCGTGCCGGGTGGGAGGGGGGTTGTGGGCGGGCCTCAAAAGTGAGTGAATTGTTTTCATTGACCTTTACAATCAATAGAGCGAATATTTGAACTCCAATGGCACTTACAACTCTCACCTACGAGGCCCTGAGCAGGCGCTACCAGCGTCAAGAAGATGAAAGGCTGAAGAGAATTGCTGCTGTAGACACGGAAGCACACGTTCAGTTCGAAAAGCACGAACCTGATCCTTCCGTCTATCGTCGTTTACAAGAAATTTCCCGACGAGCACGCACTTATATTGAAGAAGTACTCCGACCCGAATGGCAAGCAATTCGGCAGCAAGCAGAAGATTCCATCCTAGATCAAATCGAGCATTATAACGCCGACCACAGTACCGCATCCATGCCAGATGAAGAACGGATCAATCCATGGGCACATCGCTTTGTATTCCTTTCTTGCATTCCCAAAGAACAACAGGTACAACGCCTCAAGAATGTTCATCGATCGAAAAGTGAATTACTCATGCGTGCATTCTCTTCACCTGAATTCTACGTACTCCCTCGCGACGAAAAGCAATCAATGACAGACACACCAATAGAAGCATGCATACCTCAAGCAGATCAAATTCCCGATGAACTCGCTGAGGAACTTGGTTTGGTTACATTTGCAGAAAGTGACGCACCTGAAGATCGCCTCCACAAGAAAGAAGATATCTCTTGCACCACACATCTGAAGGAGATCATCGAACGATCGCAACCACTCTCTCCCGGAAATTTCCGGTTCCTTGAACTCGAAGATGGGCGACTCCTGTATACAAGAGAAGAACCAAATGGACGAAACCGTGGAAGAATTGGTCCACCCAAGCTCATGGCTCAAGTTTATAGCAGTGTGTATGAGGCACGACGCAAAACTCTCCATCAGCAGGAATCATATGACAGTGAGATGCCCATCCTCTCTGAGATGAAAGTTACAATTCAACGGCTTAACAGCAAACTGAATCGTGAGTGGAAACCAGTAACACCGGAGGCAGAGAAGCGAGCTCTCTGGCATGAAGTACAGCAAACACTTGCCCATTGGCACGAACGCTTGCGTCTGTGTACAAATCTTTTCAAGGTACAGGCGCGCTCCTTTATTGGAACAATCGGTTCTCTAAGCTATGAGCAAGGAAGGAGACATATATCAGCTCGTATGAGTCAGATGGTTGCTACAGTTTCTCGACTCGAATCACGCAATAAAGATATCTTTAGTAAGGATGGTTACAATCAGAAAGATTACAGAATGCTCCATCAGAAAGTTCTGGATCATGAACAGTGGTTAGTGACTTTTAGAACCAATGTGCAACGTGGTGCTCAAGAACTCGATACTGATTCACTACTTTTCTCAGAAGACCAACTGGGTGCATCCCAAATTGATCAACATGCTGCTTCACTGAGAAGAAAGATGGGATTCTCCAAAGAAGATCTGGATGAGGTGACACTTGAGCCTTTCCGGACATACGCTAAAAGGCTGCAAGAAAAGTGTGATGTGTTAGATCAGGCACTACTGGGACGTAACAGAGAAGCTGCAAAAGACACAGTTGTCCAAATGCACGTCATCGGGAAGTTCCAGGGGGTACGTAGATGTTTCGAGGAAATCCAAACCGACATCTTAGATCCCGGCCATGCTCCCCTCTCACTCATTGCCGACAAGATTAAGAGGATGCGGGAATACTTTGATAACAAACAAGTAGATCCATCGCGGTCCGTACCGGGGTACGAAGATTCATTTAGAGAAATGTCTCAGCAGCTAGCGCATATCGAATCAACGTATCTTGATGGTGCAGTAAATGACATGGACATTGATGCACGAACGCCACTTTATCGGGAACTGAAAGAATACCTGGATACATTTAAACCCGAAGAAATCGTGCGTCAGCTTCCCTGATGGCAATTAAGAGCTATACTCCCCCCATGTACTCAGACCTCCTCGCACCGCTGCGGGACCGCTCAACCCCCACTGAAGAATTTCGCAAGGCAGCGGATGCGATTGCAAAGGTCCTCTTCGATGAACTCAAAGAGGAGCTGAAGGTCAAAAACGTAAAAGACATTATCACTGTGTGCATCCTACGGTCCTCCCTCGTCTTCCTCCCATCAATCCTTTCATCATTCCCCTCCTCTCCCGTTGCTGTTGTTGGAATTAAACGGGATGAAAAGACTGCTGAACCACACTGCTACTACGAAAACATTCCACCCATCAATGCAAACTCTGTAATCATTATTCCTGACCCTATGCTTGCAACAGGCGGAACAGCAGTCGATATGGTTTCACGATTACTCAAAGCTGGTGCGAAAGCTCAAAACATTTACTTCCTGAGCATCATTGCGGCACCGGAAGGAATCACGAAGCTTAGCAAACTTATCCCGAAAGAAAACATTACCGTTGCCGCAGTCGATGAAAAACTGGATACACACAAAATGATTGTGCCGGGGCTGGGAGACTTTGGAGACAGATACTTTGGGTATGAGCCTGAGGTTGGCTCAACAATCAAAGAATGAGACACTGTCCATATGCGTATTGCCAGAATCCTCTTTGCACTCTTCTCACTCTTCCTTATCCTCTGGTACGTGTCCAGACGTGGTGTCTGGGAAATGGTTCTTAATTTTTTCCAATAGTTTTATGAAAAAAGATTCTCTCCTTCTGATCACAGTGTTCCTTGTTGCTTGCACCCCCTCTGAGCAGATAACAATCGAGAGCTTCGACGACTGCGTTACCGCTGGCAACCCTGTGATGGAATCCTATCCGCAGCAATGCAGAACCAAGGATGGACGATTATTTGTGCAGGACATCGGTGATGAAATGGAGAAGCAAGACCTAATTCACGTTGACATGCCCCGTCCCAATCAAACAATCAGCAGTCCAGTCACAATCGAAGGAGAAGCGCGCGGATATTGGTTTTTTGAAGCCACTTTTCCCATTGTGCTAGAAGATGATCAAGGGAATGTTCTTGCTACACATTACGCGACCGCACAGAGCGAATGGATGACAGAGGAGTTCGTTCCGTTTACCTCGGAGTTTGATGTCATATTTGGCGACACAACAAAAGGCACTCTGATTTTAAAAAAAGATAATCCTTCTGATCTCCCGCAGAACGACGACGAACTCAGAATTCCCGTGACATTCGAAAAGGGTTCAGCAGAAACTTCTCTGATTACTCTCTCCTTCTATAGTGAAGAAGATCTCTCCAATGCGTACTTTGACTCCCCTGTTACAGTCACCCGAACAATCCCTAAGACTGCGAAGATCGCAGACGCCGCACTTCACGCACTCTTCACGGGACCCACTGAAGAAGAACGGTTGCAGGGTGCTCGTACAAGTGAAGATTTAAAAAAGCTTGGGGAGTACTACCTCGGTATCAACATTCACACTGAGTACCAAGATCCCTTGAGTCCTCCGACAAGCGGAAGAATGATTGAAAATGTTGCGATCGTGAACTTCCGTTCTGAGGCGCTAAGTATCCTCAACTCCGCAGCCGCACGGCAGTTTATGGCAAAATCCGCCATCGAGGAAACCCTGAGGCACTTCCCAACGATCACTCATATACTGTATGCCATTGATGGGGAGGTCTTTGATGAATGGGATGCGTAGACAATGTATTGACATTGTATTGACATTGTCATGACAAATGATATACAATGTAAGCACATTTCCCAATTTTACCATGACTACTGTCCAGGTCCGAACTGACGATGAGCTCAAAAAGGAAGTCCAGAAAGTGCTTAAAGAACTTGGCATCGATATGAGCAGTGCAATCAACATGTACTTTCACCAGATCATCCTCACACAAGGAATTCCCTTCCCTCTGCGCACAGTTAACGGTTTTACGCCTGAACAAGAAGCGCAAATGATTAAAGAAACAGAAGAAGCCTTGAAATACGGTAAGAGTTATGATTCAGTGGAGGAACTCCACCGAGACATACTCGAAAACAATGATGAAGATGAAATATAGGGTGACAACTACCAAACAATACAGGCGTGATTACCGTCGGATCTCACAATCAGGAAATCATGATATGCGAAAACTTGAGAGAGTTATCATCATGATTGCAAAAGGCATGCCACTGCCTCAGGAATATAAGAATCACCAATTACACGCTGATATGAAGGGGTTTGAAGAATGCCACATTGCTCCTGACTGGCTTCTTATTTACCAACGGTACAAAGAAGTACTGGTGCTTATGCTCCAGCGCACAGGATCACACAATGACCTGTTTTAACCACAAATTTACTCTTGCATCTTCATCCTAACCTGAGCTATACTACCGGTACCCCCTACCCCTATTCAACAATTAACCTTTAACAATTAACAGTTAACCCATGCTCCCCACTCACAAGAAAAAGGCACTAGCAGCGCTCAAGCGCTTAAACGGCATCAGCAAGAAGCTGGAGGCAATGATTGAAGCAGACGAATATTGCCCAAAGATTTTGGAAATGTCGCTCGCACTTAAAGGGCATGTTAACCACATTCAAGGGGTGGTACTCGAGAGTCACATGCACACGTGCGCTCCAAAGCAACTTTCTTCTAAGACCGGAAAGGATAAATTTATTCAGGAGCTTATGAAGGTAATCGGCCTTTCAAACCGGTAACTCCCCTCTTCTATGATCTCCAAGATCACATTCACGGCCCTCATCCTCGCAAGCACCATCGGGATCTGCCCGATGCAGCTGGAGATACCGTTAATGGATCACTCACAAATGAATATGGATATGGAGAAAGGAGCACCGTGTGACGATTGTGTATCTGCATCTGAGAACAATGTACTCAAAGATACTCAAATTTCTGACAGTAATCCTCCGCTCATTACAGCTGCAATACTTCCAACAGAAAGTTTAAGTGACTTTGCACTTGATAATGAATTTAATACTGCTTCACAAAACGAAGATGGACCGAATTCCCAAGCGCCTCCGCTTGTAGGCACGGTCATTTTGCGTGTGTAAATATCATCATTGTTAAGTGAACAGTAGTACTGAGTACTCCTGCTGATCTTATTTTCTTTTTCTTATTTTTTTATTACCCCATTTATCTCATGAAAAAGTTACTTACACTCTCCGTTTTAATTCCCGCCCTTTTCCTTGCCGGATGCGCTTCGCAGGGCCCCCTCACAGAGGACCAGCAGGCTGCCAAATACGGAATGACCGTTGAACGATATCGTGAAGAAAAGTCGGCAGCTGCCCGTATGAATATGAGCTTCGATGAACATATCAAGATGATCATGGAAGAAGGCTCTATGAACTCCGGTATGGACATGAAAGGGCACAACATGGATGACATGTGATACCACGTTGCGTTATGAATGATTCCGATACTGTTCATAAACTATCTGCGAACAATGACGCGAAGCGGGATCGTCCCATCAGACAAAAGATATCTTCATAACGATTGGCGTCACTAATACCGCGAAGTGTCATAATTCCCCCCCATACTATGAAATCTCTATTTATTGCAACAAAGGCTCTGATCAAACGACGTAAACGTACAACAATCGTAGTTGCTGCAGTTGTAGGTTCACTGGCAGTAATTGCTACTGTCGGCGCCTTCACTGCCGCAATGAGTAACTCTACTCCTCCACTACTAGCCCAAACAGGACAAGAGGAGTCCGAAGAAAAGAGTGGAACCGGTTTTACATTGGTACAACCAATACTAGTCAGCGGGTCATCCTCCATCATCATATTGGGACAAGTGCTCTCCAACGAAACTGCAAACATCTACCCACGCCGGGACGGGATCGTGGAAGATGTGTACGTTGATATCGGTGATACGGTTAAAAAGGGCCAGGTAGTGGCTCTTCTCTTATCGAAAGGAGTAGAAGGCCAGAGTGCAACCATGATCGCCGAAAAGAGCGCTCGCAAAGTACAAGCAGAAGCGGATTATATAAGTGCCCAAGGTGTTGCTCAGCAAGCCGCAAATCAAGCTCAGCAGCAAATTGAAGAGAAGCGTACCGCCCTCGCAACGGCAAAAAGTGAACAGCAATCGATCCTCAGAACATTTTCGCAATTCAAATCCAACGTCACGCAAACCCTGGAACAAGCTTTTATCTCTGTACGCAGTGCGCGCCAGTTAATCGAACACATCACTATCGGATCGAATACAAGACCGGGTGACGCGATTCGCGAGGACGACATTGACGATCAATTGGGTCTTATGGACTTTCATACACGCTTCACACTCGCACTTGCATTCGAATCGCTCAACCGCGGTGAGGATGAATATCTTGCTGCAGACGAAGAGAGAAGAGGAGAACTGATTGGTAATCTCGTATCTCTTGCAGATGATGCACTCCTCAAAACAAGCGAAATGCTTGCAGCCACCCCGTCTGTGACAATGACTCAGCCGGGGCTCTTCACTCATCAGGGACTCTCAAACTTAAATTCGAGTGTCTTGAGCGCGCAAACCGGTATCCTCAAAGCAAAAGAGAGCTTCGAGGATGCTCAGAATGCTTTTATGACTCTCATATCGAGTGAACCTTCTCTGTATTCTGCGTGGAAAAGCGGATCGAATAATCCAAACGTCAAGAGTAACAAGGTACAAATGCTCAGTGTACAATTGACCACAGCACAGGAACACCTTGGCTTTGTGGACTCTCAGCAACAACAAATAATTGAAAAGACGAAGAGTATGGTAAACGTGGCCGATGCAATGCTGAATGCGGAGTATGCACTCAGCGGAAACCGCCAGGTCCTCTCCCCCTTCTCCGGAGTCGTTTCCAAGCGCTTCATAGAAGTGGGCGGAATGGTCATGCCATCGATGCCCGCGTTCGAACTCGTGGATGTTCCCACAAGCCTCGCAAAGAAAGCGAAGAGCGAGATTCAGTTTGGGCTTCCGGAGTACCTGCTAGGCGCACTCTCCGTTGGCGACACGGTTACGTTTCTTCTGCCAAATGACGATATTGCGACCTATAAGGCAGAAGTGACACGCAAAAGCCCGCAGGTAGATGTGCAAACTCATACCATAACCGTGCAGGCAAAAATAGATGACAGCTTAATGATTCCCAACAACGCAAATGTGCGTGTGCGGCTGGTGGATAATAAAGTCCCAACATTTTCTGTCCCCTCGTTCGCAGTGAAACGCGAGGAAGAAGGCAACATTGTTTGGATTCTCGATAAGGAAACTAACAAACCTCAGAAAGTTTCCGTAACCGTTCGCTCAGAAGACGGTGAGTTCGCAGAAATAAGCGGTGACATCACCAAAGATGCTCAGATCATTCTGGATCCCCCCGATACATTTTCGAATTATGCAAATATTTAAACTCTTTTTATCGAACAACATCTCATCGTGCCACGCCTGCGTGCCGGAACGCCGTAACAAGAATACTCTCGACAACACTACGGCGTGCAGGCACGAAGCTCCGCGAAGCGGAGCGAAGTGGTATGACTTCATTACCTCGCACTTAAATGATTAATGCTCTCATTATTAAGGCTCTAAATAACAGGTTCCTCACCCTGACACTCTTTGGTGTCATTGCGATCCTCGGGGTACTGTCTATAAAACAGACTCCCGTGGATGCAATTCCGGACCTCTCGGAGAACCAAGTAATCATCATGACGATGTGGATGGGGCAAAGCCCCAAAAATATCGAAGATCAGATCACCTACCCGCTCACCGTGAGTATGCAGGGGCTTGCCGGTGTGAAAGATATCCGTGCGATGTCACAACTTGGTATTTCTATGGTTACAGTGATCTTTAACGATGACATCGACTTTTACTTTGCTCGCGACCGAGTATCGGAACGCCTCAGTCTGGCCCAAATGCAGCTCCCGCCCGGCGTCACTCCGGTTCTCGGTCCGGACGCGACGGGGTTGGGGCAAATTTTTATGTACACGCTTGAGAGTGACCAGCACACATTAACTGAGCTTCGGTCAATTCAGGATTTTACTGTACGGTATGGGCTCCAGAGCGTCGATGGGGTTGCGGAAGTCGCCTCCATCGGCGGACATGTAAAGGTCTATCAGGCGATTCTTGATCCCATCAAATTACAGCAGTTTGGTGTCAGCATTCTGCAAGTGATGGATGCCATTAAAATGGCAAATAACAATGTATCCGGACAAGTGGTAGATACCGGAGGACGCGAAGTGGCCATTCAGGGAATCGGATTCTTTGAAGGACCAGATGACATTGCCCGGCTCGTCATCGGCAAGAGAAGTGACGGCATGCCCCTCACGATCACCGACCTTGGTGAAGTGAGAACATCCGGACTATTCCGTCGTTCCATCCTGGCCGACAGTGAAGAAGAAAAAGTCGGCGGAATTGTGGTGATGCGTTATGGTGAGAATCCTCTGGCCGTCATAGATGCCACAAAGAAAAAAATCGAAGAGATCAGCAAATCCCTTCCGCAAGGAGTGACCATTGTCCCCTTTTACGACAGAACATCCTTAATCAAAGGAGCAATAAAAACTCTCAGCAGTGTTCTGGGGCAAGAACTCCTCATAACTACGGTCATCCTTGGCCTTTTTCTCTGGCACTTTGGATCCACACTAATCACAGCTATCGCTCTCATCATGGGAGTGCTGATGACATTCATTTTCATGCACGTCTTTGGCATTCCATCGAACATCATGAGCTTGGGGGGAATCGCGATTGCAATCGGAACGATGGTTGACTCCGCAATTGTGATTAGTGAAAACGCATACAGAAAGCTGATGGAGAATCCGACTCAAGTGCTTAGTGAACGCATCCAAATAATCACAAAAGCGACTTTGGAAGTTGGTAAGCCAATAGTTTTTGCCATATTCATAATTATCCTTTCCTTCCTTCCAATATTCAGTTTAACAGGAATGGAGGGGAAGCTTTTTGCCCCACTCGCATTCACAAACGTCTTTGCGATGCTCGGAGCACTTATTGCAGCTCTACTCCTAGTCCCTCTTCTCTCCGTCTTCTTACTCAAAGGAAAACTTCGTAGAGATGAAGAGATTCCGGTAGTTCGTTTTCTTCAGAAATACTATGAACCACTGCTGCTTAAAGCATTGAATCACCGCAAGCTGACTCTGAGCGTAATGGTAGTTCTGATAGTAATCGGAGTTGGAGCGATGACACAAATCGGATCTGAATTCATGCCCCCTCTTGATGAAGGTTCCATCATGTACATGCCTATCACCGTTCCCGATGTGTCCGAAGAACGTGTACAGGAACTTCTGATTATGACCAACAAAATAATCTCCGGGTTCCCCGAAGTGGAAACAGTGGTCGGAAAATCCGGACGTGCGGATACAGCAACAGATCCCGCACCGCTCGCGATGATTGAAACATTTATTACACTTAAACCGAAGAGTGAGTGGAGAAAAGGGCTCACCAAGCGGCAACTCATCGCCGAGATGAATCGCGCAATGCGCATTGATAAGCTCTGGAACAGCTTCACACAACCCATCATCGGCCGCATCGATATGCTTTCGACCGGCATTCGTTCACAAGTAGGAGTAAAGATTTTCGGAGATGATCCGGTTAAGCTGGAAGAATTGGCAATCGAAATTGAAAATCTCTTAAACTCTGTCCCCGGTTCCATGGATACCGTCGCGATTCGCACGATGGGCTTAAGGTACCTCGACATTGATCTGCAAGACGACCTGCTTGCGCAATTCGGCATCCCCAAAGGACAAGCGCTGCAAACCGTTGCCGCAGGAGTGGGAGGCGCGATGGTGACAACAACGATTGAAGGACGTGAGCGATACGGTGTTCAAGTGCGTCTTCAGCAATCCTACAGACAAGATATAGAAGATATTGAGTCTCTTCCGTTACAGGGCCGTAATGGGTCACAAGTGCCGCTAAAGACCGTTGCCACCATTCGACTGGTTGATGGACCTGCCGTGATTAAAAGTGAGAATGGCATACTTGTTGCAGTGACTCAGACAAACGCGGAAGGCATCGACCTCGTCACGTTTGTAAAGAACGCGCAGAAGTACCTCGATGAGCATCTCGAACTTCCTACTGGCTATCACCTGGAATGGGCCGGACAGTTTGAGAATCAGATGAGAGCAAAAAAGCGTCTCGCATGGATCGTGCCTCTCGTGATCTTCATTATTTTCATACTCCTATTCATGACGTACAAGGACCTAAGCCTTGTCGCTATCGTCATGACGACGATCCCACTTAGCTTAGTTGGAGGTGTAATCGCACTCTTCCTCGCACGCTACAACTTCTCCGTTGCCGTATGGGTCGGATTCATCTCGCTCTTTGGAAATGCCGTGGAAACCGGTGTGGTGATCATTGTGTATCTGGAGAATGCATTCCGGGCGCAATTTGGTTTGCCGAGCATGGAAGAAGCTGACAAATACATTCCCGATCCAAATCAGCCAATTACACATGAAGGGATTCTTTCCGCAGTCATCGAAGGTGCTTCCCTTCGGTTACGCCCGATTCTCATGACGGCGTTTACTTCCATTATCGGGCTCCTTCCGATGCTTATGACTACAGGTATTGGTGCAGAGGTGACCAAGCCTCTTGCTCTTGTGGTTGTAACAGGACTGACTACTTCTATTTTCCTTTCATTGATCATTCTGCCTGTACTCTTCTCGATGCTGAGAGAAAGGCAGATCGCAATATAACAAGTGTATAATCCCAATCACTTCCCAATGTTTAAATGGACGACATGTCTCATCACAATCACGATGCTTCGGCACCTACAATGGCAGACGACCACTGTGCCAAGCATGCAGCCAAGAAAAGGATAGACTGGTTGCTCATCGGATCATCTTTGATATTAATCGCAAGTCTCATTCTCCACATTGGAGTACCCGAGACACTCGAATCCGTACGCCTCTTATCCGTCTTCGTAGAAAGCGCCGTTGAACTACTCCAAAAGATGTGGTGGGGAATTTTACTTGGAATTCTCTCTGTAGGAATCATTGGAACAATCCCGCGCGAGCTCATAACATTCGCCCTGGGCAAAGGAGGAACGCTGAATGGAATTATCAGAGCAACAGGTGCGGGAGTGATGCTCGACCTTTGTTCGCATGGAATACTTCTTGTAGGAATGAAGCTGTATGAGCGCGGTGCAAGTTTGGGTCAGACGATGGCATTCCTCATCGCAAGCCCGTGGAATTCAATCTCATTAACCCTCATCCTTTGGTCCCTCGTCGGCTTCCAGTGGATGATATCGATTCTGCTGCTTTCTTTTGTGATCGCCATCATTTCCGGGCTTATCTTTGATAGGTTGGTAAAAAAAGGAGTCCTTCCACAAAATCCAAATCACATCGTTCTCCCAGAAAACTTCTCATTCAAAAAGAAACTAAGCGAGCACTTAACAACCATCCGGTTCACACCTGGATCTTTGGTTAGAGTTGCAATGAGCGGCTTAAGAGATTCCAAGATGATCCTGCGGTGGATCTTCTTTGGTATTGTCCTTGCAGGACTTATCCGTACATTCATCTCACCGGAAATTTTCGCACAGCTCTTCGGCCCCACAATTGGAGGACTGGGGGCAACACTTCTGTTTGCGACCATTCTGGAGGTCTGCTCCGAAGGATCCATGCCCGTGGCAACGGACATGCTCCTGCGTGCGAAAGCCGCCGGAAACACGTTTGCATTTCTGATGACAGGCATTTCCACGGACTACACGGAAATCATGGCTCTGAGGGAAACGACTAAATCATGGAAAATTGCCTTCTTCCTTCCACTTGTAACTCTTCCACAAGTTGTACTTATTGCAATCCTCTTAAATTCAATACCTGTGTAATCTATAAACTGTGAAACAGATTACATTGTGTTTCTGATGCAAAGAGCATCATCTTTCTATCTTTCTTACTCTCTCACTTATGACTAACTCTAATCCCTGGTTCGGACTCTCTATGGGTTTGATAGGAGTCATCGTTGGATTTGGTGCCGCAACCGTACTGGATGGCGGATCGTTTAATTTACCTGGCCCATCACCATCAGCAAATGCCCCAGCTCCTACCCCCACAGCCCCACCACCAACACCTTCTGCAGATGATGTACCTGCTGTTACAGATACAGATCACATTCGTGGAAACCCTGATGCAAAAGTGACGATCGTTGAGTACTCGGACTTTGAATGTACTTTCTGCGCAAGACATCACACAACCATGGTGCAACTACTTGAAGATTACGGTGACGATGTAAACATGGTCTTCAGACACTATCCATTAAGCTTCCATGCCAATGCGCAGAAATCAGCGGAGGCCTCGGAATGTGCAAACGAACTTGGTGGGAATGATGCATTCTGGGAATATCACGACATACTCTTCGAAAAGGGTGCGGACATAGCAAAACTTTCTGATTATGCTCAAGAAGTTGGCTTGAATAAGACTGCATTCGAAACGTGCCTCGATAGCGACAAGTACGCAGATCACGTCAATGATGATATGAACGGAGGCTCCAAAGCAGGTGTAAGCGGAACACCCGGAAATATCGTGATTAATAATGACACTGGCGAAACTCGTCTCGTCTCCGGTGCACAGCCAATTGGTAACTTCAAGGCTGTGATTGATGAGATGCTTTAAGATTTAAGAAATACGGACCGTAGCTGGAACACGGCGTCCCAGCTACGGTTTTGAAAACCTAAAAGATTTGCAATCATATTTTTAAAGATGTAGGCTTACCGTCCCTATGTCGGATGATGATGAAAACAATGGCTTTGAAGACATGACAAATCGGGAGATATTGCGCATTATGTTGCAGGAGATTGCAGATGTGCGCCGAGAACTCAAAGAGGATATAGAAGGAGTGCGGCAGGAACTTAAGGTAGATATTCAATCTCTCCAGTCTGACATAAAAACTATTAAATCTGATGTTAAAAATCTACAGTCTGATGTTAAAAATCTCCGCGCTGAAGTCCACCAGAACCACACATCCTTCATCCATAATCAGGAAGATATGGAGAAGAGGATTGTTTCATTAGAAGCCGTCGCGTAGAGATCGACGTACTTCTGACAAGCAATTCTACCTTCCCGTAGCTGGGACGCCGCGTCCCAGCTACGGTTTGCATCGGCATCTCAAAAGCGTATAATCCACCTCTTATGGCTAAACAAAGAGTACCAGACGACTGGCAAGAGAAAGTGAAAATGCCTATAGCTGAACTCGGCATGTCCGTCCGCACCACTAATACCTTGGATGAAAGAGGGATCCACACTGTTAATGATCTTCTCCAAAACACTCGTGACCAGCTACTTTCCATTCCAAACTTTGGCGAAAAAGGTCTGAAGGAAGTTTACAAAGCACTCGATGGAATCGGGTTTAAGCAGAAGCGGTAAATAGCAAACAGAGCACCAGAATTATTGCCTTTTTCGTGGATTTAGAGCCCAAATTCTGCCAAACTAGCTCCTCTTTTTCATCCTGCTCCCGTGGCCCAAAAACCCATCCGAGAGGCACTGGCTAAGCAGCTCATCGCTGACTGCTGGCCTTCCGAAATTCCTGGCAAACCTGATATCAAATTTGCAGCCATTGGGCCTCCCACCAAGCTCGAGAATTTAGAGAAAAATCACCCGTGGCTTAATAAAGGTAAGACTGCCGCAAAGGTCGATGAGCTCTTCGGAAAACGCGGGAAACTTGGGTATATGAAAGTGGCTGACTCGTTTGAAGAAGCTCGGAAGTGGATCGAAGGCTTCCGCGGAAAAGAAGTGATGGTTGGAGAACGAACCGGCATACTGAATCACTTCCTCATAGAACCCTACATAGAGCACACCACAGAGTATTACCTCGCATTCACATGCGAACGTGAACACGATGTGATTCACTTCTCGGACAAGGGTGGAGTGGAAGTGGAAGAGCAGGGAAAATCGATTCAAACTATTCATGTAAAACTTAACGAGCAACCAGACCTATCAATCATCCATCCAACCATCCAACCATCCATCCATGGACTGTTTCAGTTATTCAAAACCCTCGACCTCCCCTATCTCGAATTTAATCCAATTACGGAAGTTAATGGAAAAGTGTATTTGTTAGACTGCGTTGCACGTGTGGACACCTCTGCAGCATTCAGACAACAAGGTACGTGGGGCTCTGTAGAAATTCCCCAAGGATTTGGGACTACTCTAACAGAAGAGGAGAAACGTATTCAGGCGATGGATATAAAGAGCGGAAGTTCACTGAAGTTCGTCCTCTTAAATCCCAAAGGAAGAATCTGGACGATGGTCGCAGGCGGAGGTGCATCCATCATCTACGCCGACGCGATCACTGCTCATACAGATCCTAAAGAACTTGCAAACTACGGCGAGTGGTCCGGCAATCCCACAACGGATGAGATGGAAGCGTACACGGATGAAATTCTGTCGTTGATTGAACGGAATAATCAGGAACAAGCGCTGATCATTGGTGGAGGCATTGCAAACTTTACCGACGTCAAACGTACATTTGCCGGCGTTATTAAGGCCCTCCGGAAACACCAGGAGCACTTAAGGAACCTCAAAATCTTTGTGCGCCGTGCAGGACCGAATGACAGAGAAGGACTCAAGGCACTCCAGGAAGCATGCGACGACATGCACATTCCCTGCGTAACACATGGCGCTGAGCTTCCGATGACAGATATTGTCACCATGGCGCTTGATGCTCTTTCCCTCACTCAGAAGTAATCTCATTTGTTTTTGGTTTTTAGTTTTTCGTTTTTCACTTTATGTCCCCATTGTCTGAAC
>JBDRFD010000058.1:0-9967 GCA_043819035.1 Patescibacteria group bacterium | reverse complement strand
ATGGTCACGGATTCCAAAGGACCAAATGATCCGAAGGATCCGGAGAAGTCGACAATCTTCCAAATCCATAAGCTGGTTCTCTCCAAAGAGAAAGCAGCGCAACTCGCAGAAGAATATAAGACGGGCATCTCTTATGGTGATGCCAAAAAGCGACTTCTGGAAGATTTGATGGCATTCCTCAGGCCCCTGCATGAGCGGAGAGCGAAGCTGACGAAGAAGGATGCGCAAAAAGTTTTGGAAGCCGGTAAGAAACGCGCAGAGTCCGTCGCGCGCGGGACGATGGCGCAGGTGCGTGCGGCGGTGGGGTTGGGGTAGTCTGAACCGCAGATTACGCAGATGAAAATGATTACGCAGATTACTTGCACAAGCTTTGTTCCTCTTTAAACGAACATCTGCGCTATCTGCGTCATCTGCGGTTCAGACCATTATCAAGCCGGGGCCCGATATTTTTTGTAGGATTGGCATGATAATGGAGTATAGGAGCTCAAGGATGCAAAATATTCCATAGAATCGCCCTGGTGCCATAGAATCCGAAACTTAACAGATATCAAATATTATGCTATAATAACACTATAATACCAACAATAAACAATGCCACACTCACAATCCAGACTTATAGTACTCTTGCTCATGGGAATACTAGCGGCTCCTCTTGCAGCCAATGTATTTCTTGTCGTTCGCGAAGAAAGAAGAGATCTGCAAAGTTCAATTGTGAATGTAAAGGATGCCCAGGTTATGAAGAGGGATACCGCGCGTGCGATGCAGGATCGTGCGCGTGACCGTTTGCAACAGAGGCAATATTGGGATTCGATGGAGGTGTATCAGAATTTGCTTAGGGATGGCGTTGAGGATATCGAACCGCCCGATGTGAACGATTACCAGTCCATCATGGAGTATTTAAAATGGGACGAGAAACAAGTGGCCGCTAGTGAGCGTGTGCATGCGGCGTCTGAGGATGAAGACAGTGTTGCTGAAGTGGTAGATGAAGAAGTGGAAGATATTCCGACAAGCAGCCTGATGGTGGAAGATCTGGGAATGGAGCAGCGTCATTTGCTCAGGCGCTATGAGCGCGCAAACAATTGCCCGGAGACTCTCAAGAACTACTGGTTAAATGGATTTTATGAATTGTGTCTTTCGGTTACCAAGGCTCCAACGACCGAGCCGCGAAGAGGACTTTTGAATGTTATGGAGTGGTTGCGAGGGCGCACGGCAGCTCCGGCACCAACAATGAAGCTTAGGATGCAGATGCTAGAGCAGGCGCTGGATCGGTCGAATCGTCGAGAATCAGAATCACCGATGCGGCCGACACCGTATATAAAACTCAATTAGGTTATAGGTTATAGGTGGTTAGGTTTGGGGTACAGGTGAATAGGTTAGGAGGTTTCTGAACCTATTCCCTTTTTACCTTTGAACCCAAACCTGCTTGTCCGCCGAAGTCACTTGTCCTCTTGAAGCTGATAGACGAAGGCGGATTAAACCTAAAACACATAACCTTTGTTGTACAATCTCTACATGCAACATCTCATCCTCGCCTCCTCAAGCCCCCAACGAAGTCGCCTCCTCGAAAGCCTCGGCTTTCCTTTCGATGCAATCCCGAGTGATGTCGATGAAGCATTGTGCCAAGAGGAACATCCAGAGACACGAGCGGTAACACTTGCTCGTTTAAAAGCAGAAGATGTATTCAAGAGACATACAGATGCTTGGGTGATTGGGAGTGATACGCTCGTTGTTTCTCCACAAGGTTATATTCTGGAAAAGCCTCTGGATGAGGTGCATGCGCGGGAGATGCTGGAGCACATGAGTGGGGGAGTATCACTTGTCCATTCGGGCCTCTGTTTGATAGGACAGGACGGTGCAAACGAGGGCATTTCAACATCGCACGTCCGCTTTCGTCCACTCTCCAAAGGAGATATTGATTGGTGGATTTCTTTGGGACTCTGGGACGGGCGATCGGGGTCGTTCCAAATAGAGGGGCCGGGTCAAATGTTGATTGAGGAATTAATAGGGGATTGGTCGGGGGTGGTGGGGCTGCCGCTCTATCTTCTTGGTGATTTGATGAGGAAAGCAAAATTGACAATTAACAGTTAACAATTAACATTTAACATTAAAAAAACGGCTATATTTAGCCAACAAGAGCTTATTGACAATTATAGCAAAATCAGTCAATATGTCCTTTGTACTTTCCCTTTCAATTCTATGATTGAGGCTTTTTATCGTAACTGCGAACAAAATTCTCCTGAAGAGATTTCAGATGAGCACGCAACGCGTCGTGACTTCATTAGATCTGCAACTGCAGTATTGTTAATTGGAAGTTCAGGTGGGTGTGCTATGACACAGTCACAGAAAAAGAAGGAAGCAGAGGGACCGTCATTAGAATTGGTTTCACATAAATGGTCGCAGGAAGTGTGTTGCCCGGAACCTGTATGTGTAAGCCCCGGGAAATATGAAGTGACCTATAAGTTTGATGTTGATTACAAAGATAATAAACGACCATCCAAATTTGATTACGATAGAAGAAGGCACATTATTCGGTCTTTGATTGCTGATATTAATCAGAATTGGGCGCCGGCAAACGGTTATAAAAACGAATTCCTCAAGATTTCTATTCGTAATTCTGTTCAACAAACAGACGCAGATGAGACAATATATCTCACGATTGAAGAGCGACCTGGTGTCAAAACAACTTAATCATCTGTTGGTTCCATCTTCTCGAACACAAACTCCCGAAGCTCTTCAAAAATAGGTGCGGTGGATGACGCGCAGATAACGCCGCTGCGGACGTTTTTGGGATCTTTAAGTTTGTACTCCGATCTTCCGCCAGCTTCTTCCACCAGCATACATCCGGCAGCCACGTCCCAGAGGCGAGGTCCATCGAAGAAGCATCCGTCATTAAGACCGCGCAGCATGTGCCCGAATTCGTCGCACGCAGCGCCGTAGTTTTCCAGGTTTCCGCAGAATGGCGTGGCAATGTAGGGTATGCCGTCTATCACTTTGATTCTCCTGGTATTGGAGCAGAGTGTCGCATCATTAATATCCTTCGTATTCCTCAGGACGATCGGTTTTCCATTGTAGAATGCACCCTTTCCTTTGATGCCGTAATACAATTCATCCTTAAGAGGGATGATTATCACGCCAAGTACGACTTCACCGTCTTTTTGAAGTGCCAAGATTGTTCCAAAGTTGTTTCTTCCGTGAATGAAAGGCATCGTGCCATCGATGGGATCCACAATCCAGGCGTACGGAGACTCAGGGTCACCGAGGTCGTCTGCTCCTTTCTCCTCAGCAATGAACCGGTGGTCGTGATAATACTCTTGAAGAGCAGCGATGATTACCTTTTGGACTTCTAGGTCTGCTTTCGTTACAAAATCGCGAGGCGACTTCTTTGTTTCAATGCCCAGATTGCGTCCTGCGGTTTCAGGAGAGATTTCTTTATGAAACTCAATGGCTTTTAGTGCTGCCAACTTAGCTACTTCGATTGCTCGATCGAGCGCAAGATCTAAGTTAAGTTCGCTCATACCACTACGCATTCGGAAAAGTTAAAGCTCATTTCAAGGACTGTGGAAGATGTTGAACAGTCTGGGCGAACGTTTCGAGGCACGCCTGCGTGCCGAAACACCGACACCGATGTGCTCACAACGGCACTGCGGCGTGCAGGCACGAGATATGATGTCTTGCCAGAATGGATTAGCATAATAAGAGTATGAGAAAAACAAACTATACTGGTTCAGCATCGGGATTATGCCCTTCTCCGGCGCGCGTTAGGTCATCACCGAGGTTATAGTCACCGGCTTCGATAATGGGTTCTTCTTCGTCATTGTTGCCGTTGGTGTCATCATCTTCGTCGTAGAACATGGTGCTTGGGGGAATGTGGCTTTAGAATAGAGGAAGTTCTTCTTCTTCTCAATAAGGTGATAGGTGATAGGTTTAATCCACCTTCGTCTATCAGCTTCAAGAGGACGAGTGACTTCGGCGGACAAGTAGGTTTGGGGTAGAGGTAATGAGGGAATAGGTTCATCCAGGTTCAAACCTGTAACCTGTACACCTTTTCCCCAAACCTAATCACCTAACACCTAACATCTTTTTCTTTGTCGTCATAGACTTGGCAACCTATAATCCTTCAGCAACTCTCTCGCCTTCTTGTACTGCGGCATCCCCCAGGCAACCTCGCGCCAGTAGGCTCCGGAGTGATTTCCATGCTTGAGGTGCGCAAGCTCGTGCACGATCACATACTTCAGGACAGAAGGGGGAGTGAAGAGGAGGGCTGCGTTGATCATGATTACCTTCTTCGGGGAACAACTTCCCCATTGTGAGGTGGCGAACCGTACGTTGATTTTTCTTATAGGAATACCAAAGGTCTCATCGTTGATGGAATGGACGAGCATTCGAACACGCTTCTCTTCGCTGGCTATCAGAAGCTTCCACAAGAATTGATGGAGACCCTTGCGACGGAGATGATGACCAACGGTCACGCTCCACCCACGGGATGTTTTGCGAGCGAATGACTTCTTTCCCGGCCTGAGGGAGAAGTGTGTGCTCTTCCCGGTTGCAGTTTGTACTGTGAGTGTCTGGCCTCCATTGAGAAGTAATCGGAACGGGTCGATCATTTTCTTTTGTTCCTCTTCAAGAATTTGCTGAGTCATCCGCCGCAGTAGGTCGCGTACGTGCTCCTCCTTCTCAGTAGTAGATAAGTTCCGTGCAAGGCGAATAACTATCGTTCCGTCACGAAAAACGGCGCGTGAATGCTTATTCTGAGTTCGTTCGACCCGGTGGCGGATACGGCGGGAAGGAGGCATATGGAAAACAAGGGCGCTATTATAGCCCCCTCTGCAAGAGGAAAATTGAAAAAGTCCTTACTCTGTGAGGCGGGCTCTTCTAAGCACTCTACGGGGGGTTCTGTTGGCAGGAATGTTATTTTCCTCTTGAATTTCTTCTTCCAAGACGGTTTCTGGTTCCTGCATAGAGGAAAGCTCTCCCCTCAGAATGCCCAAGCAGGCAGCAAGCTCACCCAAGGCTCCATCCATTTTCTCAGTAATTGCGTCAAGGTCCTCAGCATCGATCACTGCTGTGATCCTGAGCTCGGCATCTTCGAAGCACGCGTAGGCATTCGTCAAAACCTCTGCATATTCTTCATTGAAGCCATTTTCGATCAATTGAGGAGCAATCGTTTCCAGGAAATAGGAAGTCCATGTTAGCATTTCATCTGCGCGAAGTTTGGTAGATGCGATCCACTTGGGTATCCAGTACCGCTCAGCGAGATTGTGTTTGGCTTCCTCCAAATCTTTCTGCGATCCGTATACACCGGCATCAATCGCATCCACAATAGTTGCAATAGCGTCCATAAGAGCATTGATGGTAGCAAGGGAAGCTTCGCGAGCTTCAAGCGTAGCTCCGATCAGATCATCGAGGTTGGTACGTTCTTTTCTCAGCGCTTCCAAATCCAGAGTGAGAGCGCCTCTGTAACAGCGGAAAAGAGTAGGGAGCTTCATGTCCCTGTTCGATCTCCTAACATCATCACGACATAAGATTTGGTGTTGAATAGATTCCTGTCTCCTGAGTTGCTGAGCATCGCGTTGCGCTTGAATTTTCTCGAAACGGTTCTCCAGGCGCAATATAAAGCCCTTGATTCGCGCATCGCGTTCCTCGAATGTAAGCTGGCGTTCATCCAGGACTATACTTCCGGTTTCGGTGAGCAAGGTTCCGGATTCTGTTTCAGTGAAACTCAATTCAGCAGGGAGATAATAATTCTTCAGTACGTTTGTGGTGACAGCGAGGAGAAGCGCAAAAAAGATGCTTCCGATGAAGAGAACAGGAGGGAAGGTGGCGAAGTCGAAGCGCTTCATGTACGTAAGCATAGCATAAAAACGCTTCCGTACGGACTCGGGTTTCCGATGGCATTGTGGTTGTATTCTTACCCTTTTCCAATAGATGCCTCCGTTACTCCTTCGATCTGCCAAAAAGTATCGAATCGCATGGTATGTAGAATTTCAAGATTCGTTTCACTCACTCCACGGAGAGACATCTCTCCTCCACATGATCGTATTGTTTTCCAAATACTCACTAGCTGCGTGACCAGTGTGTTTCCTGCGAATTGTATATTGGAAAGGTCTACAACCACTTTTTTTGCCTCATGTGCTCTGATTTGCTCTGTCAGCATATTTATTGATGAGTCGCTTGGTGCATTCAAAATCACTACCAAGGTGCCTTCTTGTGATTCAAATGTGAATGGGGGTGTTTGCTTTGCATCTTTTACATTGCTTCGATCATGTTCAGGAATTTCCATAGGGAACAAGGTTACCTCTTCGTTTCTGAGTGTCAAGATTATGAGGTGCATTCATCCTCTTGCGACTTCCAACACACGCCCTTTGAGTGCAGTAATAACCAAATCCAGATCCTCATTCACAATCAGGTCATCGAAGAGGTGGCGCTTTTGATCGAAGAAGGCGAGATCTTGCTCGGCGTTCTTAAGTCTATCTTGGATACTTGCCTCGCTATCACGTCCACGTTTGCGTAGACGATGCAGAAGGCAGCTGAGCATAATGCGCTTGCTCTTTCCCGGTGGCAGAAGTCCGAAAGAAAGGATCGAGCGACGTCCGAAGTGATGGGCAAGTTCTTGGAGGAGTCCTTTTTCGGTGATCACAACCGGAATACGTCCTTCCTTCCATATGTTTTCAATATCCGCCGTGCGGTATCCGTACCAGCGTGTTTCGGTGGTGGAAGGGATGTGTGACGCAGCCGCGAGCTTGCCTTGCTTCTTCAGCGCTTCAAATTCTCTCTGGGAGACATAGCAGTACTCATCCTTGTCATGCTGCGATGGTTTACGTGTTGTAAGAATCGGTACTTGTGCTGCGTAAATGCCGATCTTCGTTGTGAGGAGCGTACTTACGGTTGTCTTACCGACACCGGAGGGGCCGGTAAGTGCAACGATGTACCCGCGGAATTCTTTTTTGGTTTCAACTGGTTTTCCGACTACAGGTTCGTATGCGACTTCGTAGATTCTAAGTCCTTGCTCGTTTATTCTGCTTAGTCTGAGGTGAGGGGCCACTCGTTGGCCGATCATAAGTTGATAGTTGATGGTTGATGGTTGATGGTTAATCAGTTCACCAAGCACTCGTGTTTCATCAGCCAATTCGATGAGTCCTATTGTCCGTGGCCGGTTCCCGAAGCCTTTTGGAGGATGTGCAATGGTTGTAAAAGACATAACAGTTCCTCCTTGCATTTTTTCGTGCATCTTATTTTGAGCGCGATGAATGACGGAAGGGGAATCAGGCACTGGTATTCTCTAGAATGTGAACGCAGCACGTTGCGCCGGCACCGCCGAAGTTATGGGCGAGAGCGTAACGTTTATTTGAAGAAGCCAGTTGTTTTGTGAGGTCGACGATTTGCTTCACGCCGGTTGCTCCAACAGGATGGCCGCATGCTTTCAATCCTCCGGAAGCGTTGACAGTGGGAGTCGACATTTCGACTTCATAGAGCCGAATACCGGCACCCGGTTGCGCAAAGCCAAGATCTTCTAAATTGATAACAGCGGCAATCGAGAAACAGTCGTGTGTTTCAAGATGTGCGATATCGTCGCGTGTGATCTGAGCTTCTTCCAGTGCGCGATCCAGAGCATCTTTTGTTGCGGGAAAAGAAGTCAAACTTGGACGATCAGTAATACTGAGCGTGTCCGTACTCACTTGCGACGCGGCAATGCGAATAGAGCTCTCATGTTTGTTCGAGAGAATAATTGCTGCGGCACCATCGCTAACCGGGGAACAATCAAGCAGGCAAAGAGGATCGGCAATCTGCGCACTCTTAGAGATTTGTTCTGATGGGATGGGTGAGCGGAATTGCGCATGTGGATTATCAATTGCATTTGAGTGGTGTCTGGCACTGACGAGATTCAATTGTTCACGCGTGAGTCCGTATTCGTACATGTATCTGTTCGCAATCAGCCCGAAGATGCCTGGGAAGGTGAGTCCGGATGGAATATCTTTCTCCGCATCCGCCGCACCCATGAGAGCTGCAGAGATTTCGTCAGGTGAAACGTCTGTCATCTTCTCCACACCCACAACGAGGATCGTTTCTGCACGTCCACTTTCCAGCAAGCTCAGTGCCGTGAGCACGGCAACGGAGCCGGATGCACAAGCGGCTTCTGTCCTGAGTGCCGGGGGACGATGGGGAAGGAGAGATGAAGCCATAGCTCCGAGGTGCGCTTGATCATTCGTTCGTTCACCGAGCATGTTCGCCACCACGATGAAATCGATATCAAGTGCATTGATCGGCGCATCATCAATGGCTGCTGTAACAGCTTCGTCCATCAAGTCCTTGAGGTTTTTGTCCCAGTGCTCGCCAAAAGGAGTCTGACCTTTGCCTATGAGGAATATGTCCTGATTCATTACGGGGCTTTTCGTGGAGATATCCTACAGAAAGAATCCGAGGAAAGGAATCCAAGGAAACCAAAGAAACCGATGCTTCGACTAAGCTCAGCACAGGAGAATCCAAAGGGGGAATCCCCTTGGATTCCTTGGTTTCCTCGGATTCCTTGGTTTCTTTAGTTGGTACATCTCACATACTCACTATAGCTCACGTGTTTCACTTCCCTCGCATCCGGAGGCAGAGAAATGCCGTTTTTGAGCATCTCCATGAGGAAAGCGTCTGATCCTGCACCAGAGCCGTAACTAACAAGAAGAATCTTTTCGCCTTTCTTTGCATTCTGAAGAACGTTTATGAGTCCAAGCAATGAGCAGGCCGAGTAGGTATTTCCGATCTGAGGGACTATGAACCCGTGCTCCATTTGATCTTTGGTGAACCCAAACTTCTTTGCAACCTTTGAAGGAAATTTTGCATTGGGCATGTGAAGGATCACATGGTCGATTTCTTCAGGTTTCAATTTCGAAAGTTCCAGTATTCCTTTTAGCGCTTCCTCGGTGTGTCGGAAGTAAGCAGGCTCACCGGTGAAGCGTCCGGCATGCGCAGGATAATTTTCACCTTCTGCTCGCCAAAAGTCGGGAGTGTCTGTTGTAAACGAGAGAGTCTTCTCGATTCTGCAAATCGCATTTTTGCAATCGCTAGGTCCCAGAATAATTGCACCTGCTCCTGCGGCTGCTGTGTACTCGAGTGCATCACCGGGTTTGCCCTGCGCGGTATCCGATCCAATCGCCATTCCATATTCAACCTGACCCGACCTAACCATGCTATCCACTATCTGCATTGCAGCTGTTCCTGCTTTGCATGCGAACTCAAGGTCAGCGCAGTGTGAGAATGGATGACAGTTGAGTGCAGAAGCAACCATTCCGCTTGTAGGTTTCACTGCGTAAGGGTGACTTTCTGATCCGACGAAGACGGCGGAGATTTGGCTTGATTGCAATTTGGAAACATCCAATGCTTGTTTGCCGGCCTCGATCGCCATTGTGAATGCGTCTTCGCCCTCATCAGGCACTGTCTTCTCCTTTACACCCAATCCCTTTTCTAAAATTTTTGGATCTTGCTTCCAGTGCTTGGCAATCTCCTCTGTTGTTATTCTCTTTAATGGGATATACATGCCGAAGCCGATGATGGAGGAGTGAGTACTCATCGTGCGAGTAGTGTATGTGATTTTGCCAGTGTGTGCGTTGTCTGAGCAGCCAGAAGCGAAATTTCGCCTGCAAGGACGGCTGCGGCAACAATTTCTGCTAATTGTTTACAGGGATGAATATGCGGAATTCGGAATTCGGAATTCGGAATTCGGTTGAGTAGTAGATTCAGAGCCTGTGATTGGGCTGGCAATTGCGTGCCACCGCCACGAATACCGACGAGGATTGCTGGGCAGCGAACAGAGATAGTCACATGCGCATCCTTATCCTTTCGCATGTCCACGCGCAGGACGCGCGTGGGACATGAAGATGCGCATGTGACAGTTGTATCCGCAAGTGATCCTTCCACAACATGTGCTGCATCTTGGCCGGTTGCAAGGTAAAGAGCCGCAATGACATTGGCAGCTTGGAGA
>JBDRFD010000057.1:0-24840 GCA_043819035.1 Patescibacteria group bacterium | reverse complement strand
TTCGAGGCTAAGTCCACGGCTGTGGAGCTCGATGAAGAAGAGCTGGAAGTACCGGCATTCATGCGAAAGCCGATTAGTAAATAAATCAGATCCTCAATTCAGGGTGGAAGGCACCTCGACAATACAGTCGGGGTGTTTTTTTAAAAGGAGGATCTTGGGGCTTAATTGACAATGAATAATGGACAATTGACAATTCTAAAGCGACTCGGATTTTGGGCAACTGTTTTCCAAAACCAATTGTCAATTGTTCATTGTCAATTATCAATTAAGCCTTCGATCGAGAAGTTACAGTTGTGTGTTCGATGTTCTCTGCCCTAAGCCCCGTCGACCCAAACCCACCCCGCGTCTGTGCTCCATGTGTCTCTACTTCCTCCCATTGGGCGGTTTCAATTTTTACGAGTAACCCCTGCGCAATCCGCTCACCGCGTAAAACTGTCACCGGTTTCTGGGTGATGTTCTGTACCTGAATCAAAATCTCATCTTCCGGCCCGTGGTAGTCCTGATCAATCACGCCGATCGAGTGCGGGCAGATCAGGCCCTTCTTTCGCGGCAGGGAAGAGCGGGGGAGCAGGAGGAGGACGTAACCCTCTGGGACCTGGACGATGACGTTGCCGGGGACGAGTCCGATCTTCCCGGGTTCAATGGTGGTATCTTCACGCGTAATCAGGTCAAAGCCCACCGATCCCTTTGTGGAATACTGTGGAAGGTCGAGTTTTTTATCGATGCGTTGAATGGCGATGTGCATGAGGGCATCATAAGGAAAGGAAGAATGAATGCAATGGAATCCTCCCGTACTTCTTATGATCAGAGCTTTCGGATCTGTTCTATATGATCTCTTGTAATGCTTTCGCCCTTATCAGGATCGCCTTCATTGGGAATATGCCAGTGATCTGGGGAATCTTCATAAGCATATGAGCTCAGAATACGAACAAGCTCTGGGACATTTCTCTTCAGCGCTAAAATTATGGGGTCTTCATGTTGTTGAGCTGCGAGCATTAAATCATCTTTATTAACATCTGTATCTCCCCTTCGTGCTCCGAGGAATTGATCGAGTGAAACAGTACCAGTTCGAAGAGAGCCAGTAGTAGGATCTTTTTCTTTATTGGTTATGGGTAAATCACTAAGTCCATATATATCTACCATCACTTTTTCAATTACCTCATTGACGGGATTCCGAAAAGCCTTCGGTGCACGGCCTCCACCTGACGGCATTGTTTCATTATTGATTTTTCCCCACGAAAGACTTGGTCGCCTCTCGCTTGGTGTTCCTGTAACGAGATTATCGAAGAAGAGGTACGCCATCATGCGCTTTCCAAATGCTTCTGCATCATCTTCAGTAAAATGAACTCCTTTAGTTGGATCTTGACTGAGTGCCGCAAGCTGCGCATAGGTTTGGAAGACATTTCCATATCCTACATATCCATTCTTTAAACCCTCTTTCGTCACACGCTGCTGTGATCCACGTTGCACGGAGAGGAGTTCATCCATGTCGTTTAAGTCGAGAATTGATACGAGCATGGGAATGTCTTCGTGATCAATTTGGTCTCCTCCACGAGACATCACTTTTGCAGCACGTTGGCGTGTTGATTCGTCCCGTGCTACAACTAGCTGAAGCCATACTTTTGTTTTTTGGCCTGGCTTGTATCGTGCCAGATCACCTAAATTATCTGTCTCTCGCAGTTTCGCTGCAATGGCGCGTATCTCCTGATGTGTATTGTTTTGAGATGTAAAATAGTCGATGAAGGGAAAGTTGCCGAGTACCTCTTTGTTGAGGATATTAATGCGTTCGAGGGGAAGAAGCCCAACGTCTACCCCTTGGATGAGATAGAAAAACTTTTGCTCCATGCTCATCTTTCCATTGACCATGGAGTAGTGAATGAGTTTTTCATATGCATAAGGGTTCACATCATCCGGCATTGGTTTTTGTTGCGATGCCGGAAGATTTTTTTGTTCTTCTTTCCACTGTGTGTAGATTCTGAGCATACGTGCACATTCATGTGGTAATTCTCTTGTATTCGCACGCACATCTGCGTACGCTTCGTATTCATTGCGTTTACTGGTGAATGCAGATGCGTTGCCGGTATTCCATTTGTTGAAGAGATCTTTGTCCGTTGGCCAGGCACTGAAGACGATTTTCTTGATCCATTCTTCACGTGTGAAGCGGTCATAACGACATAGATCTTTGGGCAAGCGAAAATTACCCACCCTGTTGAGTGCATCCCAAATACGCTCGTCGTCCCAGTCGATGCGCCCGAACTTCGCAAGCAGGTTCATTACGGCTTTCATGCGATCCCTGTCATGTGCGGAACGGATATCTGTGAGCGTTTCCAGAAGCTGGTTGGGACCCAGTTGTTCCAGTGCTTTTTCCCATACGCCGACTTCTTCCAACTCGTATTCTTCATTACGCCTTTTGAACTCATACTTGAGCCTGCCAAAATAGTTCAAGAGTGGGATCTCGTTGTCGGGTATGACCCCGGCAATAATGCTGCCGAGCCTGTTGCGAGCGGTCTGACTGCGCCTTTCCCACATACGTTTCAGGTCCTCTGCGGCATCCGTGACCATTTTCTTAATGTCCATGAGGCTGATCCATTTTGTATCTGTGAAGATAATCTCAAACAGGCTCCTTTTTCGTGGAGGTTCTCCACGCAGGTCCCGGTGTTCGCGTACGATCTTCATGAGATCCTCCGCATAGTTCTCTACAGTTGTTTTGAATTTGCCGATATTTGTTCTATACCACGTATTGTTCTCTGGATCTATTGGAGCACCGCCAAATGCAGGCAGATCACGTCCATTTGCAAAGATGTATTTTGCACGGGTGTATCTCTGCTGTGCTTCGTCGTAGAATTTACGGACTTCTTCTGAATGCTGCGCAAAACGCGAGAGATCTAAGAAATCTTTAATCCTGCTCATGTACCATTCGATACGCTCCAGATCCGCGCGCGCGCTTCCTTCCTGATCTGGAGAAGCAGTTGGTGCAGTGGGTGTTGGAGATGGTCCTCCTGCAGAGGCACCACCTGTTGCGGTTGAGAACAATTGAACAACTTCATACCGTTGCTGAGGAACTCCGAGTGCCTCCCGTAAGTGATTCAATTCAGCTGCTTCCTCCGCATCATTCTGTGCTGAGAGCAAAGACCAGAGTTGGCGCGTTGGAGCAGAGAGTGTGGTGTCATGTGCTGGATTGTAGGTTTTTCCTTCTGCCTCCTTTCGCTTGCGTGTGTCATTGATACTCATGAGCGTACACAAGAGCTCTTCAATCACTTTGTCATCGTAGAATTGCTCAGCTTGCTCAAGTTGGGTCTGCGTTGCGGAATCAGGATCGATCCCTTTCTTCTGTAGTGCAAAACGAATGAGTCTCTCTTTTTGATCCTTGAGCCCCCACACACCTGCTGCTTCGTCGAGCGTACGTTGCCCATCTTCATTCGCGGCAATTGCACTACGCAGTGCCGTGAACTTTTCGCGTGAATGAATCAGCCCAATTTCTTCGGTAGCCATGTGTACAATGGCATGACCCATTTCATGTTGCTTTGTTGCGTCCAGTTCTGCTCGTGAGCGATGTACACCAGATTGTGACCCGACAGTATTTATGTAGATACCTGTAATGGGTGGCGCATTCGGATCAGCGCTGAACTCACAGTAGCCTTCGTTATTGGCATTGGTATCTTCGAAATAGTGAACAGGTGGTGGATTCTCCAGAAAATGAGCGAGCCGTTCGAGTTTTCCTGTCGCTTCACGTGCTTGCCTGAGTTTTGCTTGGCTCTGCGGCCTCTCGGCTGTGGCATTCGGAAGATACTCCGCGAGAATCGCGCGCGTGCTGCGCGCCACTTGTTCAACTCCCGCTGTGATATCTAGTAACCTGCATACCTGATAGTCATTAAGGTTCCTCAGAAGTGGTTCATGTACAGCATCGAGTCTTGTGAGGAGATCAACTCGTTCAGTTTCCATTGCTTCTGCGTCTGCAGGTGCTTCTTCTGTCGTTGGGGCAATGGTTTGCATGCGCCAGATGTCACCGTTCACGATGAACTCAGCACATCGCACAATATTCTGGAACTGTTCTATATGGTCAGTACTATCGAGCTGGTCACTGGCCTGAAGTTCACCTTTTGTGAAAGCGCCGTGCGTTGCTCTAAGTTTGGAGACAAACTCAGCACCGAGTACTGCCTCTGCTCGTATATGTGTTTCATCTTTACTTAGCATCTCCACAGCTTTTTGGAGAGTGGGTGCATGTGCTTCACGCAATAGTTCAAGTTGAGAACGTCTTTCCTGTGCCCGTTCAACGACAGTCGATTTCAACACTGGTGTGACATCTGCAAGGATTGCACCTGCTTTACGCGTGAATTCTGGATCGTCAAATCCACGTAGCTCGTGTCCACGCATCCTATGCAGTGCAATCGTAGCATCCTGTTTGATATCTTGCGCCTCTTGTTCAGAAGAGATGGAATACCGTTCCATGATTTCGGGTACGGATGCACTGGCAATCTCTTCGAGTTGCCCAGGATTTGCTCTCTGGCATGCAGAGAGAGCCGCGTCTTGTGCGGCGAGTACTTCTTCCACGTGGACTCTGTGTTGCTCAAAAAAGTGTTGTGAAAACGCACCGAATGGATCTTCACCTGAATACGTTTCCGCGAATTTAGCATACGGCTCATTCACCAGTGTTTGTATCTCCTCCTGAAGTGCTTGTTCAGTTGCATGGGCAACCTCTCGCACTTTTGAATACACGTCTTGCCGCAATGCAGTATCCAAGGCTCTGTGCAGATTGCGGAATCCTTCACGCGCACGTGCGACGGTTTGTTCATTCGCACCGTCCGGGAGATTGCGTGCGTAAATGTTTCGATCTTGATCATCACACTTAGTCTTCGTTGCCAGGATACTCTCGGCAATTCTAATAAGTCTCCTCTGGTCTTCATGTGTCGGTGGTGCCTCTACAGTAAAGCTCGTGCCGAGAATCAAATTCAGCTCATCGAGCTCTTCCCTAGAAGCAGAGCTACTTGTCGCATGTGCTAGCCATTGTTCGAGGGTAGCGTCTTGATCAGCTGCAACCAGCTGCTCGTTTTTGCGGAGCAGTGATTCCAGGATGCGTTCTCTGGTGGGAAGAGTCGCATCTGGTTGGTCGATAGTATCTTCAGTGAAATGTTGTACAGCTTGAAGAGAACGTTTGAAAGACGCATGTCGAGTCATACGCTGCTCGATGCGTTGAATGAGAGCAAGTTCGATTTCAGGATCCTGGAGCATCTCCGAGACGATTGCCCGGCGACGCTCTGGATCTTTGCCAGCAGTCTCCAATGTTAAACCGTCACGCTTTGCAATTTCTTTAATCCGGGGACCAACAGCATCGTTGATATCACTGCAGACAACCAAACTCAGCCACAATTCCTCGGAAGAGAGTAGCAGTTCTTTGTCGGGAGCAATTTCACCTGCGCGTCTGGAAGTGATTTCCCTCGAAGCATCGATTGTGCCTTCTTGTTGCTCGGTGGGACGCTCACCCCCATTTTTTCTTTCGACTGGATCTGGATCGTTGTATGCAAGCCATGCCTCCCGCCTTTCTCTGGAAGGGGAATGAGGATATGCAAAGTAATCCATGCGTTTATGGCGCATGGGTTCAGAGTTTACAAATCCGAGAAATCTTGTCAAATAGTTTTTCATGTATATTTAAATTTTCCGGTATAAACTCAGCTAGAACTGCACGCAATTGAGAGATATCGGTATTTTGAATGGAAATGATAATATTATTTTTCAACAGCTCCTTTCGATGTATATGAAGTTGGGAGTACTGAGGCGTATTCACGATCCAGAACATGTCTAAGCCACTCCATGGAATAAATTCTTCATCAAAACGGATTCCATCCTTTTGTATGCTGATGGTCTTTTCGGGCTGTTCTTTTCTGTGTGCGAAGATATAGAGCCCGATTCCAAGAACAAGGACGCCTGTAAAAGTCCATGCTCCGGTTTTGATGCTGTAGAAGAGCATCAGAAGTGCCGCGATTATTGCGATCACATACCACGCTTTGCTGCGTACAGGCTCCGGTGTTACCGGTGCCGTCCATGTTAGGAAAGTTTCTCCTTGGGGTTGGTGGGTGTTTGTGTCCATAGGCAAGTTCAGTAAATCCTTTTATTATAGAGGAAAAACCCGATTTCTTACAGAGGGCAGAACTTGTGCAATATAAAAATTATTACATATAAGCAATTAGCAGTTAGCAGTTAGCAATTAGCTTGTTTAAGCCAAAAAGCTAATAAGCTAACAAGCTAATTGCTAATTGCTTTTCACCCATGCGCCACCACCCAACCCTCCACCCGCTCAACTCCAGCCTGTTTCAACGCTTTCGCGCACTCATCCATCGTCGCTCCTGTTGTCGAGAGATCATCAATGACAATGACCCTTGGTGGGGGATTATCCACAGTACAACGGAAAGCATCCTTGAGGGCGGTGAGCCTTTCTGATCGTGATCGTCCTACCTGATGACCTGTTGGCCGGATGCGTTTGACGAGTGGTCTCACGGGAATTTTGAGTTCGCCACCGACAATGTCAGCGAGTATCTGCGATTGATTAAAGCCGCGCGAATACTGGCGTGACCAGTGCAATGGAACTGGGCAGAGGACTGCCTGAGAGGTTTCGGGGGTTGCTTTCAGCAGTATCTCAGCAAGATCATCCGAAAGTGAGCGCACGCGTTTGAATTTGAATGTATGAATCGCTTTCTTCAGGAGCGGACAATCAGGGTACGTACTGCAGGCGTAAATGCAGTCGATGAATTCAAGTCCTCTCGCTTGCAGTTGATCCTTCTTTTCAACTACGGGGGAGGATGCCAGTTGTTTTCGTTCTTCATCCGTAATCCACTGCCCAGCTTCTCCGGTCAAAGAGGTGCGGGGGAAGAGGAGGTCGAGGAAACTCTGAATCATTGGCTGTGAAGGGTACTCCTGAGGAAGAAACCAAGAAAGCCAAGGAGTCCAAAGAATCTAAAGAATTAATCCTTAGCTTCTTTGGTTTCGTAGGATTCCTTGGAATCCTTCTTAAGATTCTTGTTGAACATCTCAATCGTTGGTACTCTCTTTTAGCTTTCATGGGCAATTATCCGCCACAGGCGGATGGTTGGAGTGTGATAATGATCTTTACAACATGGGCAATTATCCGCCATAGGCAGATGGTTAGATCCCTGTACGGGCAATTAGCTCAGTTGGCCTAGGCCTGCGGAACAGGCCGTAATAAAATAGCCGTCGCGATCATTCTAGAATCGATTAATGTTAAACATCCCGGGCAATTAGCTCAGCTGGTTAGAGCGTCGCGTTGACATCGCGGAGGTCACTGGTTCGAATCCAGTATTGCCCACCATCCTACGCGCAGCGTAGGATGCCAACCGGAGCCTTTTGTGCATGCCTGAAAATTACAACAACAGAGATGCTGCGGCTACGGATGGCGAGCCATCTAAAGCGAAGGTTGGCCAAACCTGGTTCTAACTTTTTCTAGTACATCCCACCATTCACTACAACTGCTCACTTTTTCGAACATTCATTCATTGCAAATACGTTCTGGGTGAATGCAACACGAACCATGACAGTTCGCTTTTCATGCTCCTCTGGCTCATACAAATTACATTTCAAAATCTCACATAAGAGCACTAACAGGAAAGATAGTGCATATTGCATTTCCTTATCTCCTCTCCCCCTCCTTGCCCTTCCGAAGCTCCGAAGGAGCGAAGGAGGGAGAAGGGGGAGAGGGTAGGGTGAGGGGAATATGAGATTGTGATGCTTTGGACTGGAATTGGTATCACTATTCAAATAAGTCTACACCAAACGAAAAGTACTCATTGCACCAAGATCATATGGTATGATGTGCGTGTGACTAAGCAGGAAATAGTAAAGCACTGGCGCAAGGGAGCTCGGGAATCGTTGCGGATGGCAGAGTTGGCGATACAGGAAAAATCATATTCTCTGGCTCTTTTTCACTGTCAATTGGCGACCGAAAAAGCACTGAAGGCAGCATATATATCAGAGAAAGATTCAGACCCCCCTCTGACGCATGATCTTCTTAGAATTGCAATGAAAATCAACCATAATTGGAGTGAAGAAGAACAGGATCTTTTGGATGATTTGTCCGGATACGCCATAGAAGGCAGATATGATGATATTGACTGGTCAAAACAGAAAGCGACACTGAAAAATGCTCAGTATTGGTTCGATAAAAGTCGCCAGTTTATCTCTTTATTGGATTCAATATGAAAAAAAAAGAAGGGATAGATTTGGCAAAAAGATTCAAGGCCAGACTGCTTGAACTGGATCTGCCGATAAAGGATGTGATATTGCATGGCTCGGTTGCAAAAGAAGAAACTCATGAATGGAGCGATGTTGATATCGCTGTTATATGTGTTCCTTTTCGGCCGACCAGACATGATGAGAATGTTGAGTTAATGCGTGCACGGAGAGATATTGATTTGCGAATTGAGCCATTTGCCCTGCACCCCGACGATTTCAATAATCGTTACTGGGGATTCCCAAGTGAAGTGATGAAAAATGGGATCTCCGTGTAGTTCTAACTTTTTCGAACATTCATTCATTGCGAATACAATAGCAGGTGAGTGCAACACGAAGTGAGTGTGGAAAACTTTTAAAGTTTCCACATGGCAGCTACACTGCGTCTCCCTGCTAAGAATCTGTCTTTTATACATGACAGTGCTCCTCTCAGTACTGGCATTTTTCTTTCTCCTCACGGTACTCATTTTGATACACGAATGGGGTCACTTTATTGCTGCCAGAAAATCCGGAGTCACTGTAGAGGAATTTGGATTCGGTTTTCCGCCGCGCGCGAAGACGCTCTTCAAACAGGGGGGGACTGTGTTCACGTTGAACTGGATTCCCTTCGGCGGATTTGTGCGTCTCAAAGGTGAAAATGCGGCAAATGAAAATGAGCGAAAAGCTCAGGGGAGCTTCGGATCCGTTCCAATTTATAAGCGCGTCATTATTTTGGTTGGTGGAGTTTTCATGAACTTTATTCTTGCGATTACAATACTCACAATTGGCTTCTCCGTTGGGCAGTGGATTCCTACATTCTTCACTCTCGAACAGATGGAGCTAGCAGCCGAGGAAGGGATTATTAATTTGGAATTGGGTGTACTCATTCAGGATGTGACGAGCGGAGGTAGTGCAGCACGAGTGGGTGTGCCCCCCCATAGCGTCCTTGTGTCTGTAGATGGTCAAGATGTTAGTGTTCCTACTGATGTTCCGGCGTTACAGGAAGGTAAGTTGCGGGTTGTCTACGCCGTACGTACTGGTCCGGACCTCAGTGAAGAAGCGAAGTACACAGTGCCACTCGAGGAAGGAAAAGCAGGAGTAGAACTCGTTACATTTCCTTTAGAACTTTCTGCACCTCGTCATGGTGTAGTCTTGGCACTCCAGCTTGCGTTTCGTGAAACATGGGCGATGAGTTGGCAGACAGTGAAGGGAATAGGGCACCTCTTTAAGACGCTCGCATTTACGGGGAGAGTCCCGGAAGGTATTGCGGGTATCGTTGGTATTGCTCAGCTCACGTACTCTTCTGTACAGGAAGGATTTATGACATACCTTCGTCTTGTGGCACTGCTGAGCCTGAGTCTTGCTGTTCTAAACATACTGCCGTTTCCTGCACTGGATGGCGGTCGTCTGGTGTTTGTAGTTGCAGAATTAATCTCTAATCGTCCGATAAATCGTCGCTTCGAATTGATGACCAATGCTCTGGGATTTTTGTTCCTTATTTCTCTACTTTTATTAATCACATTCTATGATGTCGTCCGTCTCTTCAGCTAGTTCGGCATCCAAGCAGAGTGCAAAGGTATCTCAGTTATCTGGGGATCGGAATACGGAACTCGGAACTCGGAATCCGTCCATGTCTGAATTACGAATTCCGGATTCCGAATTCCGAGAAGGTCGGGATCAGAAAAAAAATTCAGGAGTTACGAATAAAGAACGATCTGATTGCGATGATTTATGGATAAAAATTCTGAGGCTCCTTGAGCCAAAGATTGCGCGCGGCCAGTTTGTGACGTGGTTTAAGGATACGGCGATTTTGGGAAGAGATGGCGGAAAACTGGTTGTCGGCCTTCCTCTTCCAATGAGCCTTCATTGGCATATGGAGCACTATTGCGGGATGACACTTACTGCAGCGCAGGAGTGTGACGAGACGATCGAGCAGATTGTGTATAAGGTGGATGGGGGACTCAAAGACAACTCTGAACGTACTGTAGATATCCTCGCGCACTTTCAGGAAGTAAAAAAGCGCAAGCTCCCCGGTAAACAGGAAGTGAAGATGGCCGAGGGAGTGGTGAGCAAAATTTTGAATCCGCGTTACGCGCTGGAAAATTTCATTGTTGGCGGCTCCAACAGGCTTGCGCATGCGGCATGCCAGGCCGTCGCCTATCAGCCCGGTGGGAAATATAATCCGCTCTTCCTCTATGGTGGAGTGGGCTTAGGAAAGACGCACTTGCTGCAGGGCACTGGCAATGCCATCTTCAGACAGATGCCCAAAGCTGCGATTGTTTACACCACAAGCGAAGAGTTCACAAACCAAGTTGTGGAAGCCATACGTTCGCAGAAGATGGAGAAGCTAAGGTACCGCTATCGCAAAGTGGATGTACTCATTATTGATGATGTGCAGTTCCTAGCGAATAAGGAGCGCACACAAGAAGAATTTTTCCACACGTTCAATGCGCTCTACGAAGATCACAAGCAGATCATCATCTCCGCGGACCGTCCGCCTCAGGAATTGCAGCTGGAAGATCGCCTAATCTCCAGATTCGAACGCGGCATGATTGCCGACATCTCTGCGCCGGATTACGAAACGCGACTTGCGATTCTGGTCGAGAAAGCAAAGGAGTATGAACTCTTCATAGATATGACTGTTCTGCAGTTCATTGCGGAACATACCACGCGGTCAGTTCGTGAGCTCGAAGGAATTTTGATGCAGGCGGTGGCACTCTATGAACTGGAACAGCGCATGCCCACCATAAAGAGTATCGCGGAGATCATGCGCAAATTAAACAAAGATCAAAATCCGGAAGATGAAGATGTAGGGTTCGAAAAACCCGCAAAGCGCCAGCCCACTTTTCAGGAAGTAATGGAATGTGTGAGCCGATATTACTCGGTTTCTCTCGCAGATATGATCGGTCCTTCACGTGTGCGCGAGATTCTGGTTCCGCGCCAAATTACGATGCTCCTGGGCAAAAGGCATCTCAGGATGAGTTATGTGAGCCTTGGGGAGGCTTTCTCCGGTCGGGATCATACGACAGTGATGAATGCCGTGAACAAAATCGAAGAAAAGCTGCAGAATGATTCGAGAGTGTTGAGGGAAGTGCATGCGATTGAGAGAGAACTTGGTGTTGTTTAGTATTCTACAATGTCTTTTGGTTCTCAGGACTTTAGCGCAGTAGCGCAGTACTAGATCAGATGTTTGTACTGCGCTACACCCTACTGCGCTAAAAACGAGTCTGTAACCAAAAACCAATAATTGTTCGTGTAATTCCATAAAACCCCTTGCATATATCATCTCGTTGAATTACAATATTACTGTATTTCTGATTTTCATCATGGAACCTCGCATCATTACAACAAACGATCGCGGACAGCTCACGTTGCCCAAGTTCATGCGTGATCAAGTCGGTACACGGCATTTTAAGTGTTACGTTGTTAAGGGCAATTTTGTTCTGGAGCCTGTGCAAACTCGTGATGAGTTTTTGGAGGAGTGTGAAGCTGCATATAAAGATTACAAGAAGAATGGGGGATACACTCTGTATGAAGTTGCTGAAAAATTAGGGTTATGAAGCACCATGTTTTTGATTTCACGCGGAATGCATATCGAAGTCTTGCCAAGCTTCCGTCGGAAGTTCAAAAGCGCATTTATGGTAAATTGCGTGAGTGGGAGAAGCTGAAAAATCCTATGACTAAATCCATCAAGCTAAAAGCATCAGGTGATTTGTTCCGCTTCCGTGTGGGTGATTATCGTTTAATATGCAGGAAAGATGAGAAGGGGGATATTGTCGTGTTGGTTATATTGAAAGTAGGGCATAGGAAGGATATTTATGGGTGAAGTGGGAGCCTGGGGTTGTTTAATGTCAGCAATTAGCAGTTGGCTAATTAGCCAATAAGCTAATTGCTAATTACTTCGATTCTTTGCTACTCTTCCACTCAAATGGCCTCAAAACTCTCAGAAGAAGAGCTCCACAATCTGCGCCACTCAATGGCGCACGTTCTTGCACAGGCAGTGCAGAAGCTTTTTTCAGATGTACAAATCACAGTTGGACCTCCGATTGATTATGGATGTTATTACGATTTTCTGTTTAAAGAGCCTATAACGGATGAAGATTTCAAAAAGATTGAGAAGGAGATGCGCTCAATAATTAACAAAGGGCAATCGTTCAAAGCGGAAACGATGCCGGTCGATGATTCAATCGAGTATTGGAATAATCGCAAGCAACCATTCAAAGTTGAGCTCATTGAGGATCTAAAAAAAGAAGGGGAGAAGAAAATAACGCACTATAAGAATGTCGATAGTGAAGGTAATGTAACTTTTGTGGATCTTTGCAAAGGAGGACATATGAAAAGCACAAAAGATCTTCCGGCAGACGGATTTAAGATCATGAGTCTCGCCGGTGCCTACTGGCGCGGAGATGAGAAGCGGGAGCAACTTACGCGTATCTATGTCGCCGTCTTCCCGACCAAGGAGGAACTCAAGGAGTACATCACGATGATGGAGGAGGCGAAGAAGCGCGATCACCGCAAACTTGGAAAAGAGCTCGGACTCTTTGCATTCAGTGATTGGGTTGGCCCCGGGCTTCCACTTTGGACTCCCAAAGGAACAATCATTGCCGATGCACTCGAGGATCTTGCAAAAGAGATGGAAGCAGAAGCGGGCTATGTTCGTGTGCGAACACCACATATCGCGAAGGGAAAGTTATATGAAAGAACCGGACATCTTTCGCATTACAAAGAGTCAATGTTCCCGCCGATAAAGTTGGATGGGGAGGAGGAGTATTACCTCAAGCCCATGAACTGTCCGCATCATCACGAAATCTTCGCATCCAGTCCGCGCAGTTATCGTGATTTACCGCTAAGGCTCGCGGAATACGGGCACTGCTATCGGTACGAAGACAGCGGTGCGCTCTTCGGGCTAATGCGGGTGCGATCGCTCTCCATGAATGATGCGCACATGTACTGCACGGAGGAACAATTCGAAGAAGAGTTCCTTGGGGTCACAAACATGTACCTGAAGTACTTCGAAATCTTCGGAATCAAGAAGTATGTAATGCGGTATTCACTCCATGATCCCAAGGGGCTTGGGAAGAAGTATGTCGATCAGCCGGAGTTATGGTTGAAGACGGAGGAATTGGTTCGCAAAGTGATGAAGAAATCCGGATGTGAATTTATCGAAGTACCGGATGAAGCTGCTTTCTACGGTCCAAAAATCGACATTGAAGTTTGGAGTGCGATCGGCCGCGAGTTTACGCTTGCTACGAACCAGGTGGACTTTGATGTGCCTGTGAAAGTGGGGCTTAAGTACATCGATAAGGACGGGTCAGAAAAAGTTCCGCTCTGCATTCACCGTGCACCACTTGGCACTCATGAACGCACGATTGGATTTTTGATTGAACA
This sequence comes from Patescibacteria group bacterium, assembly GCA_043819035.1. Classification (GTDB taxonomy): domain Bacteria; phylum Patescibacteriota; class Gracilibacteria; order Peribacterales; family Peribacteraceae; genus UBA2144. Next base: position 11,235 of record JBDRFD010000057.1, on the reverse strand, counting down.
CTTTGCCGGGCTATTCCCGTTGTGGCTTGCTCCGGTGCAAGTAGGACTCATTCCTGTTGCGAAGAATCATGAAGAGTATGCTAAAAAGGTAGAGTCTGCGTTGAAAGAAAAGGGGATTCGAATTGAGTACTTTGACTCTTCGGAGTCACTTCCAAAGCGTGTACGTGAGGGTGAACGCCAGAAGATTCCGTACCTACTTGTAGTAGGTGATAAAGAGGTTAAGGATGAATCTGTTGCAGTCAGAAATGTGAAGACTAAGGAGCAGGTCACAGTGCCTCTGAAGGAATTTATTGAGAAGACGGTGGTAGATGTGTCTGAGCGGAAGCTGGAGGCAAGTATAGGATAGTACGCACTAATGGCTGGATAGCTGGATAGTTGGATGGCTCTAAAGAGGCAGCAGACCTGATAGTCGCTTGCCACGGTAATTCGTGAATGACGTGGCTTGCGAACCATCCAACCATCCAACCATCCAACTCCGTCAATCCACAAAAAACAGGATGTGATGTTGTGTGTCTGCTACACTTCCTCCCATGTTCGAAGCTTTCGCCATCGGGCCCTTCATTATCTGGATGCGCGTGGTGTTCCTGCTGCTGGGGGTGTGGCTCGCAACTGAATTTTTCTTACGACTTTCAAATAGTGCGCACCTATCGTTCCAGCATTTCCGTGATCATGCGCTCAAGTATGCGATAGCGTTTATCCTGAGTGGCCGCATTTTTGCGATGGTTGCTGAATATCGCATCTATATGCGTGATCCGATTAGAATCTTTATATTCTGGGATGGTGGATTCAGCTTCTTGGGTGGAGCGATGGGGATCGCCTTACTTCTCTATTGGGCCACGCGCACACAGCGGGCGACATTCCTACAGTGGCTGGATGTGCTACTTCCCGCGACGACCTTCGGGCTCTTCTTCGACTGGATCGGAAAATTCGCGGGAGGGCAGGCATACGGAAAGCCGACTGACCTCATTTGGGGTGTTACATACGATACGATCGGAGTGCGTTACACCGTCCCTATTCATCCGGTACAGCTCTACTATGCGATTTTCTTTCTCCTTCTCACCTTTGGTTTACTCATTATCCGCAAGTACACCAAGCGTGCCGGAGCGGAAACACTGATGGGCATTCTCCTCGCGAGCTTCGCAACGTTTTTCTTTGAATACTTCCGTGGAGATTTCAGTATTCCGGTCTTCGCAACACGGTTGGATTTCGTAGTTCTTGTCGCATTATTTGTGAGTCTTGGTGCCTTTGCGGCAGTAGAGCTTTCGCTCTCGCGCATTGGGATGATCATCTATGAAGTTGCGCTTGTGGGTGTGTTTGGCGGGTACCTCTTCATCCGATCGATGCTGACGTATTCAACATATGAGCTCAGGTTCAGCCAATTCCTGGCAATACTTGCAGTACTATCGACAGTGGTTTATGTGCTTGTGCATCGGAGGAGGTATCCACATTTGTAACAATTAACAATTAACCGTTAACAGTTAACAGTTAACTTCTAGGTTTTTCTTATCACGTACCTTCTCTTTCGGCTGTCAATTGTCAATTGTCAATTGTCAATTGTCAATTGTGCATTGCCTGCGTAAACTTCCTCACCATGCAAACAACTCTCCTCACTTATCTAAAGTCGTACACCGAGCCCTGGCTACTCTTTATCTCCGAAGATCCGCTTATGCGCATGTGGCAGGGGTCACTGCTTCTCATAGGAATACTTGCGGTCTTTCTCGTGTTTTATACCACGCGCGATGTGATTCTCAGGACACATTCATTCCTGTACATGCTCTTCTCCATTTTGCTTGTCGCGCTCCTTCCGGGAGTGGGGTTTCTGCTTTACCTCCTCATTCGTCCCGCTCGTACTATAAAGGAGCGAGAACTGGAAATAATGGTCAAGGACATCTTGCGGGATCACGAGAGGCAGGCAAAAGTGAAGAAACAACAGAAGAAGACGGTGAAGGTTTGAGTGAACAAAAGAAACCAAGGAATCCAAAGAAACCTAAGAATCCAAGGTGACGTTCTATTGTGGCGTAGAACGTCATTTATGTTTTCTCTAAAGGGAAAAGTAGACGCGTACCACACAAAATTATTTAGGAGCCTTTCTTTCATTGTATTCAAATGGTTATTGTATCACCTTGCACAAAAGACCTTATGAAAATATCGTTGCATGGCAGGAGGCATATAACCTATGCCTCTATATCTACAAGCTCGCAAAAAAGCTCCCAATGGAGGAGAGATTTGCATTGGCAAACCAACTGAGAAAATCTGCATACAGCGTCCCCACTAATAATGCAGAAGGAAACATGAAACGTTCCAAGAAAGATAAAGCTCGATTTTATGAGATTTCACAAGGATCACTCGAAGAACTGCATTGCGAGTGTAAATTAGCATTCGATTTGCAGTACGTATCTATGAGTGAATTTGAGAAAGTTGACGAACACATAAATCGTGTGAGCTATCTTCTCACAAGGCTCAAGTCCGCGGTTCTCAAATTCCCTTAGGATTCTTTGGTTTCTTCGGTTTCTTCGGATTCTTTCTTCGGATTCCTTTTGATCCCCACAAAGTTTCTCTATAGAATCTCCTCCGATGTCTAATCTCCTCAAGTACCTCTTATGGCCCAATCTTGGTACTACCACATACGACAATCCAAAAGTCGTTTCGCTTTTGGTCCTAAGCCTTTGTCTGATTGGACTCTCTCTTTTCATTCGTTTATGGAGGAAGCGGCTCAAAAACTCCGTCACCAGGCGACTCAGTCGTTCCTGGGCATCCGCGGCACTATGGTTCGGTATCACCGCGCTCATTCTGACCGTATCGCGCGCAGAGGGGATCAGTTATGTTTCTATGAGACTTTGGTGGTTTGTGTGGGCTCTGGCCTTGATTATATACATTGTCTTCCAGATTAAAATCTTCAGGATGCGTCATTACGAAAAAATTGCCACGAAGATCATAGAAGATCCGCTTGTGAGGTATTTGCCAAAGAAGAAAAAGCGACGAAATTGAGAATGTAGAATTAAGAATTTAGAATTTAGCATTACAGCAGATCAGTTCATTAGGAATGTAATTCTGAATTCTGCATTCTAAATTCTGAATTTTTTGAAGTGTAGCTTGCACTTGAGCTTATTTCCCTCTTCAATATGCAGTAATCATGCGAACAATAACGTACAAAGGCATCACGTGGCTGGATAATCCGCATCCGACGGAAGAAGACCTCTTCAACTTGCAGAAGAAGTACCGTTTTCATGAGCTAGATATTGAGGATTGTTTGAGTGAACATGAGCGTCCGAAGATTGAGGAGTACGAAGAATATCTATTCCTTGTTTTTCACATTCCCTATTTGAATACTCGTACGGGAAGAATTGTGAAAGAGGAGGTTAATATCTTCGTGGGGCAGGATTTCTTCGTCACGCTCCATGAAGGCAAAATCCCTCTGCTCGATTCAATCTGGAAAGATTTGCAGGAGTCTAAGGTGAAGCGTGAAGAGTATCTGGAGCATGGCACAGGCTTCTTTTTATATGAGTTGATGAATCATCTCTTTGAAGGCCTTTTTCCACTTGTCGATACCGTAACAAAAGAAATTCGCAACATGGAAGAAGAGCTATTCGAAAGCGATGAGCAGGTGGATATTCTAAAAGACATCATGACCCTCAAGCGAAACATCATCACGATGCGTTCAATTCTCCTTCCGCAACGTACTATTATCGGGACGCTGGAACATAAGAATCGTAAATTTGTCTCCGAGGAACTTGCTCTCTACTTTGATGATATTCTCGATGCCATCGAGCGCCAGTGGTCAATGCTCGATACTGCGAAAGAAATGATCGAAGCTCTTCAGGACACACACGAATCGTGGTTAACACACAAGACAAACGCGGTTGTTCGGATCCTCACGGTCTTTTCGGTCACAATGCTTCCGCTGACTGTGATTACGGGGTTCTTTGGAATGAATGTCATTCTGCCGTACCAGCACCATCAACAAGCGTTCCTGTGGTTGATGTTTGGTATGATAACACTCCTCGTAGGACTAATTGCATATTTCGCGAAGAAGGGGTGGCTGTGATGGGGAAGTGGAGTTTATAAATACTGATCGTCTTCACAGGTTTTGCTGATTGGTCACAGGTCTCAGGTCGCAAGAATGATCGCAAGTCACACGTCACAAGTCATAAGACCTGTGACCTGTGGCTGGTCCTGTAACTTGCGACTTGCGACCTGTGACAGTTCCAAAAACACTCCATGGTTCAATTAAATAAGAAAGAGCCAGATATATTATAATTATTCAACATTGCCTCCTTGTTGTCATTACTAAGACTTGTTTGAGTACCTTAGCAACACCATCGAGGCTTGACAACGCATGAACAGACTAGGAACATGACCCGTCCTATGCCACTGAAGCATGCCACTGAGACATTGTTGGTTTTCCTACTCGGCGTTTTTCTTGTAATTATTGGCGTACTCACTGCCACGCTTCCATCACTCCCGGAAGGAGCATTGCCGTGGGGAGTTCTTATTGTGATTGCAGTGCTCTATCCCCTGGTCCTTACACAAGTCTTTCGCAGGAACCGAGCGGATTACGCATTTCGGTGGTTACACTGGTTCCCTGCATTCATTCTACTTCTTTGGTTGGGCTTGGAATTGATTGGTATCATTTCTCCTTCTGCTAAAGTCGCGTCCTCGGCCTTCACATGGGGATGGACACTGCCTTTTGTTGCTTTGGGATTCGTGGGTGTCATTGCATTCTGTTTACATGTTATTCGTCGACGTATCCCGCGTATCTTGTTGCTGCTTGCGGTCTTCCTCCCTTTTGTAGTACTGGCGACCATAAATGAGCGGGGGGCACAGTGGGAACAAAAGCTCGCCCAAGTTCTCTGGGAAGCTCAGTGGATGCATGGGCTCAACGGCACTATGACCGGAACCGGTACGGAGATTGCGATGGAAGATGAACGTGAACCAAAGAATTTGGATGAATCAGAAGATCCTGCGGAAGAGGCATGGCGCGAGCGGCTGCGGGCATTTGAGGAGCGCCGTCAGCAAATCGCGATCAAGATGGCTGAGCAGGAGCAAGAGCGGGGTGCACAAGGTCCTCAGGAGACGCCGGCTCCCAGTACGGGAACGGGGCGTGAGTTTCGCGAGGCAATTACATCTCCTACTGCACTGCCGTCATCTGGAGCAGGTGCTGGGTTCCTAGGGCTGACGATGTTGATGGGATATTGTGGGGTGTTACATCAGCGGGTACGGAGGCGCGTTTGTTAATGAAACGAGTGCAGTAGCGCAGTACACGGCCAGAGGTTTGTACTGCGCTACAACCTACTGCGCTACTGCGCTAGAATATGTTTAACTTCTCCCAAATCTATGCCAGCAATCTCTTCACTTAAAGCCCGTCAAATCCTCGACTCCCGCGGTAATCCCACAATCGAAGTCGATTGTCTCCTCGATGAAGATTCTTTCGGTCGCGCTTCAGTTCCATCCGGTGCCTCTACAGGGACGCACGAGGCTCTGGAGCTGAGGGATGGGGATAAGAGTGTCTTTGGCGGGAAGTCTGTGCTCAAGGCCGTGGAGAACGTTGAGAAGGTCATCGCACCTGCGCTCAAGGGGCAGGACGCATTTGACCAACGTGCAGTGGACAGGAAGATGATCGAGCTGGATGGGACGGACAACAAGTCGAAACTTGGGGCGAATGCGATCTTGGGTGTCTCGATGGCGCTGTGCCGTGCACGGGCGGGGAGTGAGGGGCAACCACTCTTCCAATCGCTCGCGTCACAGTTTGATGTTAAAGACGCTGTTCTCAACCCCGTTCCCATGATGAATGTGCTGAATGGAGGATCGCATGCAGATTCGGGACTCGCTATTCAGGAGTTTATGATCGTGCCGACAGGCTTTAATGCGTTTAGCCAAGCACTTCGTGCTGGCGCAGAAACGTTCCATATCCTCAAAAAATTGTTAAAAGACCAAGGTCAAGTAACTGCAGTAGGGGATGAGGGAGGTTTTGCACCGCGGTTGAAAGATACCAGTGAGGCGTTTGATCTATTACTTGAAGCAATCAAGATAGCTGGCTACAAAGGCAACATACAGCTAGCCATAGATGCAGCTGCATCTGAGTTCTTCGACGCAGGTTCGTATGCGATTGATGGGAAGAAACTTTCAAGTGAGGAGCTTACGGAGTATTACAAAGAGCTTTGTGATAGGTATCCTCTGGTGAGTATAGAAGACAGCCACAGTGAAGATGATTGGGATGGCTTTGCTTCACTCACGAAGGCACTTGGGGATAAGGTCCAATTTGTAGGTGATGACCTACTCGTGACCAATACCAGGCGTATAAAAGAGGCGATAGAAAAGAAGGCAGTGAATTCGGTCTTAATTAAACTCAATCAAATTGGATCAGTCTCCGAGACTGTGGATGCGATCAAGATGACTCAGGAGCAGGGGTGGAATGCTGTTGTCAGTCACCGAAGTGGAGAGACAGAAGATACCTTCATTGCGCACCTCGCGGTTGGGTTGAAGACTGGCCAGATCAAGACTGGTTCATTAAGTCGGACCGATAGGGTTTGTAAGTACAATCAGCTGCTTAGAATAGAGGAACAGCTTGGCAATAAAGCAAGTTACCATTCTCCATTTTAAGATTGCTTGCCCTCCGTAGCTCCGCGCATGCGGAGCGAAGGAGGGAGGAGCAGCTGGGAGAGAAAGCGCAATATTCTTCACCGTTTTAACGAATCATTGGTAGGAACTGTAATCACGCTACGCTATCAATGATGTATATAGCAACCTCTTCTATGTCTTCTTCATGATCAAACAATTGTTCTAACTCCTCTACTATCAGAATGGTTTTATCTTCATCACTGGAGTCATTGGAAAGGATGCTTTCAATTTCTTCTGCAACATCAGTTATCTCTTCTCTTTGCTGCCTATCTAAGTCATACAAGACACTAATGTCAATAAGAATTTCTGCTATACGTCTGATTCGTTCTCTTCTTTCAAAGAATGCGATTTCTTCTTCAACAGACTCACCATCGTAGAAATCTTCCTCCTCCTCTTCCTTTTCGTGGCCTCTTAGATCTTCTTCCTCTTCTCGAACAGAGGCCTCCTCTTCTTCGAGTAGTTCCTCAAAACTTTTACGTATTTCGTAGACATACTCACGTGCACCCTTGTTTTCGGAGTACGCATTTTTCTCGAGCATTTCTACAGCTGTATCTTCTTCCACACGCTGAATCTCTCTTTGCAATGAACCGTCAACTTCTTCGATGGTCCAAGGTATCAACTTTGGATACTCAATTTCTCTTCCGGCAACTGAGGCTACAGCTTCGCTTATAAAGCGATACTTGCATGCCAAAATCGTACGCGTTTCTTTGCCTTGTGCTCTCTTCCGAAACTCTGGGGCATGGAGAACATAACATGCAAAGTGATCGCAAAAGTCCTCTTTTGGATCGGTTTGGCTATAGTGCGTGAGAAAGTGTCGCTGTACTTTAGCTCTTGGCTCTTTGCTCCAATTCACATCTTTCGACCAGCTGAGGCGGCTCCATTGCTGGTGTTGCTCGTCAGATAACTTCTGCCAAAGAGCTTCTGCGCATTCATGAAGCATCACCGATGTACGCTCGGCCCTGCTTCGCGGATGCGTGTCTGAATAGTAAAATCCAGCAGGCTCGTACAATGTCATAAGCTTTGCTGCGGAATCATATGTACCTTGGGTTATCTGACCTGTTGTGAAATGTACAAAGTCACGAACATTCACTTGCTCCTTACGAATTGTTTCAATATCAGAGAAAAATGGTCTCTCAAGGAGTTGGGCTGTACGTTCATACTGTCTCGCTTCTTGTGCCCCCATTTTCATCGATGTGTGTAAAGCGATATCCTGGCCGAAGTTAGAAACGTTAGTCCACGTCGTTGCCTCAAGGCGACTAACCGGAAGAGCCTGCAAATTCACTCCGCGATGCAACCAAGCATCAATCATAGCCTCCTCTATAGTGGAGAGCTTAGCATTCCGATCATCTTGGTATTGCTGTAATATTTTCTCTTGTGCTTCAGCAACAAGAATATCGAAGATATGAGCGACTGTACGATTCTCTTTTCCACAATCTTCAAATTCCGTCTGGATGGATAGCAAGGCAGAACGCGCATGAAATGCACTCAATGGACATTCCTCCACCATCGTACCGTCCTTTGAGAAGAAACGAACAGATGTTCCATATGGTACAAGGAAACCATTGAAGGAACCATCTGCCAGACATGTGGGGACTCTGCTGAGGATACCAATCAGACGAATTATTTCATCACTGCGAAGTACGGTGCTACGTACTGGGTCGTATATCATATTCCCGATTACGTTAGACAACAGTTCATTCTTCTCGCTTGTGTAACGAGAAGATTCCTCCGATGTGAGATTGGCTACCTCATCTTCTAATCCTCCTTTGAAAGGTTCTGCCATATCCTTAATTTTTGCTAATGCAAGTTTGGCAATTTGCCCCATTCCCACCTGAAGGGATTCTCGGCTCTCATGCCATACACGTTCGAAGAGACGGGCATTCGTTATGCTCAAGGGGATAAGTGCTTCAATTTGTTTTTGCACCATATTACTGAAGTCCACGTGTTCCATACCCACATCCTCCACCCCTGTGAGCCCAAGCACTTTGTAAGGATCTGTTGTTATAAATTCTGATATGCCTCTGAAGGTGTAATTATCAAGTACATATGCTATCCCGCTTGATGTAGCTCCAAGTTGCTGTGGAATTCGATTTTTAGGTCTTCCTTCTTGTTTATCCATACACGTATCTTCCCGAAATTTCTCAGTCGCAGGCGAACTCAGATCAGTTCCATATGCAATGTAGGAAATAGGGGCGTCTTCTAGTAACGGAAACATGCTTAGTTCCGTCATTGTTATATGTGGCAAGTGCCGATTTGCTTCTTCTATGGAATTAAACTGAATGCCCAGATACCTTATAGCGATTCTATTGAGCATATTAAGTCCATCTTCATGAGACAAACGGCCCTTAAGCGATTCGAGTACTTTTGCTCTCAGCTCATCCAATCCCCGTCGTATTCTTTCCTCCTCCAGAGCGTCTCCACCATGGGCAAGCATCATCTCATTTGCTTTGGCACAAATAGCAGGAAGGTTCTCTGTTGGTGGTGGATGTCTTATTCCTTGCTGGGATACATCGGAGGATTCATCAGCAGGTCTGAGTGTTTTTTCTGCCTGTCTTACCTCATCCAAAGCACCACAGTATCCTCCACTGAGGTAAAGCCTGTTCATCTCTTCGCGTTGTCTGCGGACAACCAGAGGATTCGAAGTTGCTGCATGTGGTAAAAGCGTGCCACCATCTATAGGCACCAATGTTTCATTCTCTGCTTTGGTTATGCGCTCATCTTCACCAAGAGGTTCTTCCTCTTCGTGGTGTTCTTTGGAGCCTTTCTGAAAATCAGACCAATTTTTCATTGTATATCATTATAAATGTAATGATACAAACGTCAATGTCTTAATAGTGGCTTACATAAGCGGTTATCGACACTTTCGATGCTCCAACTATTAGTCTAACGCTACTTCAGTTATATTATACATCTGTGCAGTAAATATATCTCAACAGAAAAAGTATGCATTTGGACTTAAAGACAGGAAAAATTAAGACTGGCTCGTTAAGTCTTTTATATCGTTTATGTAATATAATCAGCTTCTGAGGATAGAGGAACAGCTGGTAGAGAAAACGGAATATTCTTCACCTTTTTAACCCGATCCACCATTTCTTAAGAGGTGGCAATGAAAGAGTTGAAAGGATGTAGGCTCCTGATGGAATAAGTGCTTGTAGCTCGGGGTTAGTAAGGTTGTTATACCGAATGAGGAGATAAGCACCAATATATGTGATAAGTGCTATGAATATTCTGCGAGTGAAGCTGGTTTCCCAAGCCTTGTCTGTTTCGACTCGCGCGTTTCTTTCTAAGACTACCTTAAGATTTGGGTCAAGATTATTCATATAGTTGAATGGGAATGGTCGGGACGACCCTCCTTCGCTATTCGCTTTGATCGAGCTACGGAAGGTCGTTCGCAGATATCATTTCTTCCAGAAGTTTTGAAAGTTATTACTCTGGTCGGGGCGACTGGACTCGAACCAGCGACCACACGGCCCCCAGCCGTGCATTCTACCAACTGAACTACGCCCCGACGGTATGAGAGAACATAAACATCCTAACATTCGGACACAATCTCGCCCACCGTAGTCCCGCTTCAGCGGGACGAAGGCGGGAACTACGCCCCGATGTGAGTTGTATGGTAGATGAAATATCCCCTGTGACAACTACCTGCTAGTGATTAATTACGTTGTCAGTAATCTTTTACATCGACATATACTTCGACATTAGGAAGCTCATTATTTTGTTTTAAATATGAGAAGAGTGTAACCTAAAAGGTTTTCGTTTCCTTACTTAATTACTGTTCTTCTTGTGTCATGGAATAGTGTGGTCACTTTATTTTCTTAACCTGAATATTTTTATGATAAGAGGAATAGATGCACCAACATCCGGTAAATTTACGGAGGAGGTCTCAGATGCTCATGAGCAAACCGAACCACGGAATGGGAATGGTCTCGTGATGGCGAAGGAGTTGAGAGAAGCTCTCGTTGCACTTGGTGCTCGATGTGATGAAGTTATGGGGTAACCACAATAGAATAATCATGTTCTCAACAGAAAAGGGGATGCTGAGCTGCCCCTTTTTCGTATCAAAAATGTATGCTTAAATCGGCATCTTCGCCTTGTAAAAGGTCTTGGAATTTGATTGTATACTCTCTAAATTTTATTTCGCTTGGGTATTGATTAATATACGTATATGTGTCATAATACTAAGTTAACGTCATGAGTGTATCACCTCAAGAATATACGGCTGCCACCAATGCGATAGCGAGCGCACAGCGCATTCTGATCGTTCCGCACGCAAATGTGGATCCCGATGGACTGGGAAGTGCACTGGCTTGTTTCGAGTTATTTAAGGCGATAGGGAAGGAAGTGACAGTTATATGCCCGGAATCACCTCCGGAATCCCTCGGCTTCCTTCCGGGTATCGAAAAGGTGCAAGATGGGCTGGAGGAAAGCCAGCAGTTCATTGTGACGGTGAATCTGGAAGAGGGAATGGAGGTAGATAAGCTCAGATATACCGTGGAAGACCGCAGAGTGAATATTATTGTGGTGCCCAAGCACGGGCATATACGCCCGCAAAACATTTCTTTGAGTGAAGGAGAGCAGCAGTACGATCTGATCGTGGTAGTGGACACTGCGGAT
>JBDRFD010000056.1:0-12718 GCA_043819035.1 Patescibacteria group bacterium | reverse complement strand
TTCCAAGAAAGCCTCTTTAGTAAGTGGAATACTTCAGGTTGGAGTATAGAAACACCGGCTGAGTTCCAAGTTCCTGATCACATCTCCGGTAACACCGTTGCACATGCAGACAGATGTACCACTTCATGCTCTATAACCATGAAGGACCCCGTAGATCTTTCACAATTTGAAAGTGCCAGTTTAAGTTTTTGGAGATTCGTGGATCGAAGTCTAGATGCAGGAGAATACCTGGAAGTAGAAGCATTTAATGGATCTACCTGGAAGACGCTTGTGTATTGGACCAACAATGAGGGGGATGATGATATATGGCATCAGGAAGCCATAAACCTTGCCCCCGAATTTCTGGTGAATTCATTCAAGTTACGATTCAAATCACAAGAAAGCTCCTCTCTAGAAGAAGTAGAAGTTGATGATGTAATCATTAAAGGATCTCAGCCGGGGAATAATCCTCCAACAGCGAATGCCGGAGATGATCAGACACTGCGAGATGCGGATGGCAATGGAAGAGAACAAGTAACACTGGATGGCCTTGGCTCTAATGATGACGACACCATTGTCTCCTACGAATGGAAAGAGGGGAGTAACGTGCTCGGAAGTGATCCAATACTTTCCGTATCAATTCCTGTTGGAATGCACACTATCACACTCACAGTAGAAGACGATGAAGGTGAGACGGATACAGACGGAGTGTTAGTGCTAGTAGAAGATAATCAACCACCAGTCGCGGATGCAGGTGATGACCAGACAATTAGTGATGGTGATGGTGACGGATATGAGACAGTCACACTTGATGCTACCGGATCATCAGATCCCGATGGAACTATTGTGCAGTATGAATGGCATCTTGGACCTCAGAATCTATTGGGGGTTGGACCTATCATTCAGACAACTCTTGCTCCTGGTGGTTATGTAGTCACGTTACATGTAATTGACAATGGTGGTTCTATTAGTTTTGACAATGTTCATATTGAGATTAAGAATAATCAGCCACCCACAGCCGATGCTGGTGATAACCAGGCCCTCAGTGATGGAGACGGTGACGGTAATGTCCAAGTTACACTTGATGGAACAGGTTCAACAGACGATGGAGGAATAGTATCTTATCTTTGGAAAGAAGGATCAACGATACTTGGAAGCGGAGCGATCCTCGTACTCGACATGACGAGTGGAACTCATGTGGTAGAACTTACCGTTACAGATAATAATTCACAATTTGATAATGATACTGTGACAATTGAAATATTACCCAATGAGCGTCCCATTGCAGACGCAGGGGAAGACAAAACAATCAGTGACGATGACGGCAATGGAACGGCAGACATTACTCTTGATGGGTCACAATCAACCGACTCCGATGGAGTGATTGCTTCATATGAATGGCTTGAAGGAACAACATTGCTTGGAGCTGATGAAACGCTGACTGTTCCATTTTCTGTCGGTCAACATACTGTGACACTTACAGTGGAGGATAATGCCGGAGCAACAGATAGTGTTAGTATTCTTGTTGAGGTTACAGACAACAAAAGTCCTTTAGCCAATGCAGGTCCTGACCAGGAACTTGAGGATAGCGATAACGATGGCTCCGAAACGGTTACGCTCGATGGAACACTTTCCTTCGATCCGGATGGCAGTATCATATCTTATGAATGGAAAGAAGGATCAATTGTTCTTGGAACTCATTCAATCATTACTGCATCACTTTCAATAGGAGAGCATGTCATAACTTTGAATGTAGCAGATAATGGAGGAGATTCGCATGAAGATGACATCACAGTACTAGTCAGTCCAGGTGAAACTGAACCTCAAGAACCCACATCTTTTTCTGATGATTTCCAAAACGGTCTTGGCAATTGGATAAATGGTGGAACGATATTTTGGGCAGATACGGCACCTGCGGAAGAACAAGTGCCCGGGAGCACAGTAAGCAATAGGGTCGCACACGCGCAAGAGTGTCGAACAGCTTGCACACTTACAATGAGAGACCCCATTGATCTCAGCACGGCAACGACAGCGACATTTAGCTTCTGGCGTTTTGTGGATAGGAGTATTGATAACGGAGAATACCTGCGCGCAGAAGGCTTCGATGGAAATGGATGGAATACGCTGTTCTATTGGACAAATCGTAGTGGTGATGATGACAGTTGGCATGAGGAAAGTCTTAATCTTCCCACTCAATATTTTCATGATGCATTCAGGGTACGCTTTGTAACACAGGAAAATTCACGCATCGAAGAAGTCGAGATCGATGATGTTTCTATTGTAAGCAACTAGTCTGAAAGCAGTTTCCAGATTATCCAAACGACATCCTGTCGGGTGAGGCCAGAATGAACGCCAATTGTGTTATTGAATAGAATAATATGATCTTGTGCGTGTTCAATGTATCTGTCATACCACTGAGACCCTTCAGGATCTACGGTAGGAATACCAAAGACTCTGTAAGCCATTTTGAGTCCTTCCGCAACAGTCACGGCTTGTTCAGGCCGAAATGTATTATCACCGTATCCTTCTATAATGTTCTGTGATGCAGCATACGATACATAGGGGGCATACCATGATGAGAATTCAACATCCGAGAAACTGCCGCCATTGTAGGGTTGTGATAAGTCAAAATCGCTCTTAGCTTCCAGAATCATTTTAAGAAACTCCGCTCGATTCACTTCCTTATCAGGCCGAAAAGTTCCATCAGAATAACCACCGATAAACTCTTGTTCTTTAGCCCAGTCGATCGCCGGAAAGTAGGCATGATCAGAATCGATGTCCTTGAATATTCTTAATGCTACCTTTGATCCGGTTGAAACTGTAACAAGCGAGTTGATGTTGGCCGATGCAGATGCCTGAAGTGTGACAGAGCCCCTTGTTTTAGTGCGCACTTTAATCAGAGAGCTATCCGGTTTCAATACTTCCCAAGTATTACCAAGCCCCGATCCATTGTGCACTCTAAGTGCGCTCACATTCTCTGGTATTTTAGACGGCAAGATAAGAATCGAATCAGGTGTCCATCGTATGATGTCCGTCATATCAAGCATCCAGTTATCGAACATAATGCCTCGTCCTGTATCTCCAAACCGATACCCTTGTATGTCATAGATTTTTCCTGCTTCAAAGAAATGTGTTTCTTTCCCTTCGATCGTATCGATGACAGTTGCTATATGTGGATGTGCCTTGTAGTAACCTATAACGTAGTTTTCTTGGAGAAGTTTAGTCCCGCAATTCCGACGAATACCGCGAACAATTGCACATTCTTCTTTGTAGTAGGGATGGATGAGAACAACTACACCGCTCGGCGGTGCATTCTTTGGTGGAACAAATGTTATGTTTGTGGAAGTCCAATTTGTGATATTACTGTGATTGGAGAGGAAACATTTTAAATCCTCTTTGTCAGCTTCCGGAGCAAAACAGAGCTTACTTTTTGAAGGAACTGGTCCCTGTAACTTCTGGCCGTTGATGATAACGACTGTATTTAAGTACCAAACTTCGGGGTTTATGTCACCCTGTGGATTACTTGCAGCTCCAACTATGTGGGGGAGCCCAAAAAGCGCAAATCCAGCCATAAATATCGATTTCCAGATTAAATTCATACAAAAGGGTAATAACGTATGGAATGTGCAAGGTCTTGTAAAGGAGTACTTTTGAGCTGTGCTTGCCAAATAAGTATTAGATTGTTCATTTACAATAACTCCTCAGAAACACCTTAATACTGTAGAATAGAGTGGATGCCCCGGTAGCTCAGTTGGATAGAGCGGAAGCCTTCTAAGCTTCAGGCCAGAGGTTCGAATCCTCTCCGGGGTACCACGTAAAGGCGCGCAGCGACTTTACGTGCCACGTGGCGACGAAGTCGCTTTACGTGGCTTCTTAGGCGCGCCCACGTGGCACCGCCAAATAGCAACCAGCGACTTTACGTGCCACGTGCAAAGCGAATGAATTTTGCCATTTACCAACACGGACTCTGATACAATTCATCCCTTATGTATCACGTTTATCTCATCAAAAGTAAACCAAATGGCAAGTGGTATATCGGATATACAACTGACTTGAAACGAAGGCTTGCTGAACACAACAGACATAATAATGTTTCAACTGCCAGAGAATCTAGTTGGAAACTCATATACTGTGAAACGTATTTGAATAAAATGGATGCCCTTGGAAGAGAAAGATTTCTCAAGAGTGGGTCAGGCAGAAGATTCCTCAAGAAACAAATTACTCACTATCTCACAGAATCCATTTTTAACAATCCTCACCAAAATTAATGCGGACTGAAGAGATATTTTTTCATTTTCCCATACAGAAGCTTGAGATGTTAAACTCTAAGCATGAGAATCAACTACTCACTTATCAAGAGTGAAGAAGATATCGATATTCTGAAGGGGAAAGAGTCCACATTTGCAAATCTTCATTACAAATATGACAAAGAAACAATCCAATTTCTAAAAACACATTTTTATAGACAAGATAGCCTTTATCTCGTAGCCACTGATGAGAACAGTGTATTTGTTGCATTATGTTCATTGGATTCCGATTGGTGGGAACCGCATCATTTTTTCTTACGTGAGATATTCATCATGCCTTCGTATCAAGGGCAAGGAATCGGTAAGGTATTGTTTGAGAAATGTATTGATCATGCCAATCAGTTTCAGGCCAAAGCGATTGTGACGGAAACAGCCTTTGAAAACATACCCATGCAAAAGCTTTGCGAAAAAATGGGTTTTACTCGATTTGATAATCATCAGTGGAAAGAAGGCATTACCTATAAGCTTTTTCTGTCATAAGCCTCCATAAGGGGTATTATATTTCAATAGATACAGGTATAATAGACAAGATGAAGTTCAAACGCATCATGCTCAAGCTCTCAGGAGAAGCACTCAGCAAGCCTGGTGGTTTTGGCTTAAACCACACAGTTTTAATGGAGGTTGCTAGAAGTATTAAAGAAGTATCTGATGAAGGAATCCAGGTGGTTGTTGTGGTTGGTGGAGGAAATATCTGGCGCTATAGGGATACAAAAGAAAGTGGAATAGAACGCACTGCCAGTGATGCAATGGGGATGCTTGCGACGATTATGAATAGCGTAGGCCTTCAATCTGCTTTGGAATCACTGGGTCAATTTACGCGTGTCTGCAGCGCAATTGATGTTCCACAGCTTGCAGAACCTTATTTGCGTCGACGTGCAATCCGGCATTTGGAAAAAGAAAGAATTGTCATTTGTGCTGGAGGAACAGGCAATCCCTACTTTACGACCGATTCAGCAGCGGCATTACGTGCTGTCGAGCTGGGATGTGAGATCCTTCTAAAAGCTACCAATGTGGATGGCGTTTATGACAAAGATCCGGATGAACATAAAGATGCCAAGAAGTATGATGAGCTTACGTATCAGGAAGCTATCGAGAAACATCTCAACATAATGGATCAGGCTGCGTTCAGCCTGTGTCAAGATCAGAAGCTTCCGATTCGTGTTTTCAATTTTAAGGACAGAAGCAATCTTCTGAAAGCCGCTAAGGGCGGTGATATTGGTACACTGATCCACAGTTAATTGTAAAAGTTTACTTGGCTATGTTATTGCGTCTATTAGCTAGTAGCTGGTAGCTTGTAGATAGAATTACCTACAAGCTACCAGCTACCCCCTATTCTTATGTCCAACATTCGTATAGAAATATTTAACTCAGAAGTAGAAAAGATTCTTGCCCATCTTCATAGTGAATATTCAAAACTTCAAACCGGAAGAGCAAATGCTTCTCTTTTAGAGAATGTTGAGGTGGAGGCATATGGTCAAAAACAACCACTCAAATCGGTTGCAGGAATTACAGTTGAAGATGCACGCTCGCTTGTTGTGCAACCATGGGATAGATCCATAATAGGCAATGTAGAAAGGGCACTGACAAAAGCAGATCTGGGCACATCACCTGTCAATGACGGTAGTGTTATACGTATCAATCTTCCGCAGATGACAGAGGAGCGAAGAGCTCAAATGAAAAAAATCGTTCATCAGTTTGCAGAAGAAGCACGTATTTCCATCAGGCAGAAAAGACAGTATGTTAATGATGCTATCAAAGATGAGGAAAAAGATGAGGATGCACGTTACACGCTTCTGGAAGAACTGGATAAGGCAGTAAAAACGGCAAATGAGAAGGTAGAAGAATCGATGAAAAAGAAGGAGGAAGAGGTGATGACTGTTTAGAGCAACTGTCAGAACCGCAGATGACGTAGAATTTTGTGATTACCAACCGTCGCCTTTGGGCTATGGCTGGCAGGCGTAGATTACTTGCACAAACCTTGTTTCTTTGGAAACTAGTATCTGCGATATCTGCGTCATCTGTGGTTCAGACATGCTACAATTACATCATGAAGAAACTCAAGATCGCCATTCTCTCATTCCCAGGCAATAACTGTGAAGTAGAGTCTCTACGTTCCATCAAAAGATGCGGAATGGAAGCAGTGTTCTTTAAATGGAATGATTCACACGAAATGCTAAGTGATGTAGATGGATACTTCATACCTGGTGGCTTTAGCTATGAGGATCGTGGAAGGGCCGGTATGGTTGCTGCACGTGATCCATTACTAGCATTTTTGGCTGAAGAAGCTGCAAAAGGCAAAGTGATCATCGGAAACTGCAATGGGGCTCAAGTATTGGTTGAAAGCGGCCTCATTCCATTGGATAAAGGGTTAAGGATGAGCCTTGCACGTAATGTGGTAGATAATGAAGCAGTTGGTTTCTTGAACGAATGGATATGGATCACACCCACGTGCGCACGCGATCGCTGTGCCACATCTGATTGGGAAGGAGCAATGCAACTTCCGATTGCTCATGGAGAGGGGCGCTTTGTGACGAAGGACAAAGATGTCATTGAAGAGCTAAAAAGAAATGATCAAATTGCGTTCTCGTATTGCGATAATAAAGGCAACGTCTCAGATGAAGCACCCATCTGTCCGAATGGATCAATGTTTGGAGCAGCTGGAATATGCAACAAAGAAGGAAATGTTGTCGCTCTCATGCCGCATCCGGAAAGAACAATCGCAGGCGATCCTTACTTTATTTCTATGAAGAATTGGATTGAAGAAAAAAGATCGATAACCAGAGCAAGTCTTTTTACAGTGAGCACAGACGAACTGCGACCTGCGGATGAGGAGAACAAGTCGAATTTAAATGGAATGAAACTGACCGATCTAGAAAAGCGAGACGTTGAAATCTTTATCGATACGATAATCGTGAATAATGAGGAGAGAACTGTCGAGCAAGCAGCTAAACGTATTGCATCCGATATTAAAATTAAGCAGTCGAAATACTTCTCTTCGAAAGAAATGGAACCACAACAAGTTCTATCTATCCTTTCACTCTTCAATCCTAATAAGGAAATTGCTTACATCAAAAGAGGACAGAAAGTAACAAAGTGGAATCCAGATAAAAAGAAGGAAGAGGTAACTCAGTCACCTCTTGAAAAGGGGATTACGATCATCAGACGAGATGTACCTGATACAGGAGCAGGAATATTAGGTAAGGGTGCTATATCAGGTATATGTTATGTATTAGGGAATATTAAAGAACAAGATTTGTATACAATCAAGCTGCTTGAGGTTTTTTCAAACCCTCATTCGAGTACACTCAGCATCCTGCGTTAGATAATGGAACGAGAGATTGTCCTTCTGGCTCACAATATACGTTCACTGTGGAATGTTGGATCACTCTTTAGAACCTGTGATGCTTTTGGTGTAAAGAAATTATGTCTTACAGGTTACACGGCAACTCCTCCACGCCGTGAGATCTCTAAGACTGCGTTGGGATCTGAGGAGTATGTTGCTTGGGAATATCATAGAGATTCTCTGAATGTTATAAATGAATTACGCAACGGCGGATACACTATTGTAGCGCTTGAACAGACTGACGATGCGCAAACACTTTCACAATTCGATGCACATGAAAAGATGTGCTTAGTTGTTGGGCATGAAGTTACAGGTGTGCCAAAAGAAATTCTCGAACTTTGTGACGCAAAAGTTCAGATACCAATGAAGGGTAAGAAAGAGTCACTCAACGTTGCTGTTGCTGCAGGAGTTGCAATGTATTCATTAACAATAACATAGCTGCGACGCGGCGTCGCAGCTACGTTTATGACCATTTAAGCAAACTTCTTCCATACATTCATCTTCACTTGAAGTAATGCACCAAACGCAATAAGGATGAAGACGAGGTTTATAATCCATCCGATGACTGGTACAAATGTCAGTAGTTTCAGGAGTACGAAGAGCGCAATACTTACGAAGAAGAGTGCAACCTTACCCCACCTCTTTTTATATTGCAGAGCAATAAACGATGCGAGGATGAACGCAGCAATCGCTTTGGCGAAGAAGATTGCAAATCCGTAAACAAAGAACAAGAGCAGCGCGATTGGAGCACCGATAACTGAAATCAGGAAGAGAAGTGCAACAATCGGTGTCATAACGAAGAAGGCCAACCCGATAAACAAGCTCTTCCACGGAGTCTTCTGTACCAGTTTGGCTGCTTCTTTGGGGAACTTATTTGTAGCCAAGACCAAGATGAGAATAACCAGGGCAGCACTTAAGAGTGTGAATCCAAAGTAAGCAAAGAGTGCAATCTTTGCCGTTCCCAAGAAGGTTGCATCACCAAACTCTTTCTTGGACCGGTCCAAGTCCGGATTCATGAACGTATCTCCGCTTACAATTCCTAAGTACGGATCAATCTCCTTCGACCAGTATTCCAGATCACCTCCGATTGATGCACCTTCTTCTACGGTTACATTTTTTGAAACTATTCTGGCATTCCCTCTAATGGAACCGTTCATTTGCAATGATTCAACTTCTACAAGTGCATCTCCTTCTACAGTTCCGCCAAAATAAACCTGACCTCCTGCTACTTTAATATTTCCACCAATCGTTCCATCGATCACCAACATTCCTCCTGCAATAACTGCATCTCCGTTTATCACAGCATCCTCACTTATTCGCACCGTACCTCCGGCAACAATCAGATCATCAGATACCGTTCCTCTGATCTCGATATCACCTCCGGCTATACGTACATCATCACCTACATTCCCTTCGATCGTAATGCGTCCTCCTGCCGCGATAATGCCTTCTTTCACGTTACCGGTCACAGTAATTTCACGGCCTGCGACAACAAGATTTCCTTCGATAGTCTCTTTTACTTGCACTAATCCGCCGGCGACATAAAGGTCATCTCGTATAGGAATGCTGATAGACAAAAGCTTATCATCATCCTTTGCAGCTTGGAATGTTGCAGCGAATGCAATAGCTGGAATCAATAAACTTGATGTTACTAGAACTGATAACAAGCGTTTCATAATGAAATGGGGAACAATGAAGTTAGTTTATATAGCTGAATCAACATAAAACGGCATAGGATCATATGCATCTGCAGTTGCGATTCGAACTCAAGTGGGCTAAAGCCCTTGTGCGACTTCATCGTTAACCCAGCCCTTAAGGGCTGGGTTAACGAATCAAATATAATCGGGCTTTAGCCCTTTAATAGCTACAGCTTTTTAGTGAATTCAATATGACAAATTATATTGATCTGGCTATATTTGTCTGTTCAAAAACTCAACAAAAACTATATTTCAGTATTTGTTAACTGTTAATTGTTAAATGTTAATTGTTGTTTTACACGCATTCAATCGGATCCACATCCACAATCACACCCTTAAGATCTAACTTCTTCAAAACTTCTTCAGGTTTATTACCTTTTATAAGTATGTGCCACTTTTTACCGCCTCCAAATAGCATGGGGGCAGCATGCGCAGTAAGTTCAATCTTATTTTCAGCAGCGACAGTTTTAACTTTATCACAGAGAGATTTTGCAAACGATGCTCCTTCTTCCTTTAGAAGCAGCCTTATCATCTTCGTCGCCGGAGGATAACCGCCCTGTATGCGCAGCAGTAATTCATCATCCATAAACTTCTCGGTACTATGACTCGCCGCAAGTTTCACTTCTGGTGAGTCGGGACGAAACGTTTGGATAATAACTTCACCTGGCTGCGATCGTCCTGAGCGCCCAGTGAGCTGAGTAAGCAATTGGAAAATGCGTTCTCCCGCCCGAAAATGAGGAAGAGAGAGGCCAACATCAGCCACAAGGACAGCAGCGAGGGTGATACCGGGAAGATCCAGACCTTTTACAACGGATTGCGTTCCCAGGAGGATATCAGCCTGCCTTTCTCGCATTTTCTTCAGTAGGAGTCGCATATGTTCAGGATGTGTGAGCGTGTCGCTGTCTGCCCTGAGCAAGCGCGCATTGGGGAATTGCTTCGAGAGGATCTCTTCGATGCGCTGTGTCCCAGCTCCCATTGCATGCAGTTTGATAGATCCGCACCCAGGACATGCAGATGGCACTTCTGCACGCACTCCGGACGTATGATCAAGTAAATACGGCTTTCCCTGTGAGTCTCTGTGGAGGGTAAACGGAAGATTGGATTCCGGTGAAACCATACGCCGCCGGCAATCGAGGCAGATCATCGAGCTTGCTATTCCTCTTCGGTTTAAAAAGAGGACAGACTGCTCCCCCTTCTTTAGTCTCTGATCAATTGCTTCCAAAAGAGGAGGGGAGAACGGATACAACGATCCAAATTTCACAGTTGCTAAATCAACTATACGAACAGTTGGCAGAGGTTGATCTTTGTAGCGCTTTGGAAGCTGAGCAAGATGATACGTCCCACTCTTTGAGCGTGACCACGCTTCGAGGGAAGGAGTCGCCGTACCCATCACAAGTTTTGCTTTCGAGAATCTGCAGAGTGCTTCAGCCGTCTCCCGTGCGTAGTATCGGGGAGTCTGCTCGTTCTTATACGTCCACTCATGCTCTTCATCGATAATCACGAGACCGAGGTTCCCAAACGGTGAAAAGAGCGCGCTACGCGAACCGATGATGAGAGAGATCTCTCCACGATGAATCCTTCGCCAATTAACAGTCCTTTCCGTTGGAGTTAAACGACTATGGACAACTGCAATATGCTCAGGCCCCAGGAGCTCCTGGAAGCGGTGAATGCAGTGCTCGGTGAGGAGGATTTCGGGAACCAGCAGTATTGCTTGTTTACCTTCTCGTACGACGTCTGCGATAAGTTCTGCGTAAATCTCCGTCTTTCCACTGCTGGTAATTCCAAAGAGAAGCGAGGGGCGCTCATCGTTCTTGATAGATGCATATACCTTCTTTTGGTCAGGAGTAAGAGAGGGGAGTGTGACTTCAGGACCAATATGCTCACTATCCAAAGATTCTGTTCGTTCTTCTTCACACAGGATGCCTCTTTTAACAAGGCTTCTAAGTTGCGCGTCTGAAATTTCAAATTGTTTTTTCAGCTCTTTGCGCGCCAACCACTCATTACTTCGAATATATTCAATCAACAAGAGACGTGTCAGATGGATTTCCTGATGGTGTGTGCTAAAGAGCCGGTAACTGTTTTTGGGGAGATGATAACTGAGAAGCTTGTATCCGCGCACTTTCTGCGGTCCCAGCTTTTTCCACGATTTTGATGGAAGCCACACGCGCAATGCTTGCCTGAGTGAACAGTAATAATATTGAGCCATCCACCTCAGAGTCTGAATCTGAGGTTTGGTCATAAGTGGTTGTTCGCCGATGAGTTCCTCGACGTCCTTTATATCAAATTCTTCTTTAGCTCTTTCCTCTTGAATATCTATTACAATTCCTTCAACCAGTTCCTTTCGAAGAGGCACCAGAACGTGTGAACCCGGTTGTACTTTCAAATCCTTGGCATCGTACGTTAATCCTCCACTGATTCCGGGAGAGCGCGATGAGGTGAGGACAGTGCATTTCATCTGGATTAATATGATGATGTTTTATTTCACAAAATACAAATACTGCTAATATAGTGTTGAATATCGGGGCGTAGCTCAGTTGGCTAGAGTGCCTGCTTTGGGAGCAGGAGGTCGCGCGTTCGAGTCGCGCCGCCCCGACCAGAGGAATTAAATCAAAAAGATTAGGAAGAAGCATTGTCTGCGAACGGTCCGTCCGAAGTCCCGTCCCGCATGCGCGGGAGGACGAAGGCGGGCCGCCCCGACCAGGTCGAAAATCTGTGGCGCTGGCGCAATCCGTCTTCGCCAAGGCTACGCCGGACAAGAATTCGCCAGC
Source organism: Patescibacteria group bacterium (assembly GCA_043819035.1). Lineage (GTDB taxonomy): Bacteria > Patescibacteriota > Gracilibacteria > Peribacterales > Peribacteraceae > UBA2144. The sequence continues at coordinate 624 of JBDRFD010000056.1, read as the reverse complement.
CCTTTTTGGCTTTAAATTGCAACGCGTTCCCTTTCATGCGCCAACCGCAAACTTTTTCTGGGCACAGGTACAGAGGGACACGTGAGCTGGTGTACTGATACCAAGTTGCACATTTAATGATACGAACTCAATTCAAGCTTTATCTTCGAATAATGCCGCGCTCGCCTTCGCGCCTGCGTCGCCGTAGCGACTTCGTCGCGCAGGCGCGTAGCCGTATCGCACATTCGATTGTCAATATATTCACTCTGGTCTGTGCAACGCTACGGCGCAGCGAGGGAGCGGTATCACCATCTCAATTCAAGACTATCGTCATAGCTATTAGTATCATTTATACCGCGAAGTGGTATCACATGTCATGGAGTTTGTGAATGCAATTATTGGTCCTGTGACCTTCGACCTGTGACAAGACTTTCGATCCGTCGCGGCTTTGGTCGCGGCGGGGCCGCGCCCCGACGGGCGGCCGCGCCGAGACGGACCTTAGACCTTCGACCAATCACCCCCACCCTTCAATTCGAAAAAGTATTTCTTGATTCGGTATTACGCTCGAACGGTTCGACCATTTGTGCTGTCTGCTCTTTGGCCTTGATGGATGTCTTTTTTGGACCAAGTATTCTCCAAAGAATT
>JBDRFD010000055.1:0-3203 GCA_043819035.1 Patescibacteria group bacterium | reverse complement strand
GCACGAAGTTATTGGTGCAGACTGGAAACCGAACAAGTGGAAGAGTGATCTCGATAAAATCACTCTCTCTGTTGATCTGAGAGATGAAGCACAACTTAAAAAACTTCCCACCGATGTCGACGTCATCATGCACTTGGCTGCCAATGCCCGTGTCTACGACCTTGTTAAAGAACCGGACATGGCACGGGACAACTTCCTCTCGACCTACAACACTCTTGAATTCGCTCGAAAATATGGAATCAAGCGTTTCATCTTCACATCATCGAGGGAAACATATGGAAATGATACGAACGACGCACATACAGAAGACATGGTTCGCATAGATAACTGCGAGAGTGCCTATACCGCCAGTAAAATCGGAGGCGAGGCGCTGGTGAAAGCATACTGGCGCTGTTATGGCATTGATGGAATTGTCTTTCGTCTCTCAAATGTCTATGGCATGTACGATGATTCCGATCGAGTGGTCCCCCTCTTCATCAGACAAGCGAAAGCAAATGAGGCAATGACCGTATTTGGAAAAAAGAAGTGCCTCGACTTTACGTATATTGATGACACGGTGAATGGCCTGATGCTCGCACTGGACAAATTCGAAGCGGCGAAGAATGAGACGATCAACCTGGCATTCGGAGAAGCAACGTCCATCATGCAGCTTGCAGAAGTGATCAAAAATCTTTTGGGAAGCCGGTCTGAAATCCGTGTCGAAAAGAACCGCCCTGGAGAAGTAGTGCAGTATATCGCAAATATTTCCAGGGCACGAAGGCTCCTGGGATACGATCCTCAGACTTCGTTTGAAGAAGGGATTAAGAAGACGGTTGAGTGGTACAAAAGCAATTAGCTTGTTGTCTAAGTAGTTAATTGTTAATTGTTAACTGTTAATTGCTAATTCCCCACAACGACCACCCCTCACCCTGCACCAACTTCTCAAGTGGAACTTTGAGCCGCCAGATATTCCAGTTAGGCATCCGCTCCTCATCCCAGAGCACATACTGGACATCGAATTTTTTCAGATAGGTTGCCGGATCTCGGTCAACCTTCGCACATGCATCATGCACAAGCGCAAGTTCGCGCTCGCGTATATCGGGCATCTTCTCTTTAAATACACGGTTTGAATCAGGCCAAATCAGATGATGCCAATCCTCGAAGTGCCTCTGAGATGGATCAACAGGAACCTCTGTCATGCAGAAACGCTCAGCAATCTCTTCGTGCGTCATGAGGACATTTTTCAGGTAAATGGAATAGATCACATCATGGTGTGAATAACCTGCAATGAATGCAGTGCTGTCGGGATCAGAGAGGATACGTACGCGCGGAAGCTCATCGAGAACGGGAAGAAGGGTTGCGAAGTGCTGCTCCTTGAATCGCCCGGGGGCCACAGTCCACTGACTTATCACGTGCCTTCCGTCATATCCTATTCCTGCGAGATACACACATGCCGCTAAAGAGGCGACAATCATCCACTTTGTTCGAAGTGTCCACGCAAGCAGCAACACAATTATCGGAGCGAGTAATAATGAAAATATGGAATGTGATACAAACATAAACGTTGTACCGTGCACAACCTGCTGATGCATAAACCCGAACGCAGTAAGAACGGTTACTATGCCCGCACGATACGGCCTCAATTGTTCATACCTCTTCGATACCGTAACAACAACTCCGATGGTCATTACTGCAAAGAGTGTGCTGTAGATCCATGATTCCGGAAGGCGTGAATGATGCATGCCGCTGCGGAAAACTCCGAACTCCGCAAGCGGATGCTGCATGACCGAGTAGAGATTCCAGATGAACGGAAACGCTGTGATAACACCAATCAATCCAATAAAAAGCATCCATGCCCACAGTGGACGTTGGACGTTAGACGTTTGACGTCTAAAGTCCAACATCCGACGTCTCCATACATACTCCATAACCTCCCACACAAGATAAATCCCCCACCACAACCACGCAAAGCTCCAGCTCCAAAAATAAACTCCAATGAGTATACCCAGAAGTACTCCACCAAGAACTCCAAGCGAGCGACGACGGATCAATCCTGCTGTAATACAAATCAATGTAAGCAGCATCACAAAGAAACTCACACGCACGTGGATCGGCCTACTCAGGTTGTAGGCTTCTAGTACAACGAAGAACACTGCTCCGGCAAATGCCTGAACGCGCGTGAATCCGCAAAGTTGAAAGAATATCCAAAGTCCCAGGAAGATCAAAGCCGGAAGCACGGAATCCATAATTTGAAAAACTTCCGCAGCTCTTAAACCAGTCCACGAAAAGAGCACTCCATACAATCGTTCGATGAGTGCGAGCTGTGTACCCACAATTTTCGGGTCTCCGACGAATGCCTCCGCCGCTTGTTCCCCGCGCCCCGAGAGCGCTTCCTGTACGCGCGCCAAATAGTAGTACTCATCGGAGTTGAGTTGGACGAGAATGCCTTGCGACTCAGGAGATAAAGAATGCAGGAGTTGGGGTACCTGCATAAGCACAGCAATCACAAGAGAGCTTGCTACAAGAATGAGAAACCAACGCTTAGAGGTACACATAGTGGCTTAGAGTAACGAATTTTGCGTCTTTGAGGAAGCCAGAAAGTGCTGAGAAATCCATGCCAAGAAGAGGAGATCAACGACAGATGGAGCACTGAAGAAGAGTGGTCCCAACTGCAACCGTTCACTGAAGGCTAAATAAAAATAGAACCACTGGAAGTGGAGTGTCGCAAGGACAACGGGAATCCAAAGCGGATACTTTTTGAGGACTGGGAGTGCCGCAATAATGACAAGTAACATCCCAACTTGCATGTAGTACTCATTCATCGTCGCGACTATTGCATTCATTCCAAACCCGATCGCAGCACCCATTAGAAGTGCGAGGAAGAGCCTGCGATCCGGGAAGAACTTCGACGGTGAAAGAAACGCAAAGAGCCCCAGGAACATTAAAATCGGCGTGGTGTGCAAGAGATTCTCGTGTCCTGTGCCTCCGGGATTGGGATAGTGATAGTTGTGAACGGAGAAAAGCACTTGCAGTGCGTATGCAAGATTCATAAGAACCTTCATCGGCCCCTGCCAAACTGTCGCTTCATTGAGCTCCGGATGAACACCGACAATCACATGCCCCACCTGAAGATACTGGACAATAACGTACAGAACCGGAATGGAGATTCCTACGAGAAGTGCCTGATAGCGCAGAAGTTTTTTCCCTTCCGTCGGCCTCTTGAT
>JBDRFD010000054.1:0-5343 GCA_043819035.1 Patescibacteria group bacterium | reverse complement strand
GCCCGATCGACTCATGTGTTTTGCGTCCCATGATAATTGGCTTCCCCTCCGTTGCATCATGAAAATGTTTGAAGTCATCGGGTAAATCCCAAGGAATACCTCCATCTTTTCCGATGACGTTGTTCTCACTGGCCGCTGCGATGAGAGAGATTCGCATAGCAATTAGCATATTAGCATATTAGCTAATGAGCTAATTGCTAACTGCTATTAGACAGCTATGGGAGCCTTGATAGCAGGATGTGGATCGTAGTTCATCACCTCGATGTCCTCGAATGTGAAATCAAAGACCGACTTCACGTCTGAATTGAGCCTCAGTTGAGGGAGTAGGCGTGGCTTACGCTCCAATTGTGTCAGTGCCTGCTCCATATGATTCAAATACAAGTGTGCATCGCCGAACGTATGGATGAACTCACCAACTTCAAGTCCGCATTCCTGTGCAATCATGTGTGTGAGCAGACTGTAGGATGCAATGTTAAAGGGAACTCCTAAGAATACATCTGCACTGCGCTGATAAAGCTGACATGACAACTGGCCGTTCAAAACATAAAACTGGAAAACAGTGTGACAGAGCGGCGGCGCAGAGTTTTTTCCATGAATAAGTTCCTGTATATCCGCCACATTCCAGCCACTGACTATAAGCCGACGCGAGTTTGGATTCTTCTTAATCTCATCAATAACGTTTTTAATTTGATTGATCTCTTCTCCGTGTTTTCCTTCCCATCGAATCCATTGCTTGCCATATACCGGACCCAAGTCACCCCACTTCTGTGCAAAAGCAGAATCTTCGCGAATCTTTTCAACGAACTCGTCTAACGTTTCTCCTTTGAATTCATCACTTGCCTTGTATCCCTCATATGGCCACTCATTCCAGATCTTCACATTACGATCGACTAAGTACTTTATGTTCGTATCACCCGTGAGGAACCACAGAAGCTCATGTGTAATCCCTCTCATATAAACCTTCTTCGTTGTAAGAAGCGGGAATCCTTCCTGAAGATCAAAGCGCATTTGGTAGCCAAAAATCGAGAGTGTTCCAGTGCCTGTCCGATCATCCTTGCGGATGCCTTCGTTCATGATTTTTTGTAGGAGACTCAAATATTGCTTCATAGGAAGCCTATACTACAAGCTGCAAGCTAGTTGGCCAAATCCTTCTTCCCCTTCTCTTTGGAGGATGGACATACATCTTTGAAGACACAGCTCCCACACTTGCGATTCCGTGCTGAACAGATTGCACGCCCGTGACTGATGAACAATGTATTCATTCTCCCCCATTGCTTCTTAGGTACAATCCTCATCAAATCCTTCTCGATCTTCTGTGGAGTTTTATTTTTTGAAAGTCCCAACCTCTGAGCCAAACGCATCACATGTGTATCGACCGCGATTCCCTCGAGTTTTCCGAATGCCGCGTACAGAATAATCGCCGCCGTCTTGCGTCCGACTCCCGGAAGTTCAACTAGTCCTTCCATCGTCTGCGGAACCTTACCTTTGTATTTCTCTACCAGAATATTGCTTAAACCTTGAATATGCTTTGCTTTAACTCGAAATGTACCACAAGGACGGATCAGCTCCTCAAGTTCGCTTCGAGAGATATCTCGGTAATCTTCAGCACTCCGACATTTCTTAAAAAGTTCTTTCGTTACCATATTCACACGAACATCTGTGCATTGTGCGCTCAAGATCGTTGAAACCAGCAAATCGAGTGGAGTCTTCCAGTTCAAAAACGACCGTGGCGGATCATAGATCTTCTCAAGATCCTTAAGAATGCCATGTGCAGTGAGATTCTTCATACGTGGATAAAATTGACAATGGACAATGGACAATTGACAATTATCGCCCCAAGGTCGTTCAACACTTTTCGATTGTCAATTGTCAATTATCAATTGTCAATTACAAAGCGCACGTCAACCAAACTAACTCGATCAACTCAACTAATAAGGTATAGTCGAGCTCCATGCTTCCGACTTTCACAGTTTTTGACGTAGAAACCACGGGCCTTGACCCTCGTCGTGGGCACAAGATTATTGAATTGGCAGCGTTGCGCATTGAGGACGGAAAGATACTCACCGATGCGCCGTTCAATTCCTTCGTAAATCCTGAACGTCCGATTCCAATGGAGGCTATGCAGGTGAATAAAATCCGAAACGAAGATGTGCTGGGAGCTCCTACGATTGATCAGGTTATCCCTATGTTTCTCGAATTCGCCGCAGATTCACTACTGGTGGCTCACAATGCGGAATTCGATATGGGCTTTCTGAATACCGAAAAGGAACACTGCTGGGGATACATCGACATTCCGGATGCGCTGTGCACCATGCGCCTGAGCCAGAGCATTTTTCCCAATGAATTCAGACACAATTTAAATGTGGTCGCATTGAGGCTCGGGTTGGAGATGCCAACTAGCCGCCACCGCGCACTCCCTGATGTCTCGCTGACTGCTCAGGCACTCCTGAAAATGATTGCAATTGGACAAATTGAAACAGAAGAAGATTTGAGGCAGAGGGCTGGGTGGAGGGAAATGGTCGCCTAACATTGTCTGAACCGCAGATGACGCAGATTGAATGGATTACGCAGATTTGTCGAATCCAACCTAAACTTCGTTAAAATAATATCTGCGTAATCTGCGTAATCCGTGTAATCTGTGGTTCAGACATTTTCCCCTTTCCCCTTTCACCTTTCCCTTTTCCCTTTGACTGTTTTGCCCATCCAAACAGGCGCCGATAATCCTATCTTGAGGAAGAAGACGGAACTTATCCCGAAGGTAACAAAGGATATCCTCAAAATTCTCAAAGATATGACAGATACTCTTGAAGATAAGGGGGGCCTCGGCATCGCGGCACCGCAGGTAGGTCATTCACTGCGGATGTGCCTGGCTAAGTTCAACGAAAAAACCAATGTTATGATCAATCCTCAAATCACGTGGAAGGGGGAAGAGACCGACGTGGTTGAGGAAGGATGCCTTAGCCTTCCCGGCATAGACGTTAAAATAGAACGTCCGACTGAAATCACAATCACCTATCTGGACATCAAGGGAAAAGGGCAGGAACGGAAGTTTATAGAATTCGATGCGCGTGTCGTGCAGCATGAAGTGGATCACTTGGATAATGTGTTGATCACAGACCACGGGAATGCGCCTAGCGATAGCAAATCAGCGGTTGAACTGTAATCGGAACAAGAAACCAAAGAATCCAAGGAAACCGAGGAATCCAAGGAATTAATCCTTTGGATTCTTTGGTTTCTTTGGTTTCCTTGGATCACTTCCATTGCTACTCTTTGACTAATGCCAGAATTAGAAGCAGTCATCGGCCTCGAAGTCCACGCCCAAATGAGCACCAAATCCAAAATGTTCTGCTCATGCGATAATGATGCCTTTGGGAAAGCACCCAATACAACCGTGTGCCCGATTTGCATGGGCCACCCCGGCACACTCCCCGCTCCTAATGCCGAAGCAATCAAAAAGGCTATGAAAGCCTCGCTCGCAATCGGATGCGAGATACAGAAAGACAATCATTTCGACCGCAAGCACTACTTCTACCCCGATCTTCCACCCGGCTTTCAGATCTCTCAGTACGATTACCCGCTCGCCAAAGGCGGAACTGTGGAATATGACGTCGTGGATACAAGCGGCAGAGTGACCGCAACGAAAGAATGCAGAATGACAAGATTACACATGGAGAACGATGCCGGAAAACTCACGCATCGGGGCAACAAAACCCTGTGCGACTACAACCGTGCCGGAACGCCGCTGATGGAAATCGTCACCGAGCCGGATCTGCACTCACCCGAAGATGCCGTTGCGTTCGCGCAGGAGCTCAGGCGCATATTAATTGCGGTTGGCTCAAGTGAAGCTGATATGTTCAAGGGAATGATGCGCTTTGATGCGTCTATCTCGCTCAGAGAGAAAGGGTCGGACAAGCTGAATCCCAGAAGTGAGATCAAGAACTTAAACTCTTTCAAGTCACTCGAAAAGGCACTGACCTATGAGTTCAATCGGCTAAAAGATCTGTGGGAAGAAACAGGCGGCCCGCTCAAGAATGACATCACCGTCGGATGGCTAGATGAAGAAGAGCAGACGAAGATGCTGCGAGATAAAGAAACCGCGCAGGACTATCGCTACTTCCCGGAGCCAGACATTCCCCCGCTGCATTTTGAAGATAGTGAGATCGAAGAGATCCGAGAATCTCTCCCTGCTCTCCCGCGCGAACTGAAGTCACAGTACGGATCTCTCGGGCTTGATGAAGCGAATGTCCGTCAACTGATTGATCAACCGAGATTGCGCGAAATGTTCGATGCGGTGCACGATAAGACCGGTGACGCAAAGCGGGCAAGTTCCCTCGTCCTAACACAGCTTCTCGGCTTCCTGAATGCGAACGATAAGCCAATATCAGAAGGGCCAGATGCAGATGCGATTCTGGAACTTGTCTCAAAGATTGATGACGGAACAATTTCCGGCAACTCCGCCAAAGACGTACTCGCGAAAATGGTCGAAACCGGAAAGAACGCTTCTTCGATTATTGAAGAGGAAGGCATGCAGCAGATCTCTGACGAGAGTGAGATTGAAGAACTGGTTGAAAAGGCGATTGCTGAAAATCCAAAGGCCGTCGAATCATTCAAATCAGGCAAAGAAGCAGCCCTTGGTGCAATAGTTGGGTGGGTGATGAAGGAATCCAAAGGACAAGCGGATCCCGCTAAGGTTAATGAGATACTTAAAAAGAGAATTGGATAGTTGGATGGCTGGATGGTTACTAAAGTGGCAGCAAGCGTGTTTTCCGCTTGCGAACCATCCAACTATCCAACCATCCAGCTACCACATTAAACCCTCTCCATATACTCCCCCGTATCCGTATTCACTTTCACAGTGTCTCCTTCGTTGATAAATAGAGGAACAGAAACCTGTATCCCGCTCTCCAGCTGCGCAAATTTGGTGCCTCCCGTGGCGGTATCTCCTTTTACACCCGGAGGAGTTTCGATCACTTTCAATTTGGCGGTTGGTGGGAGCTGAATGCCGATTGGATTATCTTCAAACATCAGCGCATCCATTTCGCTTCCTTCAATAAAGTAATTTGCCGCATCACCGACCATATCGGAGGTGAGTTCGAACTGGTCGTACGACTGCAGATCCATGAACGTGTATTTGTTCTCGTCACCGTAAAGGTACTGCACTTTTTTGTATCCCACATCAGCAGGTTCCAATTTGTCATTCCCTTGGAAGGTCTTCTGAATCACATTCCCCGTTTTTAGGTTCTTGAGCTTCGTTGCCATCACACCCCCCTGTCGCCCCTGCTTGCTAAATTGATTCCAGGTAATGATGTAGGGATCTCCGTCTATAACAATGGCTCGGCCGGC
>JBDRFD010000053.1:0-4597 GCA_043819035.1 Patescibacteria group bacterium | reverse complement strand
TATTTCTTCATGAATACGACAAGAATCTTCTCCGGGAAAAGATTGCAGAAGGAAGGCAATATCTTCTTCGAATGATCGATCCGGAGTTTAACGGGGCGCACAAGTATTACTATGCGCTTGAAGATGAATTCGAAGATCGCTTGCATACGATCTACACTTCGTCTCTTATCTACACACTGTTCAAGCTCTACGATCTGGAACCTGTCGAAGAACTTTGGGAACAGATTGAGAAAAGCATGGAGTATGTACTCTCGATGCAGCTTCTGGATGAAGAGAGCAATCGCTACGGTGCATTTCACTATTCGTTCTCCCTAGATACGGAGGAACGCGAACGCAAGTTTGTGGTCGGAACAACGTCAAAAACAATTTTTACACTGCTCGAAATGTACCGTAGAACAGAGGATGAACGTTATCTGGAAGCGGCTAAAAAGGCCGCAGATTGGCTCCTAACCATGCAGAAAGATGATGGAAGTATGAAATCGTACGTAGTTGATCGTGACGGCAAATGGTTCTTCTCCACCAAGGAATCCACGCTGTACAACGGTCAGGTGCTTTCCGCACTTTCACGAATATATCGTGTGACCGAAGACGCGCGATACTTAGAAGTTGCCGAGGACATCGCCGATTTCTTGCTCGCAAAGGTAGAGAAAGACGGATGTTACATAGGTGATGACTACCGACCCGATAATCCAATATCGAGCTCGTGGTTTGTGATGTCGATGGTGGATTACTATCTGGCTACACATGATGAAGGTGTTCGAGATATCGTATTCACCTGCGCGACAGACTTGGTGGGAAGGCAACATGTTAATGAATCAGATCTCTCGACGTATGGTCGCTGGAAGGGATCGCTTTCCACAAGTGGAGCCGGATGGATAAGCGAAATTCTCGTTGAGGTCTATCACTTATGTCTGGAAGAATGGGGAGAAGACTGCGAGCAGCACAAGGATGCAATTGTGAAGGGTATGCGCTGGCTTTTGCAGAATACATATGGCGATCACAATAGTGGATTCCTACCAAATCCTGCGATGGCTAAGGGGGGACTCTATTGGAATCCCGCCAATCGCTTCGTACGGACAGATGCGGTGTGCCATGGGATGAATGCGTATATCGGGATACTGAATGATTTGGAAGAAGGCGTATTGGTCTCTATTCCTGAAGCAAACAAATAAAGTGAAAAGTGAAAAGGGAAAGGGGAAAACTTTCACTTTTCACTTTACCCTTTTCCCTTTTAATAAGTAGTCGTGCTAGCATAACCAAGATGCCAGATACTTCCGTCATCATCACTCCTTCAATTCTCGCTGCAAATCTAGGTAAATTGCAGGAAGAAGTTGAAAACATTGAACCATTTTCAGACTGGATACAGATTGATGTGATGGATGGGCAATTCGTGGATAACCTGAGTTTTGGTGCACCTGTAATAAAGAATCTGGAAACAAAACTACTTATTGACGTTCACCTGATGGTGGAGGATCCGCAGGAACGCGTGCAAGAATTCCTTGATGCGGGGGCCAAGAACATCACATTTCATGCCGAAGCAGTGCAGGGCACAGATGCGAGAAAAGCGCTTATACAAGCCATTCGCGATGGGGGAGCCACTGCTGGCATTGCGATCAACCCGGAGACTCCATTGAGTGAAGTTGAAGATGTGTTGGGAGAGGTTGATCTTCTACTCGTCATGTCAGTGCATCCGGGTTTTGGCGGTCAGGAGTTTATTGATGATGTACTCGAAAAAGTTTCTGCAGCACGTGAAAAATTTCCTGACCTGATGATTCAGATGGATGGGGGAGTAGATGATCAAACGGCGCCGAAGTGCATTATAGCCGGCGCCAATAACTTGGTTTCCGGGAGTTTCATCTTCAAGTCTCCTGACCGTGAGGCTGCTATCGCTTCACTCCGTTCATCATGAAAAAAGTTCTCTTCCTATTTTCCATTGGTTTAGGTGCAATACTGATCGGGTGCGCTCCAGAAGCGAGTATTGATCTGGAACAGATGAAGATACAGTTAATTTCGGTCGTATCACCAGGAGGTGAAGAAGCTAAAATTGTTGCTGAAATCGCAGATACGCCGGAACTCAGGACTATCGGATTGATGAATCGTGAGGAGCTTAATGATGGAAATGGAATGCTCTTTATTTTCGAGCATCCAAATATTCTTCTCTTCTGGATGAAGAACACTTTGATCCCGCTCGATATAATCTTCTTTGATTCTGAGGGTTTATTTGTGAAGTCTGCAACGATGGATCCGTGTGAAGAAGAGCCCTGCCGTACCTACAATTCCGGAGGCAATGCGCTTTTTGCACTGGAGGTTCCTGCTGGATATGTAGAGAGGATTGGGATTGGGGAGGGGTGGAGATTGGAGCTGTGACCTCACCCCCGACCCCTCTCCTTCGCTGAGCTGTTTTTCGAGTGAATTACTTTACCTATGGCAAAGCTGAAATGTTGGCGAAAGAGAGGGGAGCTTCCATTACACATATTTCGATACGTGTGCAGCGAAGCTCCCCTCTCTTTTTCCCATGAAAAAAGGATATGTTTGAACTCAATTGGAAACACTTATAATGAGTGAGAAAAGGAGAGGGGACGGGGGTGAGGTCATTGGAGAGCCGGGGGTGAGGTCTTCTACGAAGTAACAGCCACCATATAAGGTTCCAAATTCCTCTCAATCCTCTTAAGCACATCCGCATCTTCCGGTAATTCAAACGTCTCTCCGGTCATCCGTTCATACAAATCAATGTACTTAGATGCGAGCATAATGCGCACGTCGTCAGTAATCTCAGGCCATGTATTCTTATCCCCGTACTCAAATCCATGCTCACGCATCCATAGACGGAAGAATTCCTTATCCAGGCTTTCGGGTTCATCGCCTCTTTTGAAGCGTTCCTCATACGTTTCTGCTACCCAATAACGCGATGAATCAGGCGTGTGGACTTCATCCGCAAGCGTTATAACCCCATTCTCATCCAGTCCCATTTCGTACTTGGTATCAACCAGAATTAAGCCATGTGCTGAGGCAATTTCCTGCCCTCTTCTGAAGAGTGCAAATGCCTTATCTGTGATTTCTTCCCACTGCTCTTTTGTAGCAAGACCCTTTTCGAAAATTCCCGGAGGATCAATAGGCTCGTCGTCTTCTGCCTTGGTGGTTGGTGTGATGATCAGGTCATCAAACGGTTGGTTCTTGACCATACCCTCAGGCAGCTTATTACCGCAGAAGTTGCGTACTCCGTTGTTGTAGTTCACCCATGCGGAGGTCTTTGTGGAACCCGTTAAATACGCTCGCACAACAATCTCCACCATGATGATTTTTAGTTCCTTTCCAACCGTCACGTTCGGGTCGGGGTAATCTAGAACATGGGTGGGCATGATGTCTTCGATCTGCTGAAACCACCATCCGGAAAGCTGGCTTAAAACCTGACCCTTGAGTGGGATGGTGCACCAATTGATGTCGAAGGCAGACTGGCGGTCAGTGGCAATCAGAATGCGCTTGCCGGGTTGCCCATAGACGTCGCGGACTTTGCCCTGATAACGCTTGCCAAGACCTGAAAAATCGGTCTTTTCGAGTGCGGTTTGTAAGAAAGGTTTGAGTTGGGTGGGAGTGGTCATAGTGTAAGCATACCATAGTCTGATGGCTGGATGATTAGATAGATGGTTGGATGGCTGGATGGTTACTAAACCACGGCAGTCATGACTGCCAGTGGTAAAGTGGCAGCAGGCGTGTTAACCGCCTGCGAACCATCCAACCATCCAACCATTCAGACTCATCTAAAAACATCCAAAACAGCGTTTTCCACCGCATTTATTGCACCGGTCAATTCTTGAGAGAATCGCCGATTTATGCTAAAATATAGATAAATGAGCCTAAGGATCATGGGGCTCAAATCGACAATTAACAGTTAACAGTTAACAATTAACAGTTAACACAAAAGATATAAAAACACTCAATGAGCGTACACAAACACTCCCTTCGGTCGGTCTCAGAAATGCATGCGTTCCTCGCTGGGGGTGGATCAGAAATGCCTGTTGTTTGGGGTCGGGAGGAGAGAGCTGAGTTCATTGGGGAGGTGCTTTCGGCAGTGGGATATGAACGTCTTCCGCGGGAGGCCAAAGGTGTTGTTAGGCAGTATCTTCAGGTCGCCTCCGGGTACTCCCGCGCACAGGTTGCCAGAGCCATCGCGGTTCACCGTCAGAAGGCACTCACAGAAACTGTCCGGAGGGGGGTGGAATCAGTTCTTCCCAAGAGTGTGATTCCGGCGGGCTTGGTAGCGTGCTTTTTGCTACTCATGACGAGTGCCAGCTTACGTTCTCCGGAGCGTGCGCTGGACTTTTTGAATGGTGACTCACTCAACGTCTGGAACATGTCCAAAAAGTTCGCCGATTCCCTACCGATGAACCGGTCATTTATGGCCAGCTTGAATAAGGTCGAGACGGTCATGCCTGATGGGGCGCGGGGAGACCTATTTGTGGTCCAGAAAGAAGTCTGGCCCGAGGGGTATCACAGGCTTGCTGAGCAGCATTTGATAGCAGAGACTCCTCAGAAGCTTGAAGAGAAAGTTGAGAATAGGCGTGAAACCAGATTGCAGAATCTCTGGGCTAGGCTGATT
>JBDRFD010000052.1:0-4537 GCA_043819035.1 Patescibacteria group bacterium | reverse complement strand
CCTCAGAAACAGATAAAGAGCCAGAGAATATATTCTCAATAATATTAGCTTTCATGCGAGCGAGACGGTAAGCGTGGTGGTTTTTCATGCCTCCACTGTATAGGCCTAATGTGTAAAGCTAATTGCTGCAATAAGAACAATCCTAGTCCAACGATCCCGCAGAAAAATAGGGATTTGGAACCAAGATCGACATATGCGGGCCGCTATCACCGCACGCGGGACGCAAATCACCGCACGCGAGGACCCACCTCCGCTTCGCTACGGATGGGCAGGCGCGTGCTGCTGGGGATGATGTTGTTCGTGTCTTGAAATATTTCCACCCCAGCAGCACCCGTCCCGGGTGCGGTGATCACGAATGGAGAAAGGATGTTTTCCGGAATGATTGATTGGCAAGACAATAATTGTTAACATCCACCGCCTATGTCCCAACGACATCCAACCCAAAACGAGGCAATAATGATGGTAACAACCAACATTTTGAACCGTGTACCAATATTCCAAAACGATGTGTACGCTCGTGAAGCAATAGAATGCCTTTATCGTGTTCAACAACAACATCCATTTTTCCTTTATGGATTTGTGATAATGCCGGATCACTGCCATTTCCTAGTTCGTGTTTTGGAACCAGGGAAGATTTCAAACATTATTAGCATCTTCAAATCAGGCCTAGCACACGATATTGGCATAGGCCCTATTTGGCAGAGAAGATTCTTCAATCGCATTGTCGATAATGCCGCAGAGGCTCTTCACTATATCCACATGAATCCTGTGCGTGCTGGGCTTTGTAAAAAACCGGAAGATTATCCATGGTCATCAGCCTCGGGAAAATGGGATGTCGCAGAACTGGAAACATGGTAATTCTTTTTTCGCCGCACTGCTGGATTGGAAATAATTGATTGAAATGAAAATCATCATCCCCAGCAGCACCCGTCCCCGGGTGCGGTCCGTCCCCGGGTGCGGTTGTCTTAAAATCATGAGGTTTTGCCATAAGAAAAAAGGGGGCCAAATCGCTGTACAAACTCTTTAAGCCGATTACCATTCTTCCCTTCGTTTTTACCCCTTTTTAAAAATGGCTTTCGAAACACCAGATTGGGTGGCAAAGATTAAAAGACCAAAGCCAGAGGCTCTAGGCCCGGCAAAAGATACCTTATTGGCAGGTTTCAAAACGGCTCTCAAAGCCCAACCTGAAAATGCGCACGATGATGAAACTGTCGATTCTCTGCAGGTAAGTGATTTACGCATAATCATCGATGAGAAGAAGCGAAACGAGGAACTTGGTTTCGTAGTAGCTGCAACGAAGCAAACACAGGTAGCCGTACGGCATCTTGGAATTATTCCTGGAAAAAAGAAGGTTCCAAAGATTCTATTGAATGAAACAATCGGTGAACCTGAATCGCTCAGGCTTCTTGAAGAATTGACCCAAGAACAACGCGTTATGCTGGCAAACACAATTACTCCCGTTTTTTGCGAAACCTGGGAAAATATCTCTCAGCAAGAAGCCACAAGAATAGCAAAAGCAAAAGCAGACAAAGAAGATGGCTTAGAAGAGGAGCCGCAAGGACAAATCGCAAAGAAGTCTGACCGTATGGCAAAGAGAGTCAGGACAAAGGATTTGGGGAAAGTGTACAGAAGAGTCACCGGCGTACCTGCCTAAGTTATTATCAAATTAGATCTCTATTCAAGCAAGGGTGCTAATATAATCCTCCTAAAAGATATGGAAAGTTTTCCAAGCCCACTCGATATACGGCAGCAAGATCCATTCCAGGATGCTACACAGGTCGTATGTGATCATATAAAAGCCAATCAACGAGAACATCTAAAAGGAATTCTGATTATTCCTACAAAACACCAAAAAGAACTCATTAAAAACTGCCGCCCAGAACACGTCATCTCAACAATTGGAGAAGGAGATGGAGAATCTTACGAAGTGAGAGGTAATCTTTTTCTTAAGTTAAACGGAGTTGTGCGCCCTGCTAGTGGATTGATCGCACGAAAAGTATTCGGACACACCAGAGGATCTTCTATAACGAACTACAATTTATCCGGTGAGACACTAGATGAAATACTGGAACAACTTACGGCGGAACAGAGGATTTCACTTCTTCGATTTGCTTTCGCAAATCGTTACCTTCTTCTCGAAAAACAGTATGCACAAATTGCAGGGGCTGCTGAAAAAGATCCCGACCGCCTCCACAAAATATCAACTCGAATTGATAAACTTCCTAGTCGTTTCTTCGAAGCAATTGAACGATTGATTCCGACAGGATCATGAGTAGCGAAACCCCCGATATCCCCTGGCCTCCGCAAAGAATGTGAAGGGCCGCTACCACCTCACCGATGGAGCAGTGTTCTAAAATTAATTTCATTGGGATTTGGTGCTTGGGATTTGCGATTTAATGTATCCTATCCACAATGATCGACCTAGACGACCTCCGCACCCGGCCAGAAGCCTACCAAAAAGCCGCCAAGGACAAAGGTTTGAAGATTGACGTGAAAAAGTTCCTCAAACTAGATGACGAGCGCCGCAAGAAGATTCGGGAAGTGGAAAAAATGCGCGCGGAGAAGAATGCCGTGAGCAAGAAGGTACCCACAATGAAGGGCAAAGAAAAAGAAACAGCTCTGGAGGAGATGCGTACCTTGAGCGTCTCGCTCAAGGAGCGAGACGCGAAGCTAAATGAAGTGGAAGAGGAATGGAAAATGTTACAGCTGGAATTCCCAACCATTCCACTCGACTCGGTCCCCATTGGAAAAGACGAATCAGCAAATGAAGAGGTGAAAAAGGTTGGTGATCTGCCGAAGTTCGACTTCAAAATCAAAGATCACGTCGCACTTGGTGAGTCTCTCGACATCTTAGACATTGAGCGAGGCGTGAAAATCGCAGGAGCACGCAGTTACATACTTAAAGGTGACGGAGCACGGCTCGAGATGGCCGTGTTGCAATTCGCACTCGACCACTTGCGAAAAAAGGGCTGGATACAATTCACGCCACCCTACATGGCCAGCTGGGAATGCCTGATGGGTACGGGGTTCTTCCCAGGAGCAGAGGAGCAAACGTATGCCGTTGGCGCAGAGGAGAAGCGCGGCGAGCCGATTAACGGTGATGATCTATATATGATCGGAACTTCGGAAGTTTCTGTCGCCAGTTACCACAAAGATGAAGTGCTAAAGGAAGAAGATCTGCCAACCCGTTACGTGGGTTACAGCCCGTGCTTTAGGCGCGAAGCCGGAACATACGGGAAAGATACAAAGGGGCTTTATCGCGTTCACCAGTTCCAGAAGATTGAGCAAGTGGTTCTCTGTAAAGCGGATCAAGAAGAAGGCCTAAAGATGTTTGAGGAGATCAGAACGAACGCAGAAGAAGTGATGCAAGCTCTTAGTCTCCCTTACCGCATCATGGATATCTGCACAGGAGATATGGGAAAAGGAAAGGTGTATATGCAGGATATCGAAACGTGGATGCCATCGCGCAATGCGTACGGTGAAACGCATTCGTGCTCGTACCTCGGTGATTTCCAGGCACGCAGGCTCAACATTAAGTATGAAACTGCTGACGGTGATCGTAAATTCGTGCACACCTTGAACAACACCTGCATCGCAACTCCAAGAATTCTGATTCCACTCTTGGAAATCTATCAGAAGGAGGATGGAAGTATCACAATTCCGGATGTTTTAAGGCCGTATATGGGTGGACAAGAGATAATTGAGTAGTATTATTCCTCCCTTTTTACCCCATTTATTATGCAATCACCAGAAACTACTTTACCTCCAGACACCATCACTTTACTAATACGAAATGTCCCACCAGATAGAGTTAGAGATGTGCTGGATGTCACTTCATCTCAAATGGATGTTACTCTCGACCATAATGGCATTCGGTTGACTGTAACACAAAGTGGTGAGAATGAGGTCCGTACTGCAATCGACAGTCTCGGAATAGCAGGCCTAAACATCCGCCAAGTTGGCGAGTGTATTCACACCACATTGCCGGGTGAGGAACTTGATGAATGACCAGCATTCTTTGCTACCTCATAAGCTTTGGCTAATATACTAAAAAAGCCAATGGACTCCATCAAATTCCTCATAGCCGACGATTCGGATGCAAAGGCAATGATGCTTGAAGGTATGATTAAGAAAGCTCAGTTTCCTGCCGAGATTCTGATCGCAAGAACAACCGAAGAAGCAATCAGAATAATCAACGAAAATCCCGACATCGCTTTTGCATTCGTTGACTACGAAATTCCAAGTGAACTGGGGCCCGCCATTATCAGTCATCTCAAAGAAGTGAATCCGAATGCACATATAGCACTCGTAAGTTCGGGTAACAGTGAAAGATATCAAAAAGATGCAGAAGAGGCGGGTGCATAAAAGTACATTTGTACATCGTTTGAAGCTGATATCGTCGAAAAGAACCTGAATGAGCTGCTTGAGAGCTGGAAATAAGCTGATTTATAGGACCGTAGCAGCGACGCCGCGTCGCTGCTACTATCATTTACACCATGAAAACCCTCTTCACCCGCTTTCCGCTCGAATCCACCTT
>JBDRFD010000051.1:0-21920 GCA_043819035.1 Patescibacteria group bacterium | reverse complement strand
CTCTGCTATCCTCTGTAGGAAATGTCCTTCATCGATTTCCTCAACAAACTCCTCGGCGACCCCAATGAACGCGAACTCAAGCGGCTTCGGCCTAGGGTTTCTGCTGTCAAGAAGGTAATCGAGTCAGAGGAGATAAAAAGGTTGCAACTCGATGATCTCCCAAAGAAGACTGAAGAATTCAAAAAGCGTATTCAGGAAGGCGAAACAGTAGATGATCTTTTGCCGGAAGCCTTTGCTACTGTAATCCGGGCATGTGAACTTATTATTGGTAAGGAAGCGATGCTCGGGAAACAGAAGTTTGTGTGGAACATGGTTCCGTTTGATGTGCAGATCCTGGGAGGAATCGTTCTCCACGAAGGAAACATTGCTGAGATGAAGACAGGAGAAGGAAAAACACTCGTGTGTACGATGTCCGTATATCTGAACGCATTGGAAGGAAAGGGTGTACACGTTGTAACCGTTAACGATTACCTAGCCAAACGTGATGCAGTGTGGATGGGGATGCTCTATGAGGCACTCGGGCTAACGGTCGGATCTGTTTTGCACGAAAAAAGTAACGAAGAGCGAACCGAAGCGTATGCATGCGATGTTACATACGGAACAAACAACGAGTTTGGATTCGACTATCTGCGTGACAATATGACCAGCTCCATCGATCGACAGGTGCAACGCGGCCTGCATTATGCAATTGTGGATGAAGTAGACAGTATCCTGGTAGACGAGGCACGAACACCGCTTATTATCAGCCAACCTGCGGAGGAATCGACGGAAAAGTACATGCGCTATTCCATACTTGTGCGTGAACTGAAAGAGAATGTTCATTACAACAAGGATGAGAAACAGCGCATTGCTACTCTTACCGAAGAAGGCATAAAACATATGGAAGAACTTCTGGGAGTGAAGAACATTTACACCGACAAAGGCTTCGAAGAGGTTCATCACATAGAGCAGGCACTCAGGGCGCACGCCATTTATGAGCTGGATGTGGATTACGTGGTGAAGGATGGCGAAGTGATCATTGTGGATGAGTTCACAGGACGCCTTATGCCCGGCAGACGCTATGGTCATGGGCTTCATCAGGCGGTTGAGGCAAAAGAAGGCGTGGAAGTGCAGCGTGAAAGCAAGACGCTCGCGACCATCACTTTCCAAAACTACTTCCGACTCTACAAAAAACTCGCAGGTATGACCGGAACGGCTAAAACCGAGGAGGAGGAATTTGAATCGATCTACAAATTACGCACGATTGTTGTTCCTACCAATAAGCCGATGATCCGCGAGGATAACCCCGATGCAATTTACAGAACAGTGGAGGCAAAGTTTAAAGCTGTTGCCAAGATTGCCAAGGAGAAACACGAGAATGGCCAGCCGGTACTGGTTGGAACAACTTCCATCGAAAAATCAGAAGCTCTGGCCAAGCTCCTTGAACTGGAAAAAATTCCTCATAATGTTCTGAATGCCAAACAGCACGAGAAGGAAGCAGAGATTGTTGCCGGGGCGGGGCAAAAAGGAGCGGTGACCATTGCAACGAACATGGCAGGTCGAGGAACTGACATCAAGCTGGAAGAAGGAGTGACGGATTTGGGGGGACTTTGCATTCTGGGCACAGAACGCCACGAAGCACGTCGTATTGATAACCAGTTACGAGGTCGCGCAGGGCGTCAAGGGGACCCCGGGGAGAGCAGATTCTTTGTTTCCATGGAAGATGATTTGATGCGTCTCTTTGGAGGTGATCGCCTGAAATCCATGATGGAGCGCCTCAAGGTTCCCGATGATATTCCATTGGAAAATAAGATTGTTTCACGCTCGATCGAAAGTGCGCAGAAGAAAGTGGAGGGAAGAAACTTCGACATTCGCCGGCATGTGGTTCAGTACGATGATGTGATGAATAAGCACCGGGAGATTATTTATACGAGGAGACAGGCGATATTGGAGAAATTGGCAGAGACTGAAGAAAAAAAGAAAAAAAATGATAAACCCTTTGACTCCGCTCAGGACAAGAAAGAAAAAAATAATACGGCAGGCGCAGTCCAATCATTACATGAAGATGTTCTTCAGGCTCTCAAAGGAGAAGCGCAGTCAATGATAGATGTGCATGTGGTTGGGAATGATACGGAGAAATGGGATACCAAAGAAATTCACGAGATTTTCGCAGCACTTCATCCGCAGCTTGCTCAGATCGTTACAGTCGAAAAGCTCAAAGAATTCGCCGACCGCGAGAAATTACACGAGGCTATTGAAAAGCTTCTGCTGAATTTCTACGATGCCAAGTGCAAAGAGTTTGATGCCTCGGTTGTGTCGCAAGCGGAACGCGTGGTGACACTTCGTTCCATTGATACGCACTGGATGGATCACATTGATGAGATGTCGCATCTCCGTGAACAGGTAGCCTTCTCCGGGTACGCGCAGCGAGATCCTCTTATCGAATACAAAGATCAAGGCTTCCGACGTTTCCAGCAACTTCTTGCAGCCATTGATTCCGCTATTGTTCGTACGCTACTTCAAATCGACTTCACACAGTTCTCTCCGCAGGCGTTCTTGGCGCGAGCACAGGCAGAGCTGGAATCTCTGCAGACAAATGAAGATCAGATTGCAGCGGAACTTACGCAGACGGGAGTTTCCGGATCAGCCCGGCAGCAAGGTCAAAATCCACTTGTGATGCAAAAACCACAAGCAGTGCAAGCAGCTCAAGCAGTTCAGAGAAACATGTCGTCTCAGGCTCCCAGAAATGTTGAGAAAGTGGGGAGAAATGATCCGTGTCCTTGTGGGAGTGGGAAGAAGTATAAGAAGTGTCACGGGCATTGATCATATTGGGCTGGATTGGTAGACGACGGAATGGTTGGATGGTTGGATGGTTGGATGGTTCGCAAGCGATAATCAGGCTTGCTGCCACTTTAGTAACCATCCAGCCATTTAACCATCCAGCCATCTGCCCGATTCCTTTTCTGCTACAATGATCCTCTAAACTCTTATGCCTAAAGAGCCACAAATCGTCGGCCATCAAATACAGCGCGAGCAGCTTCTGGCTGATATCAGTCAGGGGAATGTTACGCATGCTTACCTCTTCAGCGGCCCGCGTCATATCGGAAAGATGTCGGTCGCGCGGTGGTTTGCACGGGAGCTTCTTCTGCAAGATGTTCCTTCAGAAAAGCACGGCCGGGTTTGCGGGCAGGTCGAGAAGCTGGTTCATCCGGATCTGATGGTGCTCGATCAGTTGTGGATCGAAGAAATCTGTGAGGATTGGGACATCATTGCACGCACATCAAATGTTCCTCAGCGTCATCGATCAAAAAATCCTCCCGCAAAAACAGATGTGATTAGCATCGATGATGTCAGGGGATTGCAGGAGCGCCTCTTCGAAACGGGGACGAGCACATGGAGCTGCTGCATTATTCGTTCGATGGAGCGAATGCAAGATACGGCTGCCAACGCGTTTTTGAAGATTCTTGAAGAGCCGCCGCAGGGGGTCGTTTTCCTACTCACAACACAGGAGCTCTCTTCGCTATTACCAACAGTGGTTTCGCGTGCACGTGTCATGCGTTTTAATCGACTCACAAACCCCGAGCTTCAGCCTCTCTTGGAGGACGTATCTGAAGATGATGCGCAATTTATTCTGCACTTATCTCAGGGGGCTCCGGGACGGCTCATTAATTTGCGTGATGATCATGACCTCCTACGTGAGCAGCGCCTGATGCATTCGAAGGCGCTCTCCTTCTGGAAATCCAAAGTGTTGCGGGAAAGGCTTTCTCTGCTGGCCCCACTTCATCAACGTGGGGAAAAATCAAAGCAATTCTTGCAGCATCTCTCACTTGCATTACGTGAGCAATTTCCGGACGCCTCTGTTCAGAATGTCGCAGCGATCATTGATCTTTCGGAGGGGCTTAAAACCAATGCGCACAGGCAGCTCCTCACTCAAAGATTTGCGCTCCAATGTGACACATAACAGTTGACAGTTAACAGTTAACAGTAATACATTTAATCGCATTCCAACTTTGGTGATTCTTTTATGTTAATTGTCAAATGTTAAATGTTAACTGTTAATCATGGTTTATGTATTAGTCCTATTCGGCTCTTTTCTTGTTATTTGTGCGATTTTGTTCGGGCGGGTTCTTTTGCGCAACCGCTCAGTTCGCAAATATGTACGTAGCATCAAACAACGTACTCAATCAGCGGAAGACCGCGGAGCGGAACTAATAAAAGAAACACCGGTTGCAAAGCCGAAGAAAAATATGCGTACCACTGCCATCCAACTGCAGGAATCGCGAGCTTTTCTGCATCGCGCGGAAAAGGCCATTGCACGTGGAGAGATCGATATTGCAGAAGGGCTTCTTATCCAAGCATTGACTGTAAATTCAGGGGCGCATGATGTCCGCGCGGAACTGGCAAAGCTTTATCTTACTGCGGGGCGCGATCAGAAAGCAGAAGCCATGTACAAGGAGCTTCTGCAATTTAAGGATGATGCATCGCTTTTTGGGAACCTGGGGCTCGCGTACTACCGGCAGGGGGAATTTGATGATGCACGCGAGGCGTATCAAGCGGCGTTGAATCGCGATGAGAATAATCCCGAGAGATTGGCATCTCTGGGGCGCGCTTGTATCGCCACTCAGCGGTTTGCCGATGCCACCATACTCCTGGAGAAGGCGACTCAGCGGCTCTCGCGCGATACCAAGCTTCTCTTGCTGCTTGCGGAGTGCTTTCTTCAGATAAAAGATCATGCAAGAGCAAAGGAGACTTACCAACGAATAAACAAATTGGAGCCCTACAACGAGGACGTGAAGAATAAGCTCGGAATGCTGGAAGAATGTTCTTAAAGACAAAACTCATTCTTACAGCCAAATCGTGCTATCCTTTTGCCGATGCTTCTAACCACATCTTGGGATGACGGCTATGAGTTGGATTTGGAACTGGCTGAGGTTCTAGAAGAATATAACTGCACAGGAACGTTTTATGTATGTCCAAAAAAAACCAAGAAAGCGCCGAAGCTCACAGAAAATGATATTTACATCCTTTCTAAAAAACACGAAATTGGAGCGCATGGTATGACACATTCGTGGCTCCCCAGCCTTCCTCCCGTTGATATTGAGCGGGAGATTGTCCAGAGCAAGCAATGGGTTGAAAATATAACCGGCAAAGAATGCACGATGTTTTGCTACCCATATGGTGCGCATAATGAATACGCGCGGAGGTACGTTAAGAAGGCGGGATTTCTTGGCGCACGCACGGTCGAAATACTCCAGTTTTCTGCGGAGAATAAGTTTGTTATGCCCACTACACTGCAAATAGCACCTTTCCCTAAACGTAAGGAATTTAAAATATGGTGGCACAAACTGGATACATTTGGGCCTCTCAGAACTAAGATGACACGCTTGTTTGAACTTCATATTCCACTGCGTTCCATGAAGAGCTGGCTCGAGCTTGCCGCTGCGCTTCTGGCCCATGCTATTGAGACAAAACAACCGTTTTTTCATCTCTGGGGCCATAGTGATGAAATTGAGCGTTATGAAATGTGGGAAGAGCTGGAGAAGTTTCTGGAGTTTGCAAATATTCAAGAAGTGAAGTGTGTGACCAATAGTGAATTGGTTTCCTCTCTCAATTCAGAAAAGCAGAGAAATGCGTCTCATTCTTCTGAGAGTTCCACTTCGCAGTCGCCCTGAACTTGTGCCTGGCATCCCAACCGGTCCGGATCTTCGGTGATTCCCATATTTTCCTCACGGTCATTACGCGGACTTAAATTTTCTGCCCCTTGTTTCACCTTACAGCGGCATGTGGTGCAAAAGCCGTTTCCTCCGCACGCATGTTCCATTGGGACTCCTTCTCTGATGGCGGCTTCCAGCAGGGTTTCGCCCTCTTTGGCTTCCACTTCGATTTTCTGTCCGGAGTAAGCGAAGGTAACTTTTGGCATTGAAATAATTGATAATTGACAATGAATAATTGACAATTGTAACTACTTTCTCATTATCAATTGTCAACTGTCAATTCTCAATTAATTTCTCATGTCTTTCCTTAGCATCACAGGCCTACATGTTTCTATTGAGAGGCAAGAAATTATTAGAGGAATCTCTTTAGAAGTTCCTCAAGGAGAAGTGCATGTACTGATGGGCCCAAATGGTTCGGGGAAGTCGACATTGGTCAATGCGCTCATGGGGCATCCTGCATATTCAGTTACAAAAGGGGAAGTTCTGTTTGATGGCAAAGATCTTATAAAGATGGAACCGCACGAGCGCGCATGTGCAGGGCTCTTTCTTGCTTTCCAGTATCCAAAGGAAATTAGCGGAGTAAGTGCGCGCAGTTTTCTTTTCGCAGCATACACAGCACAGATGACAGCGCGATATCCGGACAAGAGAAAAATATCTCCAATTACTTTTCAGGCTCTTCTTCAACAAAAGATGGACATTTTAGGACTCAACTATTCATTCTCTGAACGCTCAGTCAACGAAGGTTTTTCGGGAGGGGAAAAAAAGAAACTGGAAGTTCTTCAGATGCTTGTTCTGGAACCCCTGTTTGCACTTCTGGATGAAACAGATTCAGGTTTGGATATTGATGCGCTTAAAGTTGTTTGCGAAGGGATTAATCTTATGAGATCTGATAAATTTTCCTGCCTCATTGTCACGCACTACGCACGTATCTTAGATCACGTTAAACCTGATCAGATTCATGTGATGAAGCATGGGCAGATTATTGAGAGTGGAGGGGCAGATTTGGCTCAGAGACTGGAAAAAGAAGGGTATGGCCAGATAGCGTCTGCGACATAGTCTTCCGTAAGCGCAAGCATTCTTTATCGAATAGTGCAAGTTTTGGTCAGTTTCTTTGTCTTTATCTCTGCGTGTTCGCCATCTCTTTTTGTGGTGCGCAAACTCTCCAGTATACTTCTACCCTCTTTCCCCATAACTTATGGACAACAATAAAACATGCATGCGCCACCCTGTCTGGCTTCCTATTTTCCTCACTCTCATCGTAGGAGGTTTCTACTTAACCGGGAAATACATCGAAGGTCAGGATCTGCAACCGGTCACCATAGGTGTGCAGGGCGAAGGGAAGGTGATGGCAGTTCCGGATATTGCTCAGATGAGTTTTGGTGTGCAGACAGGAAGACAGAAAACTGCCGAAGCGGCGATGGGAATACTCAATAGCAAAATGAATGCGGTGTTCACAACAATTCAGGAGCAAGGAGTTGAAAAGAAGGATATTACAACTGAATCCTTTTACCTTCAGCCTGCGTATGATTGGGATGAAGGCGAACGCATTGATCGCGGGTTCGAAGCCAACCAGAGTTTGCGCGTGAAAATACGCGACTTGGACAAGATCAGCGCGGTACTCTCGGCTGCGACATCTGCCGGAGCCAATCAGGCGGGAAGTGTGGGGTTCACCATTGATGATCCGGAAGAGCTGCGAGCACAAGCCCGGGAAGAAGCCATCAAGAATGCGGAGGAGAAGGCTCAGGCTCTGGCTGCTCAGCTTGGAAAAAGCGTAGGAAAGCTAAAGGGCTTTAGCGAAGGAGGTGGTTACTATGAGCCACGTTATGAAAAGGCAATGGCAATGAGTATGGATGAAGGTGGGATGGGTGGTGGAGGTATGGTTGCTCCTCCGATTCCCGCAGGTGAGCAGGAGGTGGTGGTGAATGTGTCTCTTGTCTACGAACTCAAGTAGAGAAATCCAACAGCTGTAATCCAGTACTCTCATCGAGGCTCCTCGCGAGCCTCGTTTGAGGTGTGAATGCTTATAGCTGAATCAACATAAAACGGCATAGGATCATATGCATCTGCAGTTGCGATTCGAACTCAAGCGGGCTAAAGCCCTTGTGCGACTTCATCGTTAACCCAGCCCTTAAGGGCTGGGTTAACGAATCAAATAAAATCGGGCTTTAGCCCTTTAATAGCCACAGCTTTTTAGTGAATTCAATATGACAAATTATATTGATCTGGCTATATCAGCCAAAACTGTTGGACTACCCCTTGTGCGAAAGGTCTAACGATATTAGTTAAGGAGTTGCGCAACTCCTTAACTTAGATGGAAGCTAACAACATTGAGCAATAAAGAAGTATGTGCGTACTTACTTCTTATATTATTCACCGTTCAAATCTAACAAATGCAACCCGGTTGCATCGTCATGCCCCCTCTCGAGTCTTTGAAATTTCTGAATAATTATCTCGCATGTCGCCCCAACGGTTGCGGACTTCAGGTGTCCTCCAATGCACTGAAAATTCTTTGTACCCAAAACGATATGAAGGTGGGGCCAGGGCTTTCCGTCCTTCAGTGAAATATTTCCATTGAGTGCGAGGATTTCATATTCCTCTGGGAACAGTTTCTCCTCATACTCCTTCGTTTCCATGTTGAAGTATTGGAGTGTTACGTTGTATGCTGCGCCGACTCCTGAGATCATTCCTCCTTCGGTGTTTTGTTCCTGAATACATTTGGTAATTGTCTCAGTAATCTCTTCACCTTGTTCAAGCCGGAGAATAAAACCCTGTTCAATTGTTTTCAGCTGCATAAGTTTCAAGAAAAGAGCTGACCAACTTCCTTATGCGCAACTACCAGAATACTTCCTCCCGTAATCAGAATAATTCCAAAAATAATCGGAAGATCGATCTTAGCCTTAAGAAAAATTGCATTAAAAATAATGGCCGCAATGGGGCCGGATGCGATCCAGAGTGAGATGATGATGAGAAAACCTTTGAATGCATCGTTGCCCCACTGGAATCCAAGCCCGTAGAGCACGTTGATCAGAATCGGGACCCAGATAAATTTTATTTGGATCAGAAATATCCCCATAATGGGGGAGCTGTAGTTGATTCCGAGGATTACTCCTTGGGGACTGAGTTTACCCATGAAGTAGCCGTACCATGCGATGATGAACTGTGCAGCCAGAAACACTGCAAGGACGAGGAGTTTTTGAATCATAGGGCTATTGTAGCAGACGGATCTCTAATGGTGGTCAGTGATGGGTGACCAGTGATCAGTTACTGACTACTGTCTTCTGACCACTGACCACTTATTCCTGATCACTTTAATTCATTCCATTCACAACCCCCCCCAATTGTTGAACGATGTCGTAGGTTACCTCATTGGTTGTTTTAGAGCGCACAGATTTTTTTAGCATAAATGCCAACCATCCTGTGGAGAGGAATCCGGAAATTACGAACATTGCTTTCCACTCGGAGGGGCCAAGCCACAGGGCTGTTTTGAAATCTGAGGTAATGAGTGCGAGGATGATGGTCGTAACTGTTGAAAGTGGAGCGATCCATCCATTTTTTCCAAGTCTTGAAATATTCCTCTTGAGGCACAGAAGCGTCTTATCGTGCGTGACAACAATGAGTTTCTGGTTTGTGTTGGTACTTACTTTAATTATCTTCGTATTTAAATCATCCGGCAGAGCGGCAGATGGAACAGAGCCGGAAAACTCTTCAGCTAGAAATTCCATCTCTGACGTCGAAGGTCCCGGAATTACGGCATTGAGTTTTCTGAGTGAATGGAGGACGTTTTGCATAGGAGGCGTATGCTGCCAACGAGAGTGTGTTCTGTCAAACCAATTATCTTCACTGACAGTGATATCCTATAATAGACTCACAAGCCTTTCTCCATTTCCATACTCCATCTTCCTATGAGATCAAACATTTTCTGCATTCTTCTCGCCGTCGCTGCTGTTGGGGCAACAGGAGTTGTAACAGTGAAGTATCAAGAGCTTCAAGACTTATGCCAGGTGACCGGTCAGGCTGATATGTTTCGAAGTGCGGCGCCCGACTTCGATATCGAAGTTGCGCTCAACGAAGGATTTATGACACTAAACGAAGCGGTTTTCATGGATAATGATCCTGTAGATTATGATGCAGATTTTTGTGAAGAGGTAATCAATCTTCTTGAGGAAAGCATCTCTGAGGCGCTTGGTGCTTCGGATGGGTCGTCCGAAGGTTTTAAGGATGTATTTGTGCGCGAAATTCAGGAAGGGCTCACTAAATTAACCCTCGGTTTTGATGAGGATGAATTTTCGGAAGAAGATGATTGGCTGGATGAAGATGACATTTTTGACGAAGGGGAAGAGGACTGGCTCGAAGATGACTGGCCGGAGGATGATTTGCCGGAAGACGATTGGTTCGAAGATGATTGGCCAGAGGATGATGAAGATTGGATTAATGAAGATCTTGATGCAGATGTCTTTGGTGATTGAGATTAGGCGTTTCCATTATCGTATTATTAACTGCGAAGCCCAGAGATTCGAGTAATGGAATATTCGATTGCTCGAATATTCGAATCATTAAGCTTTTGAACAAATATATAGCTGAATCAAAATAAAACGACAAGATGATTGTTACTGCAGACTGACTGTGTAACTTAGTCAGGCTAAAACCTGCTCTGATGCGAGATTCGTTAACCCCGCCCTTAAGGGCGGGGTTAACGATGCATCCAAAAAGGGCTTTAGCCCTAAAACCAGTGAGCAGTTACAACATGTGTTTATGACAAAAACTGATTCAGCTATATAAGATTCACTTTGGAGAACGAAAAAGACCCCTTAAGCGGGGCCAGTTTTCGTAATAATTCTTGAGACCAATTATTCAGCAGTTTCTTCAGTGGCCTCTGTGGCTTCAGCCTCAGGAGCTGCTGGCTGTTCTGCTTCACCTTCTGCTGGTGCACAGGAACCGCAATCTTCATCAAACATGAGAAAAAGGGGAAAGAATAAATACAAACACTACTCTGACATATTCTGCGAATAGCATCAAGGCGTTACCCACTCTTTTAAGAGGTTTTTAGGAAAATGCAAATCCATCAAATTATTCACTTATTTCATCACTCGTCACATTGCATGTACATGCATTGCCAGGGCAGCCGCATCCGTTGCACTCAGGACACATTAGCTCACCGCAGACGTCACATTCCATGGGGGCGAGGGGAAAGAAGTAGGTAGATATTGTCTTATGCTTTCAGGGGCAAGTGCAAGGGGATTTATTGGAGAATGTTGGGTGGGGTACGTTTTATGATTTGTTGCATGTTGCGTGTTATGTCGCAGGTCACAAGTCACAAGCCTTGTCGCAAGTCGCAGGTCACAAGTCTGCTGTGATTGAGCGTTTTTTGAGCTTAGAAGAATGCAAATAATTTATGAGGTTAGCCAATTGTCTAGCTATTTTTGTAGTTCTTGCTCTTAGGTCATGAAATTCCTCTTTGTTTATATATTTCCTATCAAACGCATAATAGATTTGTGAACGTACTTCAGCAGCCGATCGTTTTGCATAACCAAGAAATTTGGCGAACTCAATATCTGATTGCGCATCATTTCCCTCTGCAATATTTGACATTATTGATAGTACTGCTCGTGATATTTGATCTTTCCAGTCGGGATCCTTACTTATTACAGGCCGATCATATAAATCCTGCATTTTAATGTTTAGTTCTCTCGCTTCCTGCCAAGCTTTAATGTCTTCAAAAGAAGTAAATGTCATAAGCTAGCAAACATAACCCAATTAATACTCTTAGACAACATAATTCTGGGTATTATCCTGCGACTTGCGACCTGTGACCCATCCTGCGATTTGCGACCTGTGACCTGTGACCCATCCTGCGATTTGCGACCTGTGACCTGTGACCCATCCTGCGACTTGCGACCTGTGACCTGTGACTAATCATATAGACAAGGTCTATCAATATCACTCATACCCCATCGCCTCAATAGGCTGAAGAGCTGCCGCTTTGCGTGCCGGATAGATCCCAAAAATCAGACCGACAGCGATTGCGGTGATGAGTGGTAGAAGAATGGCTTGTATGGATAGTGCGTAGGTCAGATCACCCAGGAATTTGCTTGCGATAAGTGAGATGAGGTATCCAAAACTTACAGCACCAATGACCCCAACAATTCCTCCAATTAATGTAAGTACAATTGCTTCAAGTAAGAATTGAATAAGGATGTCGCGCCTGCGTGCACCAACTGCTTTCCTGAGTCCGATCTCTTTTGTTCGTTCTGTGACTGAGACGAGCATAATATTCATGATGCCTACTCCTCCTACGAGTAAAGAAATACTGGCGATGAGCCCCAAGAAGAGAGTGATACTCATTGTTACCGTTTCAATTATTTCCATTGCCTGTTCCAGAGATCTCGCATAGAAGTCATCTTTATCAATGTCATCCTCTGGGTTATCTATATTGTGACGCTGTCTGAGGAGTGAGACTATATCTCTACGTGTTAGCTCGTTATCTCCGCTTATCGATTGCAGCGCTATGTAGTCGATATAAGTGGTTCGACCTTTAATTGCCTTTGCTACGGAGAATGGTACATAAACCATTGAATCTAACTCTGCTGTGAGAGGAGAGCCCATAGTCTCCAAGATTCCTACTACGGTAAATTTGCGTGCGCCGATAGTTAGACGTTTGCCAAGCGGATTTTCATTTTGAAACAGATCTTCTGCGGCCTGAGATCCCAAAACCACCACACTTTTGGCACCTTTGTCATCTTCATCAGTAAGCAATCTTCCTTCGCCAGCTTTCATAGACCAGTTTTCGAATATTTCTTTGGTTGTTCCAAGTATCATTGGTGCTATCTCTTCCCGTCCGTACTTTATCCGGTCTGTTAAAAAGATTGCAGGTGAAACATTATTTACGGTAGTTAAGTTTCTAATAGCTTCCAGGTCTCCAAATGTAATACTCAATACATCTTTACCTATGTCTTGCACGCCTTTGGCGTGAATTTCGAATGTGTCTCCGGAAAAGCTCTCCACTTGATCTACAATAAATCGCTCGAAGCTTGCACCAATCGATACCATGAGTACTACAGATCCAACACCTATCACGATGCCAAGTGTAGTGAGCAGGGAGCGCATGCGAGAACGCTTGAGTCCTTCGAGAGCCGCTGAGATGGTGTCTTTTAAAAGCATTTCAGTATGGATACTGACCACTGATTACCGACAACTGATCTCATTCTGGTCGGAGTGATCAGTGATAAGTGGTCAGTGGTCAGAAGTAGATAATTACTCATATCTCAGTGCTTCAATAGGATGTAAACGTGATGCCTTTAGGGCCGGATAAAGTCCAAATGCAATCCCAGTTACCATTGCCATTGCAAGGGCGAGTAGAATCGCGCCAAAACTAATTGCAAATTGGAAATCAGATAGGAATTTTCCGACGGCTGTTGCTATCAAAAAGTCGAGCACTATACCAATTGCTATTCCTATGCATCCTCCGATCAACGTAAGGAAGATTGACTCGATGAGAATTTGGAGAAGAATGTCTTTGCGCTTGGCGCCCACTGCTTTTCTGAGTCCAAATTCTCTAGTTCGTTCTGTAACTGAGACGAGCATGATGTTCATGATGCCGATTCCCCCTACAAAGAGGGATATACCGGCAATCATAGTAATGAAGACTGTTAGGCTGATGGATACTGTTCCAAGAATGGCTTCTGCTTGCGCCGCAGAACGAACGAGGAAGTCATCATTGTCTGTCGAGCCATCTTCTGCGGGAGTGATGCGATGGCGTTGTCTGAGCAGTGCACGCACATCCGCGAATGCAATATCAAAATCATCCACTGCTTGCATGGTAATGATATCGGCATATGTACGGTTGGTGATCGCAACAGCGGTAGAGAATGGCATGACAATGCGGTCATCGAGATTTTGAAAGAACACCATCCCAACAGATTCCAACACTCCAATCACTGTAAACTTACGGCCTGAGATTTCGATGCGCTTACCGATTGGATTTCTGGTGAAGAAAAGGTCTTCAGCTATTTCTGATCCTATTACGACCACAAAGTTGGAAGACTCTTCATCTTGCTGATCATGAAGTCGCCCTTGAGTTACTTGAATGTTTTGATTCTGAAAATATTCAGGTGTGGAACCAACAAGCATGGGATCGGTTTTTTCCTGTTCGTACTGAGCATCACCAGGGACTATAATGCCAGGAGCTATACTGCGCACAGTAGTTAATGTTCTCAGGGCATCTACGTCATCAAACGTGAGGCTATCAAAATCCGGTCGCATAGTTGTACTTCCGCCTTCTGGCCCCTGATTACCAGGGAAGATGACCATGGTCTGAGGGCCCATAATGTCAATTTGTCCGAGAATTACACCTTCGACACTCTTCCCTACTCCAGTCATCAGTACCACTGCTCCAACACCAATAATTATTCCAAGCATTGTAAGCAGTGAACGCATGCGGTTCACCGTCACGCCTTTTGAGGCCGCTGAGAAAAGGTCGCGTAACAACATTTAACAATTAACAGTTAACATTTAACCTATTTATTAAGGAAATCTTCTTCCTTCGCCTTTCTTGTTTTAAACTCAGTTGTATCTTTTGTTATGCGACCGTCGAAAAGTTCGATAATGCGATCAGCATGTTCCGCTGTGCTCTTCTCATGTGTTACCAAAATTATTGTATGGCCTGCCTCGTGGAGCTCTTGAAGAGCTGACATAACTTGAATACCCGAAACTGAGTCCAAGTTTCCTGTTGGCTCGTCTGCAAAGATGATATCAGGTTCTGTCACTAGCGCACGCGCAATTGCAGTGCGCTGCTTTTCTCCTCCGGAGAGCTGATTACTCAAATTATCTTTCCTGTGTGCGAGTCCTACAGCTGCGATTGCTTTGGTTACCCTTTCAAGACGCTCTGACTCAGGAATTGTGGGATGATAGATAAGCGGGAGCATCACATTCTGCTCCACAGATGCACGTGGTAGGAGATTGAATGCCTGGAAAACAAAACTCACGCGTGTGGCACGAATGCGAGAAAGGGTATCCTCGTCCATTTCACGTGTGGGTTTCCCCTGGAAGAAATATTCACCACTTGTGTGGTGATCTAGAAACCCAAGAATATGCATGAGTGTTGATTTTCCGGATCCCGATGGACCCATAATGGCTACAAATTCATTACGTTTAATGATCAGATCAATGTCGAAGAGGACCGGTGTTTCTAGCTCTTCATTAAAATAGGATTTGTATAAGTCTTTAACTTCGATGAGCGGTGCGTCATTATTTGGCATGATTAATCCTTGATAAGAATGACAATCGTCTCGCCTTCTTCCATGCCGTCAATTACTTCTATATCTCCACCCTCACCGCTCATTCCAACATTTACAGGACGCTCCTCTATTTCTCCTTCTTCTGTAAAGATGCGCACGATTTTGCCATTGTCTGATGTGAGTACCGCCCTTCCAGGAATAATCACGACGTTCTTCCTTTCATTCGTGAAGATTTCGCTGTCACCGGTCATTCCTATTTTGAGGCGGTTATCTTGTTTTATGAAATCGAGCTTCACGCGATACTTGGAAACTCCATCGATGTTGCTCGCAGCTGGATCAATCTCACTCACCTTAATCACAAAGTCTTCCTCGGGGAATGCATCCAGATCTATAGCTCCAGTTTGGCTCATCTGCACTTTGGGAATGTCGATCTCTGCCACGAACATTTCAATACGATAAGGAGATGATCCAAGCATGCTAAACGAGTATTCCTGTAGGTCCAGTCCGCCTGTAAACTCTCCCGGCTTCAGGTTCACTTTTGTGATTGTTCCTTCGATGGGTGCTCGGAGCACCGTGTCATCCAATTGTGCAGAAGCCTTTTGATACTGTGCGGATGCTTGATTCATCAGTGCACGTGCCGAATCTATTTCGGTCTGGCGTGTACCCGCCCTCTTAAGAGCAAGTTGCGCCTCCTGCGTGCGCAGGGCAGTTTCGTATGTCAGGATATCTGCCATGGCGGATTCTTTGGTGCTCTGTGCAGTTGCGACAGTCTGTTCTTCTGTTGCTATTTGCGTATCGAAGTTTGCTCCTGCATCACGCGTGCTCTTGATAGTAGAGTCGAGGGATGAAAGCGCTACTTGTACATTGCTGCTCTGCGTTGAAAGGGTCGCTTTATGTGTTTCACGATCTGAGTTATCGTAACTGTAGCTCAATGGGATATTCGCTACGAAGACATACGATTCATTGACAGTGATGGAAACTGCGACAATCGCACTACGCACTTGGTCTAACGTACGGACTGCATCACGATAATTCCCAAAATCAGAAGCGATGGCTCTTGTTGCTTCGTTCAGCGCATTTGCAGCATTCTTGCGTTTTTTTTCTAGAACAGCAAATTCAGTTGTTTTGTAATAATTAATAGTATTGGAGAGGGCATTGTCTTCGAAGACATCTTCAAGTTTATTCAACGCTGTTCGTGCGACTGTGAGCTGCTCAGAGCTTTCACTACTAGCTGTATTCACATATCCGGCAAGACTTATTTCAGCTTCGCGGTTTAACCAATTCAATTTCTCTTGTGCTTTTTTAAGTTTCTCTTCGGCACCTGCAAGTAGAGTGTACGCAGCATCGAGTGCGGCACGCTTGTTCGCAACTTCTGCTTCTGCGATTGCAATGTCTTCCGGACGGGCCCCTTCCAACAGTTTATTGAGGTCTGCTTTCCTGGACGCAAGTTGTGCTGTTGCTCCATTCACATCTGCTTGCAGCGCTTCGTTGCGCAGACGAGCAAGTTCCTGTCCCTCGGTTACAGTTGCTCCTTCTTCTACAAACACTTCTGCGACCACACCGGTGACAGGGAAACGAAGCTTCAAATCCTTCTCGGAAATAACAGTCCCCACAGCCTCTACCGTCTGAACCAGATCTCCGCGCCGGGAAGTCTCGAGGACCATCTCCGCTTTCTGAGGTGCAAAAAGCCATATAATACCCCAAACCATAGGGATGAGAATGACCAGAAGAACCAGAAGCCACTTCCACCGTTTGCGGGCAAAAGGCAGAACTTTTCCCTTCAGGAAGCGCAAAGGAGCTTTCCCCTGGGAAGGGGAGGTATGTGCTCCGGGAGCCAACTGAGGACTATCGAGTGTGTCCATGATTTAGTGTAATTATAGCACAAAACATAGTAATTGACAATAATTGGCTTGAGTTCTGATTTTGCTCTGCCTGGGCATCATTCGCAATGAAAACCATGAAGGATTTGGAAGGTTGCGCTCATTACAGGTGTTTGATAACCTGTGTGTTCTATGGTGAAAGATGATCAGTCTCCGGCAACAAAGTCTGATATGCGCTCGTTGGGAAAGCGCATTGATCAGCATGATGAACAGTTTAAGGTTGTCCTGGATATTCTGGCTACAATCCAAGAAGATCTTATTTCCATTAAAGCAGATATTAAAGAAACACGGGATGGTATGCGTATACTCAGAGATAAAATTCTCAATGGCCACGAGTTACGCATCGGCGCATGTGAGCGCCGACCGGGTTTGGCTGCTTGATGAGAAGCAACAATATGTCTTCCCCCCCAACACTCTCTTCAGTCCACAATCAGTCCAATCCGGCAGCATATATTGATGGTGTCCAGAAGGGTGTAACTCAAGAACTCATTAAGCATATATCTTCTGATAAGAATGAACCTAAGTGGATGCTGGAGCATCGAATAGAATCATTTGAAATTTTCAATAAGTTGAAGTTGCCAAAATGGGGTCCGGATCTTAGCAATTTAGATATCGATGATATCATTTATTACGCGCCGCTTGGATTAGAAGAGGCGACCGACTGGGGAGAAGTTCCGGAAGATATTCGTAAAGTTTATGATCGACTGGGAATACCTGAAGCGGAATACAAGTGGCTCGCTGGAGTGGGCGCGCAGTATGAAAGTGAGATCATCTACCATAGTTTGAAGGAACAGTGGAGGGGCCAAGGTGTTATCTTTATGGATATGGATGATGCAGTTCATGAACATCCTGAGATTGTTCGGGAGCACTTCATGAAATGCGTGCCCAATACCGATCACAAGTTTGCAGCTCTGCATGGAGCGGTCTGGTCAGGTGGTACGTTTCTCTATATCCCCAAAGGACTCGTCGTCACAGAACCGTTGCAAGCCTACTTCCGGATGAATGCGCCGAATATGGGGCAGTTTGAGCACACACTCATTATTCTTGAGGAAGGAGCAGAGGTTCATTACATTGAAGGATGTTCTGCTCCCAAGTATGGGACGCAGGCACTGCATGCAGGCTGTGTCGAGATTTTTGCGAAGCCCGGTTCGCATGTTCGTTACAGCTCAGTAGAAAACTGGAGCAAGGATACGTACAACTTAAATACCAAACGTGCGATTGTGGAGAAGGACGCAGTCATCGAATGGGTCGGAGGCAATATGGGTGCAGGAGTGACGATGCTCTACCCTTGTTCTATGCTTGTTGGGGAAGGTGCGAAGTCCGATCACTTGGGGCTTGCGTTTGCAAACGAAGGGCAGTGGCAGGACACAGGCGCAAAGGTCCTGCACATGGCTCCACATACTTCGAGCTCCATTGTTTCCAAGTCCGTAAGCAAAGACGGAGGAGTTTCTGTATACCGAGGTTCTGTTTTCATTGCTCCCGAAGCATACGACTGCACAGTAAGTGTGGAGTGTGATGCACTGCTTCTCGATGAAAAAAGCCGAACTGACACGGTTCCAAATATCAAAGTTCGTAACAATGATGTGACGATTGCGCACGAAGCAAGGGTTGGGAAACTTAGTGACGAGGATTTGTTTTACCTCAAGTCGCGAGGGCTAAGCGAGGAAGAGGCAAAAGCGATGATTGTGAACGGCTTCATCGAACCTATTGTTCGACTGCTTCCGCTAGAGTATGCGGTTGAGATGAATCGGCTTATTGAGCTGGAGATGGAGGGGTCTGTTGGATAATCGAACATTTATTACTTGTAAAAGTTGCACAATAGAGCACAATTCATCCCTTTCCATTTACTATTATGTCAAAGCCAGAAACCCCCAAAGCAGAGCAGGATCCTCGCCAATTGCTTGCAGACATTAATCCCAATAGCGAAATCAAAAATGTTGATCAGATGTCCAAGGCTCTGGGCTGTAAACTCGAGCATCCGATTATTGGAAGTTTAGATGAATTACTTGGTTTATTAGCGACTGCAAAGTGTGGGAGGGCTTTTCTTAAAAATGAAAGATGGTGCACTGTCGTATGGGTTGATCAGGATAATCAGGTGTACTCAACAGGTAGCCATTTGGAATTTTTTGGAGACAGGTTTCCGGAAATTGCTGAAATCATTTATGTGGATGACAATTTGTTAAACCCCGGCAGCTCCCCCAAAGAAGTAATTGATGAAGCTGAGGTGGAAGTACAATCTCGCATTGAGGGTGTGTTAGAAACCTATCTTCTGTAGCCCATTGTCTTGCAAGCCTCTTTTTCATACGTCGCGTTTCATGACCAAGAATTCCTGCGATGGAATGCCGGAGTCTTTCGCTGAGGTTTGAATCTGTTGTGGATTCTTTTAAGAGTGCGATTGCCTCTTCTCTGCTTCTGTCTTGAGCATCGCGTACTCTTTCGGCAAAACTCATTACTTCTTGTTGATCAACATCATGCCCCTGATTCCTCTGGACAACTAGTAGAGCCAAATCAATTTGTCTCATGTAGGGATGTATTCCACGCGCTCCTCTATCCCACGGCGCATCAGGTGTCTCCCGTTCATCCTTGGGAGGAATGGGAGGCTGTGCGCGTTTATCAAAAAGAGTGAGTTGGCGGGCTTTCATGATTACAGATTGTATCCCCGATTACTCTGATTGTGCGATGAATTCCGGGGATGTTTTGCGCAGTATTTCTTCAAGTTCTTCTCTCATGTCATATCCTTCGGCCATATTTCCCGCAATCCCCTGAAGCTGTGCTCCGTATTCGTCAGCTAATGCGTGATCACTCTTAATGGGAGAGATTCTTAATGCATCAACTTGTTGTTTTACTTGTGCGAGTAGGTCTTCAATATCATGATCGACAACTTCTGTGCCGGTATCTGGTACGTCATCGTATGCAGTATCGAACGGATCTACATCACTTTCAAAATCAAACACGAAGTAAGGGGGGAAAGTATGGTATTAATATACTATACAAACAACATAAAGCAAGGTCATGATTTTGGCTTCTTGGTGAGCTTTTTTAGATCACCGTGCCTGAGGTATTCATCTAAGACGAACGAAAATGCGATGTGCTCCCCCTTCTTTCGTGCAAGGCCCTCTACACGACTGCGAAACCTCATTGCAATGTTGATCGCCTTTGGAAGTTTTTCTACACCTGGAATGATACGGCTCACACGATTGCTCCAGCGGTCTCTGTAGTTTTGAATGCAATCATGTAAACGATGCACAAAACTTGTCCTTTTGAATATCTCTTCTTCTGTAAGTGAAGGGTTATCTACATCGCAATCGAACCATGTTGCCGGTTGCCAAATTGCATTATATTCCAGTGGAACAGGTGGCTCATCTCTCATCAATGCGTCACGAACAAGGCTACGATATTCTTCGATGCACACAATTGGATTCAGTTTTTGAGCTGCGTTTCTTCCCGCAGTATTCACGATGAATATTCCTCCACGTTCAC
This sequence comes from Patescibacteria group bacterium, assembly GCA_043819035.1. Classification (GTDB taxonomy): domain Bacteria; phylum Patescibacteriota; class Gracilibacteria; order Peribacterales; family Peribacteraceae; genus UBA2144. The sequence goes on along the minus strand of JBDRFD010000051.1, from coordinate 1,634 downwards.
GAACTTTCAGCCAATCCTGATGACGCTGAAGATGCTCGAAAGGCTGATCCATTTCATCAGACCGTTCCAGTGCCACTGCGATATCAGGGTCATTAATGACGAAAATCCGCGGTTGTTCCATGATAGATGCAGTATACTCCATACTCCATGAGCGTCTCCGCGTCAGCTACGGGCACAAAGCAGACAATAACTATTCCACGTTATGAGCGGAGGGATCATCCAATAAAGATAGTCGTTACGGAGGATTCAAAACTCATCTTGCATGCCGAAGAAGGTTCATATTCAGAATATTTTATTCAAGTGAAAGATGCTCAATTGGACTTGGAAGTTGTTGTAGAAAACAATACAGAACTAACTGTTCATTTGTCTGTTCACGATGGAGTGATCAGACAGAATGGTCGAGTTGGACAAGATGCGAAGCTATTTTGGAAGAATGAAACTTCAGGAAGCTCTGTGAAGCAGGAGTTGGTTTCAGAAGTGAAGGGAGTTAACGGAGAAAGTTCAGTCCACTGGATATTTCACGCACAAGAAAAAGACCAACACGAGTTGTCGGCAAAGAATATTTTTAAGGCGGCAAATGGCAGAGGAGAGATGGTTATGAAAGGTGTTGCGGAGGATCATGCACAAGTCAGTTGCAATGGAATGATAGAAGTGGGCGAGGGAGGTGTGGGATCAGATGTATTTTTGAAGGAAGATATATTGATGCTTGATAAAACTGCGAAGGTTGATGCAGTTCCAGGTTTAAATATTAAGACGAATGACGTGAAAGCAAGCCACGCCGCCAGTGTGCGGCATGTGAGTCCGGAGGAGATCTTCTATTTTGCTTCGAGGGGGGTGGATCAACAAAAGGCGAGGGAGATGTACAGAGAGGGATTTCTTGGCAACAGTTAACAATTAACAGTTAACATTTAACAATTCCGTTAAAAACGAAGTGTGTTAATTGTTAACTGTTAAAAGTCCCGCCGCAGCGGGACGTGTTGAATTTCACACCATCGCAGAGTAGAGAAGTCTACAGGGCAACATCCAACAGTTAACAGTTAACAATTTAACAGTTAACTCTGAATGAGGGTATCTCCCTGGCAATCATTAACATGATGGCTTTTGATACCGGCCAGAGCATGTCTGCGCTTCGCGACAATTAACATTTAACAGTTAACATTTAACAAGGAGTTAATTGTTAATAGTTACTGGTTAACTGTTGAAGCGAAGCGGTATTTCCCTGGTAAGGAAGTGTTCCATCCGCAGGTTCTCCTACGGATACCTTGTTACGACTTAGTCCCAATCAGCAGTTTCACCGTGGTACCGCCTCGTGAGAGTAACGGTGCTTCGGGCGCCCCTGCCTTTCATGACTTGACGGGCGGTGAGTACAAGACCCAGGAACATATTCACCGTAACGTAGCTGATTTACGGTTACTAGCGATTCCAACTTCATGAAGTCGAGTTGCAGACTTCAATCCGAACTGAGACCGGCTTTTTGGGATTGGCTCTCCCTTGCGGGTTCGCTGCCCTCTGTACCGGCCATTGTAGCACGGGTGTTGCCCCAGGCATAAGGGACACGCAGATCTGACGTCATCCTCACCTTCCTCCGCCTTGGAGGCGGCAGTCTCCTATGAAAAAACAACATAGGATGAGGG
>JBDRFD010000050.1:0-5879 GCA_043819035.1 Patescibacteria group bacterium | reverse complement strand
TTCATTGAGCTCCGGATGAACACCGACAATCACATGCCCCACCTGAAGATACTGGACAATAACGTACAGAACCGGAATGGAGATTCCTACGAGAAGTGCCTGATAGCGCAGAAGTTTTTTCCCTTCCGTCGGCCTCTTGATCCAAAGAAGTGGCAGAAGCGCGAGCGCAAAAGGCTTTGTAAGTATTGCCAATCCAAACGTCACACCTGCCCACCATCTGCCGCGGCAGACACCGTAGATTGTCAGAAGCATGAGAACAAAAAGCCCCGAAGAGGTGTATCCGATCTTCGATATCACCGATACAAACGGCATCATTGTGATAATTCCTGCCAACATCAACCCATGCCACTTGGAATCAAACAATGCCTTACCTGCAAGGTAAGCACAGAGCGGAAGAATAAGTGCGAAGAAGAGCTGAATCTCTATTGCAGCAAACTCAGAGCTCGTGATCCAGTACCATGGGAGTGCGAAAACGTTAGACCCGTGGAATCCGGGGATCGAAAAATCAAATTCGCCGCTCGCAAGCTTCTCGATAAATGCCTGATAGAAGAAGAAATCACGATCGGGGGAAGGAGTTGTCGCGAGTAAGCTCACAATGAGCCCTAAAGTCATAAGAGTTATATAAAGCCAGGGATTGTAGGAACGACGAAATATCAAATTGAGTACATAAATCCTAACAATATTGAGATTATTTTGAAATAGAGAATAGACAGTTTTAGGATCACACTATACAACTAGTTGCGCAAGTAGTTTTATATTGATACGCTCAATATCATGAAAGATCTACAATCCCACGAACGACTACTAAAAATATTAGCAAGCCAGAAGCGGCTCCACATACTCCTTTTTCTGCAGAAGAATATGCATGCAACAGTGAATGAAATTGCAGAAGCAATATGCCTCAAGCAGCAAGCAACATCAAAACATCTCCGCCTACTCGCGTTGACAGGCATGGTTAAAATGAAGAAGAGAGGCCTCTTCGTGACATATAGGCTTTCCCTTCCACAAGCTCCATTAGTAAAACAAGTACTTCGATTACTGTGAATTAATGGTCGATTGTAGTTTAACCGCATCGTTAATAATCTTCTTATGATCAAACGCCAGATCATTTTCCGCTTTCCCCTGACATATTTCCACTAATTTCTTCTAGTACGGAATGAGCCTGACCCTTTAGGGGTCTTCCCACCTGCACCTCGTAAAAGTGTCTCTGCCTTATCATGTGACCTCTCCATAGAAAAAACGAGTTTTACTAAAACACCTTCACCACTAACTTCTTTTTGAGGTGGTTTGGGCATATGCAGTACCTGCAATGCAGCATCAAAGGCAGGAAGGCTCTGTACGGGAACATATAATTCCAGCGGGAATTCTGCACGGGCATCAACGGCTTTCATTAGAGCTCTGGATTTTTCTCGGTCGAAATCTTCCATAGGAGGTGGATTGAACTCTTTTTAAATGTCGTAGTCAATACAATAATAAAAAACTACATGGATCGTTAATTTCCAATTCTTAATTCTCAATTCTCAATTATTCTCCGGTACATATCCCTGCTCAAAGTATTCCTTCCCGGAACCTACCGAGTCGACTTCATACCGCTTCCCTTCTAGTACACTGCGCGCAGCAAGGATTCCCATCTCGAGCGAGTGATCTTGATTTGTGTACCTAAATCTTCCCGGCCGACCGATCGCGAAGAAGTTTTCGAAGGAATCCACCCATTTCATAACAGTCTCCACTCTCTCTTGATAATCCAAATCATAAATCGGATATGCGTGCTCCCGTTTGATGTGGTGAATATTCAGAACTTCTTCTCTATTAAGGAACTTGAGTTTCTCCAGCCACTCCATCGTCATATCAAAAAGCTCATTATGTGACGCATTCCAGATCTCATCACCTTCAAAGCAGAAGAATTCTACAAATAGAGATGTTTTGTCCGGAGGACTCATCTCTTTGCTGAAGTTCTTCATTTCTGAAATACGACCGAATGGAACTTCCTTATCCGGGAAGTACACCCAGTTATCATCCGTGACTTTTTCTTTATTGATCGTGAGGAAGAGGTAGACCTGTGAACGGAACCGGAGCTTCTTAGCAGCATCAAGAACTTCCGCCGGAACTGAAGGATTGAATAGCTCCACTTCACGCGTCACTGGAATCGAGCTGATAACTGCTTGCGGAGAAAAAGATTGAGTTCCTTGTTTTGTCCTCACCTCTACACTAGTAACACGACCATGTTCATGAACAAGAGAAAGTGGCTCTGCGTCGAGAAGAACCCGACCACCTCGTTCCTCAATCTTCTTCTTCATCTCTTCGTACACAAGACCTGCTCCAAGGCTTGGATAATAGAAGGAATCGACGAGTGTCTTAGGCCCTCCTTTCTTGAATATCATTTTCTTAATCGCAGAGAAGAGGCTCAGGCCTGCAATTCTTTGTGACGCCCAGTTTTTATTTATCTCACCAGCAGGAATGCCCCAAATCTTCTCGGTGTAATTGATCATATTAAATTCCGCAAGTGTCCGTCCGAAGCGCGCAACTGCAAAATCTTCGAACGACTTCATTGCACGCGGCTTGATGCGCGCACGGATGTGTTCGACCAGGTAATCGAAGAGAACCCTGAACGCTTTGATAATACCCATTTGCCCGAGTGCATTTCGAAACCTCACAGGATAGTAGTAGAACTTCCCACCTACAAAGAAGCGTGTAAGCCGTGGAACCTGCGTCCACTTTTCACCAAGTAAGTCTCCAATCATGTCATAGAGATATTTGTTCTTGCTGAAGAATCGATGTGGTCCATTGTCTGATCTATACGTCCCCTCGGGTTCATTAAACACATATGTCTTTGCCAATCCTCCAACCTGAGAATCTTTTTCGATAACCGTGACACGCTTCCCCGCACGTGAGAGCTCAAGAGCAGCCGCCATCCCAGCGGGACCGGCACCCAATACGATAATGTTATCTGAAGAGGTCATTATTCTGGGAGACTTTAGCAGTTTAGCGCAGTAGGTTGTAGCGCAGTACAAACATCTGATCTCGTACTGCGCTACTTGTCCTGAGCTCAGTCGAAGGACTGCGCTACTGCGCTCAACTTACTCTTGTAAAGAAAATACATCAGTCTAAGTCAGTGAAAAACGTACACCTTCCTCATCCCAAAATTCCAAAGTAGCACAATCCACAGCACAATGATTTTCGCAATGATCGGAACCATGTTCGCGAACTCCACAAGAATCCACATCAGAAGCTCCGTCCACAGGAGCCCACCCAAAGCAATGAGGAAGACCATCGTAAATTCCAGCACCCGGTGGTGTCTGCTCTCAAACACCCAGATAATACAAAGAACATAATTCCAAAGGAGACCGACCATGTATGAGAAAAAGGCGGCAAGAAGATAGTGGATATCGAAGTACTCAATGAGAATGGCGAACACCAAAAGATCCAGCACGGCAGAAGACCCCCCAACAAAGAAGTACCGCAAGAATTGGATATGAACCGACTGTGCGCGGCCAAAGATAAGATGCTTCATGAGTTGCGGGCACTATAGCAGATGATAACGCACTTGTTCGCCTGTTCGCTTGTGAAACCCTGCCCGTAGAACAGACAGCTTCAGGAAAGCCCCTAGAAGGGGCTTGCTAAAGTGACTCTTAGTTTTTGGTTTGCTTTCCTTTGTTCACCTCTCCCCACGGCCCCCTCTCCACTGGAGAGGGGGTGCACTGTTATTGAAGAAAACAAGATTTGATACTCTTTTAGCAGAGCTCCCCTCCTCCCGCCTGCCGCGCCGTAGTCCGCCGTGGCGGACGAAGGCTGGTGGAGGAGGGGTTGTACCCTGTGGGGCACCTTCGGGGGGTGGAGGAATTTTAAAAAAGAAACAACCAAAAATAATTGTTACCAAGACAGTGTTTAAAAAACGCCGGAACGGTGGAACCCATTGAAGTCACTCCAGCAAAGCGGGAGGCTTAATGGACGTGGTTAGATCAAACAATAAAGATGCCATCTTAAATCGAACAAGCGAAATTGCTACCGTAGCCCTTTGATGGTCGTTACACTTGAACTACCTATGAATATTCTCGTCACAGGAGGAACCGGCTTTATCGGATCAAGTGTGGCATCTGCACTTGAAGAGGAGGGGCATACAGTCACGTGCGTCTGCAGGGGGGAAACCAGAACAGAGGAAAATTTGGGCAATTGTAGAGTGGATATTGTCAAAGGCGATATCAGTACACCGGAATTTTGGGAAGGTCTCGCGGAAAACTTTCATGCAATCATACACTGTGCCGCATGTGTGGATCCTACGGTTTCAGACGAAACATACATGATGAAACAAAACTGCTCAGCGTTCCATTTATTGCTTGATTGGGCTGAAAAACACGGTACCGATCTGATATACGCATCCTCAGGCGCTGTGTATGGTAATACTCCCCCTCCACAACAGGTTGGCAAAGGAGAAATACCAATCAATGCATATGGAAAGTCGAAGTACGCTATGGATCAGATGGCTCGCGAATGTATAGCAAAATCACCAATCAAGATTATCGGCCTGAGGTACTTCAACGTGTATGGCCCGGGAGAGCGATGCAAACGAGAGCACGCCAGCTGGGTCTACCACCTTGCACAGACGATTAAGCAGCACAATAAGCCGCGCGTCTTCTACGACGGCGAACAACGCCGGGATCATGTGTACATTAAGGACGTCATTCAAGCTAACCTTCTTGCTCTCCATGCAGGAAAGGAAAAGAGTGGCATCTACAACATTGGAACCGGCGCCCCTGTGAGCTACAACGAAATTATTGCGATACTCAATGGGCTCTTCGGTGCTGATCTGCCTACAGATTACTATCAGAACCCCTATAGTTTTTTCCAGCACCATACACAGGCAGAAATCAGTGAATCTGAGAACAAACTGGGATATAAGCCGAACTATCCATTTAAGAAAGGCATAAAGGAATACTATGAAAGTGGCTTGCTCTAAAGAAATTGAGAAAAAAGCTCTCACTCCATAAAGAGACTGCGCTACTCTAGCGCCAAACATGAAAGAGACTATTGCAATCGTCGGCTTGGGATACGTCGGCCTCCCGCTCGCGCACGCTTTTGCGAAGAAGGGGTACCGCACCATCGGGTACGATGTGAATGAGGCACGTATTGCAGAGATGAAAGAAGGAAAAGACAGCACCGGAGAACTTACAGAAAACCAGCTTAAAGAAGTTTCTATCGAATTCAGCACCGACCCTACTTCTCTGAAAGAAGCAGATGTTGTGATTGTTGCGCTTCCCACACCGATTGATAAAGATAAAAAACCCGATATCGATATTCTGAAGGCGGGAACGAAAACGGTTGGAGCGAACCTGAAGGAAGGTGCAATCGTTGTGTATGAATCGACCGTGTACCCCGGCACGACCGAAGAAATTTGCGGACTGATCCTCGAAAAAGAATCCGGACTCAAGTGTGGCGAAGGCTTTAAACTTGGTTACTCTCCTGAGCGTATTAACCCCGGAGACAAAGAACATACTGTCACAAAAATTGTGAAAGTGGTCGCAGGACAAGATGAAAAAACTGCCGATACGCTTTGTAAACTCTATGAATCCATTATCGAAGCAGGCATTCACCGTGCCACAAGTATTAAAGTTGCAGAGATGGCCAAGGCTATCGAAAATGCACAGCGCGATCTCAATATTGCCTTCGTTAATGAAATCGCCATGATGTGCAACAAATTGGGAATAGCATCAAAAGACGTACTGAGTGCAGCCAAAACCAAATGGAATTTTCTCCCATTCAAGCCCGGTCTTGTGGGAGGACACTGTATTGGGGTGGATCCGTATTACCTAGTAGAAAAGGCTCAGCAACTGGGGATGGAAACACATGTCATCACCGCAGGACGTAGTGTAAATGACAACATG
>JBDRFD010000049.1:0-23218 GCA_043819035.1 Patescibacteria group bacterium | reverse complement strand
GGGGTCAGAATTGCCATCTCCACAGGACGGATTCACTTCATTTTTGCAGAGTGCAGAACATCCGTCTGAGGACGTGGTATTGCCATCGTCGCATTCCTCGTGTCCTATCCATTTATACCCATCACCACATTCGGCGTTATCACAGGAATTCGTGCAGGCATCGCTGTTGGATGTATTGCTGTCGTCACATTCCTCGTGTCCTGTCCATTTATAACCATCACCGCAATCTGCGTCATAACAGGAGTTCGTGCATGAATCGGTGTTGGATGTATTGCCATCGTCGCAATCCTCGCCTGTCTCTGGAATACCGTTGCCACATAATGGTTGCTGGACTTCGCATGTACAGCTTATAAGATTGCATGTCTCATTAGGCAAACAATCCGCATTTGAACGGCATTCGTCAGTAATATTGCATCCACGCTCGATCCTACAAGTCGATGAACAGCCATCGCCATTTCTTGTGTTTCCATCATCACACTCCTCATCTCCCACAACCAGACCATCCCCACAGATGGGCGAGCAATCGCTGTAACACTGCTGAGAACCAGTAGATTCACATTGACATTGATTGTTGCATATCTCGCCGGCACTGCACTGATGGTCATACTCACACTCTTCGTTGCCGATATCCAAAGACCCATCGCCGCAGTATGGCTGCGGTCCCGGGTCATAGCATACACAGTTCGAACAGTACTGATTTGCTCTGCAATGTGAGCTGTCCTCGCAATCCTCTCCATCCTCCAAAACGCCATTGCCGCACTGCGAAGGGCGCCATCGGCAGACTTCGTTGCAATCGCTTCTTATATCAATCCGACATCCATCAAAACCTGCCGGGCATCCCGCACTATTGCGACAGGAAATGCTGCTGTATTTCGTAACCCAGTAGCATACTTTTCCCCTTTGTGGAGTATACCCACAAGTTGCCCCTATAGATCTGCAATCAGAATCATCACTGCAGCTGATAGAGCTCCAGACATCGTGTTCTGTACAGACACTCCCCGGATCACACGTTTCCCGCAGCTGTACTACACTATCGCCGCAGAACTCATTTAAGCACTCGGAGGAACAACCATCATTACTATTTGTATTCCTGTCATCACACTCTTCGCCATTACCAACACTTCCATCGCCACAGACAACTTCACACAGACAAGTATTGTAATTGCATGTGCCCCCTCCGTAACAGGAATAATTGAGTTCACATTCCTCGCCTTCTTCCAGAATATAATTACCACATTCAACAGGCACAGGAAGACACTGGCAGGTTCCATTGCCTATTGGTGGAGGCAAATCGCAATACATTGTGTTGTTACCGCATGTCCATTGACCTGTTTCAATCCCCCAATCACATTCTTCTCCCGCTGCACGAATACCATCACCGCAAACAACAGCCACAGTAGCTATCTCAACTGATACATCATCAGTACTGTCTTTTTGGAAGGAAGAGAAGAACGATTGAACAGCATCAAAGAGTTGTGCCAGGAGCGTAGGGCGTTTTGCAGTAACAACTGTTTCATCTGCAACAACAACATCAAGAGAAGCCTGACTGCAAACACGCCTGCACTGCCATCCATTTTCGGTTGTACAGTTACCAGAACAGCCATCACCACTGATTTTATTCCCGTCATCGCAACCTTCACCCTGTTCAATAATGTAATTACCACAAACAGAACGCGCCGCCTCAGTTTGACACGAGGATGAGCATCCGTCTCCGCTATTCAAATTACCGTCATCACACTGCTCAGTACCGACAATCATCCAGTCGCCGCAAACGGGAGTGCACTGAGGCCAATTGCGTGGATTGCAGTCCCAACCCGGTTCTGCCATACAATAATCGCAACCATCACCGATCCCGTAATTTCCATCATCACATTCCTCATTACCTTGAATGGAACCATCCGGACATGGAGTTCCTTCGCACTGACAGTATTGCAAAGAGCAATAATGAGCGGCGTAAGTACAATCGCTATCCTGCTCACAACTCTCACCCAAATCGTAATCAATAACACCATTGCCACAGTGCGGCTCGCACATACATGAATCGTTACACATTAATTCGCTGCCCCACTGCCAACAATCATCATTTCTTTCACATTGCTCGCCTCCTTCCACCCAACCATCGCCGCATACAGGCGTTAGCTCCGTACACCTTATCCAACCGCCTGTGTATATGAATTCCTCCGTGGTACATCTGGTATTCGCCGGGTAGTCATACGATGCAAAACAGTAATTGTGCGGTGGACAGGTAGATTGAGTACAGAAAGCGCACGGATCTAATGGATCTCCTCCACCGCAATCCTGTGGACACGTTCTTATTTCACCACTCTCGCAACGCCCATTGCCGCAGTAACTGAAAAGCTGGGCTTCATATCCATTCTCGCCCGCGCCGTTCCTCTGATAAAGCTGCAAGCTGAGGCCGGCTCCTGCTACAAGCAGGATACATGCCATAAATATGGGAATTCGAGTTTGTTTTTTCATGAGTTTTTCTGATCATTATACCATTTTTCTCTGTTTTGATCACCGGACGGAACTTGCGGATTTGTGGAGATGTTGGGTTATAACAAATAGATCCCATAATCTTGGCATCCTTCGACTCTCCCGCTGAGGCGGGATCGCTCAGGGCAAGAGTGGAATATAATGAGCCTCAAATTTTTACATACTAAAATCCCATAATCTTGGCATCGGCCTACTCTCACACGACGCAAAGTCGCACTACCATCGGCGCTGAAGGGCTTAACTGCCGTGTTCGGGATGGGAACGGGTGTACCCCCTTCGCTAGAGATACCAAGATTATGAGATCTTTAAAAGGAACAAGTGTGGATGACCACGTCTTGCTTGCCTAACAACAATTGACAATTAACAATTAACAGTTAACTACGGAGTTAATGATGGAACTAATGTTTCAATCATTTCTTCCAAAATCAAAAGTTAAAAGTCAGATGCCAACTGTTGAAAAGGTCACACGTGAACAGGATAACTAACGACACGTCACGCTGATGCGTGACTCTCAACAATCAACATTCAACATGATGTTGAAAGCGCCAAAAGCGCGTGTTGATTGCTGAAAGCTCCCAAAGGGAGCGTGTTGTTAGTTGAAAAAAGAACGTTCAATCGTCCATTCGTACCACTCGGCTGAACACGTTACCGTGCGTACACCTGTGGCCGATCAAGCCGCTGATCTTGCGGCGGACTGATGGAGAGATGCAATCTCAGGGGGGGCTTCCCGCTTAGATGCCTTCAGCGGTTATCCCTTCCGAACATAGCTATCCTGCGTTGCCGTTGACACGACAACAGGTTCACCAGAGGTTCGTCCACTCCGGTCCTCTCGTACTAGGAGCAGCTTCCTTCACATCTCTAAGTGATTACGGAGGATAGAGGCCAAACTGTCTCACGACGTTCTGAACCCAGCTCGCGTACCGCTTTGATTGGCGAACAGCCAAACCCTTGGGACCTTCTTCAGCCCCAGGATGCGATGAGCCGACATCGTACTAAATCCATACTTTCATATGGCGCAGACTATATCTTTTTCCTGCAATCGATCTTAGTCCGTCCGCCATAGGCGGACTGACATAATCTGATTTTAATGACGCAGGAATCGGCGTGTTATCAGCCCCACTTTCCAATGTCGCAATAACCACATTTGAAATATCATTTGCAGATTATAGCAACCACGGAAAGTGGAGCTGATCTTCCCTTTCGGGTCAGTCGTTACGGGGCCACCCGACAACAATTAACCTGTAACAATTAACAATTAACATCAATGTCTTTTCCTCAGATACAATCTTCGGAAATTATTCCATAGTTAATTGTTTATTGTTCATTGTTCATTGTTAACTGTTCGAAGGAGGCTTCCCACGGTATTGCCGACGAGCAAACTTTCCACAGTGCTCGCTACGGTTTCACCGTTATAAGCCGAATTTTTGGTGCAGAATTACTTCTGCAGCACCCCGATTGAGGTGCCAAACCGCTCCGTCGCTGTGGGCGCTTGGGAGCGATCAGCCTGTTATCCCTAGAGTAACTTTTATCCGTTGAGCGATGTCCCACCCACGTGGTATGAGCAATGTAAAACTGCTCGGACACCGGATCACTATCGCCGACTTTCGTCTCTGCTCGGCCTGTAAGCCTCACAGTTAGGCCACCTTATGCGATTATACAATCACGCCGATTTCCATCCGGCGCTAGGTGACCTTATGCACGCCTCCGTTACATTTTAGGAGGCAACCGCCCCAGTTAAACTACCCAGCAAGCACTGTCCCCCTCATATGTGTACATATAAAGAGTGAGCAGAATCAGAATGTAAGGGTGGTATCTCAAGGATGACTCCACCTCCGCTGACGCGGGGGCTTCAAAGTCTCCCACCTATCCTGCACGCACATACCAACTCTGCAATGCCAGCGTATAGTAAAGCTTCATAGGGTCTTTTCGTCCTTCCGTAATCAACCCGGCATTTGTACCGGGACTGCAATTTCACCGGGCGTCGCGTCGAGACAGTGCCCAGACCGTTATACCATTCGTGCGGGTCGGAACTTCAACGCGCCAAAGCGCGTAACAATCAACTATCGACAAACAACACGTTCGCTTCAATCACTTTCACCATTGTTGATTGTTGAAAGCGAAGCGTGTTGAAAGCGTGCGAAGCACGCGTGTTGTCAGTTATTTGCTGTTCGTCAACGATCGTTTTTTATCGGCTGCTCGTTTTTTGCAGCCCCCCATGTCGCCATGGGGATCGGACTATATCATCACCCTTCGGGTGAACAATTAACTGTTAATTGTTAACTGTTAACAGCTCGCGAAGCGAGCGTGTTTATTGTTAATTGTTACCGTTAGGAGCGTGGCGTGTAGTCTCTGAGGATCCTTCTTCTTCAACGAATGCTGCATACCCTGAATTTCTAAATTTTTCTAATAAATAATCCAATCTTTTTACTTTCCTTGCAGCTTCTGGATCAAAATGTGTTCTTTGAGAGATAGCAGTTAGACCTTTGTCCTCCCTCAAAAGAGAGAATGCCTCACCTGCCTCTGTTCTCGTAATTCCATCCATAAATATTGTGGGAAGAAGTTTCCTGCTGATTGTCCGTTGCCGTGAACTCAAAGTAGTTCATGGCGCAGGAGGCACATTGTCACGTACCCAATTAGCATTGTCAATTGTCAATTGTTAATTGTCAATTGTTGATACGTAGTGCTCCATACACGGATTTTCCAGCATATAGCCTGGCATCCTTGAAATTGATCAAGAACGCCACCCGCCGTAGCTCGCAAAACGAGCGTAGGTGGGACGTTTTGTGTTGAATTTGAATGGTTTGTCTGTTGTCAACAGACTGGAACTCTTAAAATCTGTTTACCGATTTTTCCTCAACACATAGAGATTACTCTCTACTCGGGCAAGTTTACCACGTGGCGACGTAGTCGCTTTACGTGGTTATACAACCACCCGACAAGGAATTTCGCTCAAGATTGTTACGCTCCGGTTCACCGGAGGTCTCAGTCATTTCTGCTGAGATCTGCATGTCTCCATGCAGTTCGGACTATCTCATTTCCGACTTCTATTCATTGAATTAATGATCTTCTGAATAGATTCTATTCCTTCTTTAGTAAGATGCTTCTTCTGTTGCATCAGGTGAATAACATCTCTGAACGCGAGAAAATCTAAATTTTTCTTCGTTTTTAGAGAGTATTTCTCGAAAAAAGGAATAATAATTGATGCCAAATGTTCAATACTACGAACGCGGTATGCATAACGGTCACCATGATTGGTACGTACCACGCCACACTTGAAGTATGCCTTCATCGCATGGAGTATTTGAATATCTTTTTTATGCTGCACAACAGTGAATTCAGGAAGTACCTGATATCCAACTGACATTTCTTCATGAGGATTTATGCTTACATGGAAGCATCCTTCTCCGTCTGTAAAGCCAGTTATCCATTGTGCTGTGAGCATCATAATCGGAATCGAACGTATAGTCTCTGAGGGTTTCCCGCAAATGCGGGATCTTCCCTGCGGATTTTCTCCGTGTCTCTCAGATTTTTACTGACTAGAAGTATAGACAAGTACTGAAGAGTTTTTGAAGACTTTTCCGCATATAGTTCGATTTTTGCCTAAGGCTAGCGATTGAACGTAATCGTAGATTAACCTTAGGACCGTTATAGTTACGGCCGCCGTTCATCAGGGCTTAGATCAGAGGCTTGCACCCCCTCACGTAACCTTCTGACACTGGGCAGGCATCAGCCCCTATACGTAGTCTTACGACTTTGCAGGGACCTGTGTTTTTGGTAAACAGTCGCCTGGGCTCTTTTGTTGCAGCCAACCCCGCTTCGCGGTGCAACTGACAACTAACAACTAACAATTTACAATATTATCTTATTTCTTGCGTAAACTTCTCATAAATCCTCCTAACTGGTTTACGACATTTTCAGCTTCACTTTCTAATTGCTGAAACTCTTCTTTTGAAATGATTTTGTCATCAAGCGCAGCATCAAATCCAGACACTACTTCATTAACTGATCCAGAAGATATTTCAAGATATCTTGCAAAATCCATATCAGATTTCTTTGAGGATCCTTCAGCAATATTGAGTAGGATTGAATTACATGCTCTTTCGATCTGATCTACTAATTTGTATTGTTCTCTTGATGGAAATTTTTTCAGTAACTTATGTACTGTCCTTCGAAACAGCTTTGCATCTTTATAGACCTTAAATTGTCGAAATCTAAATGCCATAGCGGAGAATAATACAGTAACTTGTTGTAAGTTGAAAGTCCCCAAAGGGACGTGTTGTTGGTTGTATTGTTGCCTCGCAAAGCGAGGTTGGCAGTCCTTATTCCGAAGTTACGGACGCTATTTTGCCGAGTTCCTTGACACGACATTACCCGTTCGCCTTGGTCTACTCGACCACCCCACCGGTGTTGGTTTGCGGTACGGTCACACGGAGCTCTATGAGCGATAGTTTTCTAGGAAACAGAAGAAGTCAGACTCATCCCGCTTGCGCGAGGTAATTGGGATCCGCAGTCAACTCTCCCGGGGGATTTACCTCCCGGGATCAACGTTTCCTGCGTTCCACGTGCAGTCAATACACACGCTCTGGTCCTCCCGTTCCGTCACACCGCTCCTAGAGTGACATTATCCTTTTCCGTGAACATGATCTACACCACTCTACCCTCAGAGAAAACGGAAAGTGGAAAGTGGTAAAGGGAAAAGTTTTCCACTTTCCCTTTTCACTTTTCCGTTTTTTTGAGAGCAAGGTGGTGCAGACCAGAGGCTCGCGAAATTATCAAACGACACCCTCTGACGATCTCCATGCGGTACAGGAATATTGACCTGTTGTCCATCGGCTACGCCTTTCGGCCTGACCTTAGGACCGACTAACCCCACGCCGATTACCGTTGCGTGGGAAACCTTGGGGATTCGGCGGGCAGGTTTTTCACCTGCCTAGTAGTTACTCATGCCAACATTCTCACTTCCGTCCGCTCCACAATACCTCACAGTACTGCTTCACTGCTGAACGGAACGCTCCTCTACTGCGTAGCTTTGCTGCTACAAAACAATTGGTGAATCTTTTAACTAACAACTGATAACACGCTTCGCTTTCAACTTACAACAAGTGTTAGTTGTAAGTTGTTATTTGTAAGTTGTTAGTTGTTAGTTTTTTATTAGTCATTCTATTGTTCTGTAGTAGCAAAGCTACACCCACTGCTTCGGTTCATAGTTTTGCCCCGTTACATTTTCGGCGCACAAGTGCAATCGACCAGTGAGCTGTTACGCTTTCTTTAAAGGATGGCTGCTTCTAAGCCAACCTCCTGGTTGTCCATGCACCTGTACCACCTTCTCCACTGAACTATGATTTGGGACCTTAGCAAGTGATCTGGGTTGTTTCCCTTTCGTCTACGGCAGTTAGCTGTCGCAGACTCACTCCCATAGCCAAAGGTCAGGTATTCGGAGTTTGTCAGGATTTAGTAGGTCGAGAAGACCCCCGCATCCAAACAGTAGCTCTACCCCCTGACGTGTACTATGAGGCTGCCCCTAAAGGCATTTCGAGGAGAACCAGCTATCTCCGGGTTCGGTAGGCTTTTCACCCCTACCCACAGGTCATCTCCTGATCTTGTGACATCAGTGAGTTCGGGCCTCCATCCGCCTTCCGGCGGACTTCACCCTGCCCATAGGTAGCTCACCCGGTTTCGGGTCTTGCGCCTGCGATCAATGCCCCGCTTTTGATTTCAATTACTTTGATATCTTTCCTCTAGTTCTTGAGAGCAATTAGCTTATTGGCAATTAGCTTTTTAGCTTTGTTAAGCTAATTGCTAACTGCTAATTGCTAACATGCTCTTCAATAGCAAATAAAACAACATCAAACTACATTGAAACCAAAAGCGGGGCACACGCCCTGTTCGGACTCGCTTTCGCTCCGGCTCCGGGTATAAATCCCTTAGCCGACCACAGACGACAAACTCGTTGGCTCATTATGCAAAAGGCACGCGGTCACCCCTCGCTTTTGATTTCGATTGCCTGGGTATTTGTTACTTAAGTACTTGAGAGCAATTAGCTTATTGGCAATTAGCTTCTTAGCTTTATTAAAGCTAATTGCTAACTGCTAATTGCTAACATGCTATCCGGTCACTACTTTAAACAATACCAAGTTTACAAAACCAAAAGTGAGGGGCTCCCACTCTTTGAACGCATCACATTTCAGAGACTATTTCATCCCCCTTTCGGGGTGCTTTTCACCTTTCCCTCGCGGTACTTTCCGCTATTGATCTCTGTACCTGTTTAGCCTTGGATGGTGGTCCACCCAGATTCAGACCGGATTACACGTGTCCGATCCTACTCAGGAATCCTCTACCGTCTATCAATATTTCGGCGACGGGGCTCTCACCCTCTTTGGCCGCCCGTTCCAGGGTCGTTTGCCTATACAGATAGAATCAGATGTCGAGGTCCTACAACTCGCGCTCCGCGCGATAGCAATTGGCTATTGGCACTTAGCAATTAGCTTCCTTATTAATTGGGATAATTCTCGTTCACCCAAAACAGTCAAAGCTAATTTGCTAATAAGCTTATTGCTAATTGCCAACGCGCGAAGCGCGTTTGGGCTTTTCCCTTTTCGCTCGCCACTACTAAGGGAATCTTTATTAATTTCTTTTCCTCTGCTACGTGAGATGTTTCAGTTCGCAGAGTGACCGTCTGGTCTTGTTGTTGGCTTTGATAATATATCAATCATATTCAAGTTCTTAGGTTAAATGGTTGGATGGTTGGATGGTTGGATGGTTACTAAAGTGACACATAGTTCGTAATTCGCTTACGAGCCATCCAACCATTCAGCCATTTAACCATTTCTCAAAACCTTTAAAGACAACAACAAGACCAGACATCTTCCCATTACGGAAGATAGGTTTCCCCATTCGGAAATCCCCGGCTGATAGCGCTTGCCTAGCAGCTCACCGAGGCTTATCGCAGCTGGCCACGTCCTTCGTCGGAGTACAGAGTCGAGGCATCCATGTGATGCGATGAGTAACGTTCTTAGATAACAATTAACTATTAACTTTTAACATTTAACTTTGGAAACAGTGAGTGAAACATAAGTCTCAATCATAACTTCTTCTGTTAACTGTTAATTGCCTGCCGGCCGTAGCTGGCGAAGGCTGGTTAATTGTTAATTGTTGATTTTCTGTTCACGTGTCACCCGTAACCCTTCGATAAACTCAGGGTAAAGGCAAGCAAGAAGTGCTCACCGAAGTAACAATTAACTATTAACCTTTAACATTTAACATTGGAAAGAATGAGTGAAACATACGTTTCGATCACTAACCCCGCAGTTAATTGTTAACTGTTAATTGTTAACTGTTGATGGATGACACAAAAAATTTCTATATTTTCGTGCTGATTCCGGTGATTTCAATGAGCACAAGGTAGCTCCAGCCAACCGAGCCCTTCGACTCCCCCTCGCAAAAGCTCGGGGTCGCTCAGGGTTGTTTTCGCTGTGCGAAAACAAAAAGCGGGTGGCTTACGCACACCCGCAGAACTCGATATACCGCCCTTTTCAGGGCTTCGAATCCGGCGGGTAAGCGCTTAAAAACATAAAGCCTGCAAATTGTACTTTGAGGGGATTGAGAGTCAAGAAAAAAGCTACTATTTGCGGAAAAAGTCGAAAATTTGATGTTAGGGATAGTTGGCAAGAATTAACCTCCTGCTTCCACTCGCAGCTTTTTATGGTTGTTTATTATTTTCCAATGAAAATATCGATTAATGATTTGCACGAAGGGGCAATTGGTGGAAGAATCGCTTCCTTTCTTTCTACCAACTATCATATGTCTCCCCCTTTAGAGTCCCCCGATCCCGATCCCGATGAACAGCTGGAAGAAAGTACAGTGCCACAAGAAACTGTGAGGCAACTCACACCGAACGATTTGTTGTGGATACAGGAGAAGCCCTTGTTGCTACGGACACATAGAGGGTGGTATGTGGCATATCATGGAGGAGAACGAATTGCGTTAGAACCGACGCAGGCGAAGCTCCAGGCTACGATCAATAGAAAGCTCGGGGTCCCCCACACCCCCTGTGATTTTCATGAAATAGTAGAAAAACCAGCGGCGCGGCGCGGCCCAAGTCCACGGCTCCAATCTTCTGGCTGAAGGGGCAAGGCCTCATGAACAAAATTTTGCTTACTGACGTTCCGTGTCAACATTCTGCTCTTGCATACTGTTCAATTCTGTAAGCATCTCTGGACTTTGGCGCAGCAGGCTGCAGTGCAGTAAAAAATCCCTGCGCACGTACTGCGCTACTGCGCTACTGCGCTAATTACGAGCAACGGACAACAAATCAAGCCACCTCCTCCAGCGGCATCTCTTCGAGCTGTGCAGCCACTGCAGTATCCGCAACAGGGACATCTTCAACAGATTTGATCGCATCATCGCGAGGTCCAAGTAGCACGATATTCTCCAGCACAACTTCTGTACGGAAGATCTTGGTGCCTTCCGGGCTATCCCAACTACGCGTCTTTAAATACCCCTCAACATAGAGCGGCTTTCCTTTTTTAATGTTCTCAGCGCAGAACTCTGCGAGCCCTCCCCAGGAAACCAAGTTGTGATACTCGGGGAGACTTTGCTTATCTCCCGTCCCATCTCGCCAAACACGATTGGTAGCAAGACCGAACGTGCACACAGACTGGCCGTTGGTTGTGTTCTTTAGCTCTGGATCTCGTGTGACGTTTCCAAGCAGTGTCACTTTATTCACGGACTTCATTATAAGAGTGGGGAAATTATTAGAACGAAAAGATAATACTGTTATTGGAAGAATCTGGGAAGACATGTGACCTGCGACTTGCGACCTGTGACGATTCGTCGCATGTCACAGGTCTCATGTCGAAAGTCAAAGTCATAATCAAGCATCAAGCCGCTTCCATAGACTCCTCACTCGCCGCCTCCTCCATCTCTTCCTTCGCCGTCACACCGGTGGCTTCCACTTCTTTTCCTTCTTCAATCCCCTTCTGGATTTCTTGCGGAGTTTCATCACTCAGTGCACCCATCTCTGAAATCTTATCTTCAATCGGAACGATCTCTTCCGACTCTTGCTCCGCCTTCACACGCGACCCCATATCGATTGTCTCCACTTCTCCTTTCTCAATCGTCACGCGCTCTTCCGGCTCAACTTCATCTTTAAACTTCAGGAGATCAACTTTCAGACCAAGCGCTTGCAACTCTTTAACAAGAACGTTGAACGATTCAGGGATTGACGGCCTTCGAATCGGCTCACCCTTCACAATCGCTTCGTATGCTTTGCTACGACCGATCACATCATCGGACTTGATGGTGAGCATCTCCTGCAAAGTATGCGCGGCACCGTACGCTTCCAACGCCCACACCTCCATTTCTCCGAATCTCTGTCCTCCATGTTGTGCTTTTCCGCCGAGCGGTTGCTGCGTGACAAGTGAATACGGACCAACACTTCGTGCGTGGATCTTGTCTTCCACCAAGTGGAGTAGCTTAAGCATATACACGATTCCAACTGTCGTTTCATGAGCAAAGGCTTCCCCTGTCTTTCCGTCAAAGAGCTGTACTTTCCCTGAACGTGGCAGACCTGCCGCCTCAAGGTAATCACCAATCATATCTGTCGAAATTCCATCCAACGGAGGAGATGCTACTTTTATACCCAGTACCTGGCACGCCCATCCCAAGTGTGTCTCCAAAATTTGACCGATGTTCATACGAGACGTCACACCAAGAGGATTCAAAATAATATCAACCGGCTTTCCGTCTTCCAGGAACGGCATATCTTCTTCCGGAACGATACGCGCGATGACTCCTTTGTTTCCATGTCGTCCTGCCATCTTGTCTCCAACTTGAATCTTACGCGTCTGTGCAACAAAGACTTTTATTTGTTTAATCACTCCTGTCGAGAGCTCGTCTCCTTCTGTGCGATCAAAGATCTGCACATCAACCACTTTTCCTCCGGCACCGCCGGGAAGACGCAATGAACTATCTTTCACATCCTTTGCTTTATCACCAAAGATGGCTTGCAGCAGCCGCTCTTCTGGTGTGAGTTCTGTTTCACCCTTCGGCGTAATCTTTCCAACGAGGATATCTCCTTCGTGAACTGTCGCACCGATCCGCACAATTCCATCCACGTCCAGATCCTTTAGCTTCGCTTCGCCTACATTGGGAATATCGCGCGTTACCATTTCGGGTCCGAGTTTCGTATCACGAATGTCCGTTGTGTACGATTCAATGTGAATTGAATCGAAGAGCCCGTCTTTCACAACACGGTTCGAGAGGATAACAGCGTCTTCAAAGTTATATCCTTCCCACGACATGTACGCGACGAGGAGATTTTGCCCGAGTGCCAACTCACCTTCATCCACAGAAGCTCCATCGGCGAGGCTGTCTCCTTTACGAACTTTCTGACCGCGTTGTACACGCGGGCGCAGGTTGAAGCAGGTTCCCTGATTCGAACGAATGAATGCGTGGAGCGAATAGACCTGTTTGCGTCCTGAGCGATATACCACAGCAATCTCTTTCGCGTCGCTGTACACCACTTCTCCTTCTTCTTCCGCAAGAACCGCATGACCGGCTGCACGTGCCGCCAGACCTTCCATGCCGGTGCCAACCAAAGGAGCATGCGGCTTTAAAAGAGGAACTGCCTGACGTTGCATGTTCGTTCCCATGGATGCGCGAGTATTGTCGTCATGCTCCAAAAATGGAATCAAGGCTGTGGAGAGCGATAGAATTTGCTTGGGCGACACATCCACATGGGTGATGTCCCGCACATGCGCGAGCATCGGTTCTCCGCCGCGCCTGGCAGAAATACGTGAGCTTATAAACTCACTATGTTCAGTGAACTTGCGTTGAGCTTGCGCGATTGTGAGCCTGCGCTCTTGTTCTGCATCGGCAAAAAGTGTTTTTCCGGTGACATACGCGCGCACCGGAACCGATGTCTGCTTCTCCTTCTTGAGTTGTGCGATCACTTTACGTGCTAACTCTTTTGTATCAATTCTCTGTCCTTCCTTCGCGACGAGCGAGCGGCTCTCCCGGATATCTGTATCTAAGATACGACCCAGGAGCTTATCAGGATTGAGAGACACTGTGTGTTTCACCTCCCTGTACGGTGTTTCCAGGAATCCATACTCATTAACACGCGCAAACGCCGCCAAATGAACCACCAATCCGATATTTGGCCCCTCCGGTGTTGCTATCGGGCAGATACGCCCATAGTGGCTCTGGTGCACGTCACGGACATCGAAGCTAGCGCGCTCACGAGAGAGGCCTCCGGGACCCATGGCAGAGAGCCTGCGTTTATGTGCCAGCTCCGCGAGGGGATTCGTTTGATCCATGAATTGTGAGAGCTGGGAGCTGGCGAAGAACTCACGCATCGCTGCCGTAATGGGACGACAGTTAATGAGCTGCATCGGAGTAACGGTCTCTAAGTCCATCACCGTCATACGGTCTTTGACGATACGTTCCGTGCGGATAAGCCCGACACGGTACTTGTTCTGCACAAGTTCCCCCACGCTACGCACGCGACGATTACTCAAATGGTCGATGTCATCTGCGACACCTTCTCCATTATTCAAAATAATGAGCTCACGCAAAATCTCGACGAAATCTTTGATCTGGAACACTCGGTTTTCCTCGTCACTTGGCGTATTGAACCCAAAACGGCGATTCATCTTATATCGCGCAATCGCACCCATATCATACTTTTTGAAGTCGAAGAACATAGAGTCGATCAATTGCTTGGCATTCTCCGGTGTTGCCAGATCCCCCGGGCGCACTTTTCGGTACACACTTTGATACGCATCTTCCACGGTCCGTGCAGGATCCTTCTCCAAAGTCGCCAGAATGAAATCCTTCTCCTTGGTAACATCGGAGAAGAGATCGAGAATTTTTGAGTCCGTGTCATATCCGAAAATACGCAGGAGCTGCGTGATAGGAATCTTACGCTTGCGATCAATTTTACAAGAGATTATTCCGCGACGGTCCGTCTCAATCTCCAGCCATACGCCGCGCTTGGGAATGATCTTGGCAGCGTGATTCTTCGGGTAGTCGGACATCTTCGAAAAGAAAACACCCGGTGAACGAACAAGTTGGTGCACCACAATCCTTTCAATGCCACCGACAATAAACGTTCCCACATCTGTCATGAGCGGAATGGATCCCAGGAAAACATCCTGCTCCTTGATCTCCCCGGTCTCCTTGTTAATGAGCTGCACATGACCTTTTATCACCGCTTCGTAACTCAAATTCCTGCGACGGCAGGTTTCCGGATCGTACTTGGGAGAATCGAAGGTGTGCCCGAGAATATTGAGCTCCATTTTCTTATTCGAAAAATCCGTAATGGGAGTTATCTCCTGCATGAGTTCCTTGAGCCCTTCTGTAAGGAACCACTCATAGCTTCTAAGCTGCATCTCAATGAGTGAAGGAATCAGCGCTCCACCACTGTCATCATCCACAAAATACAGCCTTCCATCATGGACATGTTTTGGCATCATGTGCCCCGGGAGCTTGTTACAGATAGACGGTATGCGGCCTGATGGCGGAACGATATGGGACTCCACACGAGGCAACACTCCCGCAGGAACATTCATGCTATATCCGCGTTTCACCCTTAAAATCTTACGCTTTCCGGCGATTTGCCTTCGAGATTCAATCATCTTCGGTGCAACCGCCTTCTTAGCAACTTGTCCTGAGCCAGACCGAAGGACCTTCTTTGGAGGTTTTGCAGCCGGTGCCTTCTTCGCCACTTTCTTTACAGCTTGTCCTGAGCCGCGACGAAGAGACTTCTTTTTGGGAGCCTTCTTCGCAATCTTTTTCTTCGTGGCCTTTTTAATAGGCTTTTTCTTTAACACTTTCTTTGTGGGCTTTTTAACCGGCTTCTTCTTTATCACTTTCTTAGGCGACTTTTTGTTTGCCAGAGCCTTCTTCTTTGCGGGTGCTTTCTTAATTTGTTTTATCTTTGTAGAGATCTTCTTCTTGGGAGTCATAGAGATACAGGGAAAAATAAATAGGGTTGCCACTCCTTGTATCACAAATATTCAACTAAGGAGGACAACACAGACTCAAAACGCAAGAAGAACTTCTGTGTCTGGAGCAGTTTACGGTTTTCTTGAAGGGAGTCAAATATTTGAGATGAAAACTCTGTCGTACTCTATGTCTAGTTTGCTTTACTAATAAACACCTCAGGATAAGCCTCTGGGCGACCGGATTATTCTGTTGCCCCCTCCAGTAACATGCCCAACGGACGACTCCATTTCTGCAGTGCTCAGACGATCAATCCACTCATCGTCTGATTCATCCCGTGGAATGTTTTGCAGCTTCTCATTTGCATACTCACTTGGTTGCCTACGCAACACCATAACAAGGTTATGTTCACTAAGTCTCATGCCTTCACACACAAGCTTCATTTTTTGCGCGATGCCTGTTCGGTAATCTTCAACATTTCCTCCGAGCTTCCCGGAAAGCCACTGCACTGTATCATCAACTTCTGCCGCAAGTTCATCTGCCAGCGAATCAGGAACACTGTGCGCCTTAAGAAAATCAGACGTTGTTTCCGGTGTTGCCATATTCAAGAATAAATTAAGCTTAGTTTTGTAAATGTCAAGCATCCTTCTTAACTTTGTAAATGTCAAGCAGCGTAACTCCGTTCAGCATCATCCCAATTCACAATGTTCCAAAACGCTTCAATATATTCTGGCCTCCTATTGAGATACTTCAGATAGTATGCATGCTCCCATACGTCTAAACACAGAATTGGACTCAGCCCTTCTGTAAGCGGAGAATCTTGGTTTGCTGTTTGAGCCACCTTCAACTCTTCACCTTCAACAATCAACCAAACCCAACCTGATCCAAAGAGATTTGCTGCAGAGGTGCTGAATTCCTGCTTGAATTGACCAAAGCTTCCGAAGGCTGAATTTATGCCTTGCATCAGGGCTCCCTGAGGTTCCCCCCCTCCATCTGGGCTTAAGCACGTCCAAAACATATTGTGATTGAGTACTCCCCCACCCATGTTACGAACTGCTGTTCGTTTTTCTTCAGGTATCTGATTGAGGTTTGCGATGACTTCTTCGATGGTTTTGTCTGCCCACGCAGTCCCCTCGAGCAGAGCATTCGTTTTATCAACATACCCCTGATGGTGCTTCGAGTGATGCACTTCCATCGTTCTGGCATCGATATACGGCTCGAGCGCGTCGTAAGAATATGGGAGGTCTGGGAGGGTGTATGGCATAACTACATCCTAAAGGGAAAAGGGTAATGGGAAAGTGGAAAACGATTTTCAAGTAACCTGAGTTACAATAACATATGTGTTTTCCCTTTTCCCCTTACACTTTTCCCTTTTCCATTTTCCCTTTTCCCTTTGATCCGCGTTCTCGCCTCACCAAATGAATTTCAGAAGTACAACGACTGGATGAAAGACCATCCAAGCGGATCTTTGTGGCAGTCACTGGAATGGAAGCGGTACCAGGAAGCACTCGAGCGGGAGACAAGAATATATGTTGAGGAAGAGGGGAATGAAATCATTGCTTCTGCACTTGTCATAATTGATCGTACAACGTTTGGATTTTCGACCTGGGAGATTCCGAGAGGACCACTTGGATTAAGGGACAATGGACAATTGATAATTGACAATTTATTTGAAGCAATAGTTAACGATGCTCGCAAAGACTGTTGCATGAGTATTTATTTCTCACCTCCAACCGATTTTTCAATTGTCAATTGTCAATTGTCAATTGTCAATTCCTCTCGTTACCAACAGCCTGAAGCAACCCGCATCATCAACCTCCAACAATCAGAAGGAGAAATATTAAATCAAATGAAACCAAAGGGCAGATACAACATTCGCATCGCAGAAAAACATGGAGTCATTGTCGAAGAGTCGGATGACATCGATGCTTTTTATGAACTCGTCAAAGAGACGGCGAAGCGTGATCGGTTCAAAGGACATCCAAAAGAACACTATCAAAAATTCTTAACAGAACTTGATAACAGTTTCATATTACTTGCATTTCTACCCGAATCCCGGATTCCTGATTCCGGATTCCACAACTTAACAGAATCAGATAACATTAAAAGTCTCCACAAGAATAAAAAACCCATTGCCGGGCTTCTGGGCGTTATTTGGGGGGAAAGTGGGCTCTATTACTACGGAGCATCAAACGCCTCTCACAGAGCCGTTATGGCCCCGTATGCGCTTCAGTGGGAATTCATGCGTTTAAGCAAAGCAAAAGGATGCAGTTCCTATGATCTCTTCGGCATTACACCACCAACAATACAATCTTTAAACAAAGCTCCCCTCTCCCAATGGGAGAGGGGCTGGGGGAGAGGGTATAAAAAAAACCATCCATGGAAAGGAGTGAGTGCTTTTAAAGAAAAGTTTGGGGGAGAGGTGGTAATGTATCCGGAGGAGAAGGTGGTTGTCCTGCAACCTTTCGTGCATTCTCTTCTGAAAGTGAAGAGGAAATTATTGCCATAGATACACAAAAATTGGTTGGATGGTTGGATGGCTCTAAAGTGGCAGCGAATCTGAGAATCGCTTGCGAACCATCCAGCCATTTAGCCATCCAACCATCCACCTCTTTTAATTTGTAGACAAAAGAAAAAGGCCCCCTTACGGGAGCCTTTTTCGGAGCGTAAACAGACTTGGCTTAGCCTGCGTAGCTTGTGGATTTCACAACAGTTGTCGGGTACTCAACCCACGTGAAGGTCTTGGCAGTCGTGTCTTCGTCACGCCACTGAATGTGGCTGAAGTCGGACGAATTTGTGACACCAAATCCGAATCGGGACTGCGCGTTGAAGTCCTGAATCGATACCTGCAGCGTGCTTGGGGCACCAACAGCAGAGTTGTTCTGATCCGTAACATTACCCTGGAGGACGAACACGGTGCTGCCTCCCGGGTTAACGGTTGTCTCGATGTCTGCAGCGTACAATCCGCGGCACTCAACAAGGAGTGATCCGGACGCCGTTCCTGTGGTTACATTGCGCGTAGAGTCGTTGACGTACGCTTCACAGTTGCTGGTCGTCGTGGAGTCGGCCTCGTTGTAGAGCCGGAAGTTGCCGGCAGATGCACTGAGCGAGACATTCGTCGAGTTCACGTTGAACACAATACCCGAGAGGATGGAAGCATTGTTTCCGTTCTTCGAGTTTGAGTGGCTTGCGCCCGTGAACTTGAACTTACCGATGTCAGAGAGTCCGATCGGAATAGCCGATCCGTTTGGATCTTCGCTGGCATTCGTGACCGACGTAATCTTAGACATCACAACCTCGTTCTTCTTGCCGGAGATGAAGGCATTAGCAGCAATGGAGTCGGTTCCAATGAACACTTCTCCTTCTGCGGAACTGTCTTCATCGTTGGCAGAGAGGTTGTTGGAAGATTCGTCACCGCGTGCGCGGACTGCTCCGGAACCGGTGGCTTCGGACGAAACGTTCTTCTTGTCCAGGAAGACCTGAACGATCGTCTGGCCGACAGCACCCTGGACATCGGTCTTGATGCGCGGGCGGACAAGCACGTCTACTTCTTCACCTTCGGGAACCACCAACTGGCGGCTCTCCATATTGGCACAGAAGGTCTTGACGGCTGCGTACGCAGCGCCGGGGTTCACAATAAGGACATCGTCGCTTCCGCATCCACCGATGGTGGCCAGCGCAAACGGCTGCGACTCACCATCTTTGTAGAGCTCGAGACGATCGATTTCCTTGGAATCTGTACTTCCTGAACCGGTCAGCTGAATGTCTGTGACATCAACAGCCTCGTTCTGAGAGCGGAATTGCAATCGAAGGATTGGCTCTCCGAGCTCTCCGGCAAGCAACTGATGCTGCCTGATGGCGACCGATGATTGAGAAACATACAGATCTCCTTGGTTCACGAGTGTCCATGGCTGGGAATCGGTAACCGACACGATAATATCTGCAGAGGTTGCAGAGTTGATGAAGGTGTAGCTTCCACCGGCTTTGTTGTACTTAATACCGGAGAGGTTGCTTCCGTCATCGAGCTCTTCCGCCTCCAGGAAGGTGACTGTGGAACCCGTATCGAACCGAAGTTGCAGATCATCACCGGTGAGGGTGGAAGAAATGTCAGAGTGGACCTCGAAGACGATTGTCGTCTCGGCCGGAATGACATATCCACCGCCTGCCATGTCACCGAATGTGACCTGGCTGGATTGGTTGGCGACACCATCCTCAAGGATTGTGTCGACGTCTCCGTCTCCATCGGTGTCTACCCACAGAGCATAGTTCTGACCGTTGTTGAGCGATGCGCCGCTTCCTGCTTCGAAGATTGCCTTGGTGAAGAGAATATCTTCTGCCTCACCGGCACGTGCCTCAAAGCGGAGAAGGTTAATGTTCTTGGCATTCTCTACAGCGGTATCACTTGTACCGATTGCCTTAACGGCAATTGTGAGGGTGGCAACGGCAATGCGCTGGTAGTTACCGGCAATATTGCCGCGCGGGCGCACATCACCGACTTTGTCGCCGGTGGAGAGGCCCTCAATCTGCATCTGGTATGCCGTAGATGCAGTAATCAAACTGTTGAAGGTACATGTTGTTGTATTCGTGACATTGGCGCCCGCAGATCGAATCTGCGTGGGCTCACCGCAAATGTGAATGCGGAACTGGTCACCGCTGTCCGGGTGCTTTCCTGCGCCGTTATCAATGAAGTCTACACGGAACTCCCATTTCTCTTTGCCGCGGATGATGAAGTCATCGAAGCGGTAGATCTGGAATGTTCCGGCAACACTGGATGCATTTCCGGATTCTGTGGAACCCGTCAGGCGCACACCATCGATGGTGCGTCCTGTTGTGGTGTTGCGGATTTCCACATCCTCGAGCATCTCTTGGATTGTGTCATCCGTACCTGTGGTACATGTGCCACCGGCACTCGTTGCACCACCATTTCCACAAAGCGTACCTCCTGTGCTGCTCGTTGCCTGAATGGCAATGAAGAGGTCTTTCACATCGATATCTTCGCCGCCCGTCTGGAATTCAATGTTCGCGAGAACCGCGTCATTGTCATCGCGGGTGTAGTCCTGAGTGGCAGGACCGTTGATACCGATCGTGAATTCACCGGCATCGATGCTCACAGTGTCAGGCAAAGAAGCGGTCTCTGCCGGGAGACTCACCTGTGAACCATAGAGCTGGCCATTCACACCGTACCCGTATAAGGAACCGACTGCGAAGAGGTCGGAAGACTCCTCGAAGTGCATGATGATCGAATCACCTGCGCCACCGACGATGTCAGTGATCATTTCGAGTGTCACCTTGTCACCTTCGAGCACCGTGAACGGAGGATCGAAGACGAGTGTGACGAAGTCACCGACGGTCTGTGCAACCGTATTGGTGAGAATGGTTCCGTCCGTGCGGCGAATCGCAATATTCACGAAGTCACCGTCGGAGGCGGAACTGTTCTGTTCGAGCGTCATGGAGTAGAAAGTCTGGTCCTCCGTGGAGTCCACAGACACTTCCCACTTACCGACAACCACTCCCTTGTCGCCAATTTCGATTTCATCAGGCGAAACCGTGCGGTACGTCAGGGAGACGGTCCCGCTGGTGATGGCGGCAATGCGGAAGGTGTTTCCGCGTATCGGGAAGTTACCCGTGACTTCTTTGGCGTTGCCAAAGACGTCGGACGGGAGTTCTACAACCAAGTTATGCTCAGAGGAAGCGGCGGCAGTACTTTCAAAGTCGATAACAACATCGATTGTTACCGTCTCACAAGGATCGAGAACAAGCGGAGAGGCAAACCTCAAATCCGCTGTCTGGTCCTCTGCATCGATCGTGCGCTTGCGTGTAACGCGAGCGCCATTGATGGCTGCATAGACACCGTTGATATCGCTGCTTGCACCGAATCCTTCGTGAAGGATGGTCATGCTCTCGATGGTAACGGAGTCATCGCAGGATGCTGTGAGATCCACGGAAAGCGCCACCACACCGACTGCACCCTTTGGGACAGTGTCACCAACAGGGGAAGCAGCGGATAGGGAGAGCTCAAGGATACCGTCACCCATCACAAAGGCTGTGTAGCCCATGAAGGTAATAGCATCATCAATCACACTCCCATCGGCAGCGAGCAACCCGCTTACCGTGAGTGTGTATTCTTTGCCGGCGGAGAGGTTCTCGCCGAGTGTGAGCTCAACCGTCTGCGGATTAAGCAGAACAGCAGAGCTGATTGGCACTGCAGCTGAGCCTGTGATCACGTAGTTGCCTGTGTCCTCAGCGGATGCGGCATCCAGTGTCACATTAAACTCAACCTCAACCGTGGTAGCCGACGTGGAAACCGTATCAACGATCATGGCCTCTCCTCCGCCGCTGGTGCCACAGTCCACACCATAGGTGAGACCCTGGTCAACACGGTAGAGCATAACGACCATTTCCGCACGGTTCATATTGTCGCCCGGGCGAACACGTCCTGTTGCATCGTCACCCTGAAGGACACAGTGATCAGCAGACGTCTGAATGACATCTGTGTACCACTGGCCGGATGGGTTATCGACGAACTGGGCTGCGTCACCCGTAGCCCCGAGGCCGAAGGAGCGGACAATAAGAGCCGCTGCTTCTGCGCGATTGATGTTCGCACCGGGACGAGCGTAGCAAGGATGGCTGCCATAGCAGTCACCGTCACCACGAACCCATCCCTCCTTACCGGATTCTTCCATGTACCCGTAGTACCAGGCACCGGTTGCGACATCGTCGAAGCTGGGAACAGCGGGAGGCGTTGATAGAATCCCACCGTTCAGTTCAACAACGAGTTTTACAAACTCCGCGCGGTTGGCACTTTCGCCACCGCGGAAGCGTGTCTGGCCTGCATCGAGGTAGCCGGCGTCAACGAAAGCGTTGACCGCATCCTCGAACCAGACTCCCGAAGGAACATCCGTGTATGCAGCAAAGACACTCCCGGCCTGGGTAAGTGAAATTGCAGCAACGGACACCCCCGCGAGAACTTTCTTCAAGCGAGTAAAGTCCATAATAAGTAAAAAGAAAGTAAATAAAGAATAATAAAACGGAACAAAAAATAATTCGTATGTTTGTAAGTTTGAATCGCACACATCTCTTCGCTGAATTTTGCTATGCCTCTTCTGTGTGGACGAGCGAAAATAAATAATCGCTCAGCTCATTATGCATAAAGAGGGAACACGAGACACAGGACAAGGCCTTCATTAAAGAATCGTGCGTATTAAAAGCACGGCTTATCCGGCTCTAAAAAGAGCCGTAAGCGTGAGGGTTTGTCGCCCCTCTCTCGAGGTGAGGGAAGGCAAGGTGCCGAATTGTGAAGGAACAATTACACAGACCACGCTCTCCTTTAATCTTGGGGAACGTATCTTTTCCAAGATTTTAGGAGAATGGACGCATAGAAGCAAGGCTCCTACGCCTTTCCGTGCGCTTAATAGAACGAAGAAAAGTGAGGATTGTTACACCAATTGTTAAGTGAAAAATGGCTCCCTGTAGCCGCGTTTTGCTTCTAAAAACGCCTTTTGAAGAGCCCAGAAGCCCTTGAAACGACCAGTTTAGAGCTTCCAGAAGGCAAAAATAGAACTTGCGAACTTCAAAATTACTGGTGTAAATCCGTAATTTCTGTCAAGTGCTTATAACATCTGGTATGAGCGCTTTGGCTTTTTGGCCTATCTAAGCGGACATTGGATGGTTGGATGGCTAAATGGCTGGATGGTTCTAAAGAGGCAGCAAATATGAGAATCGCCTGCGAACCATCCAACCATCCAGCCATCCAATCATTTTCATAACTTCCTCACCT
>JBDRFD010000048.1:0-4012 GCA_043819035.1 Patescibacteria group bacterium | reverse complement strand
GGAACAGATACGCCGGGCTTCAACACAACTTCTTCGATCACTCCTTCCCGATCGTATGTGGTACTCACCGCACCCAAACGAATCTGTGCTTCATACTCCTTGGTCAGATCTTTAAAGAGTTCTACTACTTTTAGTGCTTTGGCGCCCACAGCAAGAACAAGAAGCCCCTCCGCGGCAGGATCGAGTGTGCCTAAGTGACCCACCTTTCGCTCCATTAATAAAGAACGCGCCTTTGCCACACAATCATGACTGGAAGGTCCGACTGGTTTGTTGAGGAGGAGAAAGCCGTGGCGCATCTCTGCAATTCTAGCGCAGTAGTTTGTAGCGCAGTAGAAAATTCTAGAAGCCATCTACTGCGCTACTGCGCTACTGCGCTCATTATCACTGGAACAACAGCTTCCAGATATGTAATATAGGTTCCATGAACCTCACCCTCAGCTGGGATCTCTTCATTATCGTATTCTTCGCGATGGTGATCGCGTACAGCTTTATTATTGGTAAGCACGAATCAATAAAAATAATTATCGCCACTTATATAGCAACAGTTGCCGTGCAGGGGCTTGGCAATATCATCACACGAGTTACAGGTGAATCTCAGCCTATCCTATACGTACTTGGTCTTTCCGTTGACTCAACAATCCTGGCAACCATGAAACTCATAATATTTGTAGCTGTGATCATTTTCATTGCCGTTCGAGGAGGAATCGAAATTCGGTATGGCAAGGAATCCGGAAGCATCCTGAATATGATCATTACCGGAGCGGTTGGATTTGCGACCGCAGGACTCATCCTATCCACACTCCTTACATTCATCGCGGGCAGCGCTCTATTGGACGTCAACCTTGCACAAGCCGAGATGGTATCCCCGATTATCCAGCAAAGTAAACTCATGCAACTGATGATCCTCAATCAGGATTTGTGGTTCGCTCTTCCGGCACTTTTGTTACTTGGAGTAGGCTTTTTAAGTAGCGAGTAAACAGTACGAATAACAAGTCAAGCTTCATTGCGTGCTGACAGTGCTCTTCACCTTGCCAAACTGCTAGCAGATGCATAAAAATAGAGTTTGATTCCCCCCCACTATTATGCTTCCTACGATTAAACACGCGACACTGAAGGCTTCCGCAATTGTCTTCTGTCTCGCAATGAGTGCTCCCACCACTTTCGCAGGCCTTTTTGGTGACACCCCGGATCTTGGCGGACCGAGCGGCGGCATTGAGGATACCGTCATCGATGTCATTAAAGCGATCTTAAGCTTCATGGCATTGGTCGCGGTCGTGATCATTGTGATCGCCGGTATTCGCCTGGTTGTTTCACAGGGAGAACAAGAGGCAGTAGAGAAGAGCAAGAAGACCATACTCTACGCTGTCATCGGTCTGATCATAATTCTCCTCGCACAAGCGATCGTCGACTTTATTGCGGACTTCGCAACCTGAAGAACTAAAATAATGAGAGCCCCCCCTTCCTAACCGAGGGGGTTTTCTCGTGTATACCTCTGGTGGTTACACGGGATGCACGATACCTGGATCGGTGATTTCCTTTAGCACCTCCAGAGCTTCTGCAGGATCGAGCTCCTCTTCCTTGGGGTGAGGAGGATCTTTCACGATGATTGACTTTTTTGTTACTTCAATAATTTCTTTTACCGGAATGGCAGTGCCCCATCGCAAAAAACGCTTCGGAAAAAGCCACGTAATCTCCATCTTCTCAGTATCGAACTGCACATCCTTACATTTGCCAAGACAAACACCGCTCTCTGTGACCACTTTCTGTCCGAGGACTGTTCTCTCGTCTTTCAAAAGTGATTGTAACCGTACACGATCTTCAGCCGGTGAGAGCACTTCGCGATCCCGCACATGTATCATCGTTCCCCATGTGATAATATCAATGGGTGAGCAAAAAAGTGCGCGGCTGCTCACGAATCCGGGCACCTGCACAAAGAACCCTTCCACCTTGCCACGATCGGGATCAATGAAAACCCCCGAGAGCAATCCCAGCGCTTCATCATCTTGATCTACAACGGGGAGCCCAATGGATGACGATAGGCGGACGTGCATGAAACCATTATAGCTGATTGCCTTATTTAAGTTGTTGGAGCGACTTAAAATGGTGATAGGTTTTAGGTTATAGGTTTGGGGAATAGGTTCTTAGGGGACAGGTTCTTCTATGCAACACTTTCTAACCTATAAACCTATAACCCAAACCCTGCCTGCCGGCAGGCAGGCTAATCACCTAAAACCTATAACCCTTTGGGGTCTACTATTACCTACTAAAACCTATCATTCTCTCAACAAATCACGTATAATAGCAATAGGATGCACCTCTTCTCCGGCACCTCACATCCGGCCCTCGCGCAAGCACTCTCAAAAGAACTGGGGATGCCTCTTGGGAAGATTGATTTAAAGAACTTCAGTTGCGGAGAGCGCTACGTAAAACTCGGGGAATCCGTCCGTGGAAAAGAGGTCTACATCATACAGACAACGGGGTCAAAACCCGATGAGGATTTAATGCAGCTCTTTTTGATGTGCCAGGCTGCTAAGCTCAGTTTCGCCAAGGCCGTACACGTTGTCCTCCCTCATTTCCCCTATGCGCGCCAGGATCGCGTAACCGAACCGCGCGAGCCGATCTCTGCAAAACTCGTCGCACACCTGCTGGAGGAATCCGGAGCTAGCCATGTGATTACACTCGATCTTCACTCGACACAAATCCAAGGGTTCTTTTCCATTCCTGTTGATGCGCTCGATGCGCGCCCAATCTTCGCAAAGTACTTTCAAGATAAGAAGCTTCCTGACCCCGTAGTGGTCTCCCCGGATATCGGCGGTGCCAAACGCGCGAAGAAGTTTGCGGACATGATTGGCGCGGACATTGCCATCATTCATAAATCGCGCCCGCACCATCAGCAATCTGAAGTGGTGGATCTTGTCGGTGATATTCAAGGACGTCCCTGCATCCTCTTCGATGACATGATCGATACCGCCGGCAGCCTGCTATCTGCCAAGAAAGCACTCACAGACCGCGGCGCGCACCGCGACGTGTACGCGGCTGCCACCCACGGCGTCTTCTCCGGCAATGCGATTACTAATCTTACCGAAGCCGCATTCAAAGAAGTCGTGGTGAGCGACAGTATTCCCACCGAAGGTAAAGAATTCCCGGGGCTCAAAGTGCTCCCTGTTGCCCCCCTTCTCGCAGAAGTCATTCGCCACATTGAACGCGGAGAGAGCGTGACGGAAATTTATGAGAAATAGGTGGTGGGCGATGGAGGACTTGAACCTCCGGCCTCGACATTATCAGTGTCGCGCTCTAACCAGCTGAGCTAATCGCCCGTATAGGGATCTAACCATCGGCCTGGGCCGCTAATCGCCCGTGTTGTGAATGAAGAATACTATGAGCTTCCAATTATTTGCAAAGCGAAGCTGGAAGCTGCTTGCCCCTCGTAGCGCCGAAGGCGCGAAGTGGGGAGCTAATCGCCCGGAGCCAAATAAGAGTACGAAGAATTATCTTCTGGGTCAATTATTTAGCAAGGATGATAAGAAGCTTCATCGCCTCAAACTCTCATTCCCCCTTTGATTTCTTCCAGTAACCTTTTTTATCAAACACAGAAAAAGGAGGTCTGATTTTGCCTGTATACACCGGCACATTCCTTCTATTAGAACGCAATGATCTTCTGTCACTTACTGCTGCCCTCATAGCACTCTCAAGTTTACTACGAATATTCTCCCTTCTATATTTCAATCCCTTAACAGTAGTACATTTCAGTTCCTTTTACGCTGCAGAAAGCAATTTGCTTATTGAGTACCGTGTATCCTCAAAGATTCTCTCAGCTATTTTTAGCAATTCCTCTAAAAGCTCTTCTGCATCTTCAGTTTCATAAAGATACTTATTGAGCATTGCCGCTGTTAACGATTTTTGTTCCATATGATTATCTCCTTTTTCCTTTGCCTTTGCCATCTTGAAACACAGACATGATCCTAAAGGTAGGTCGATAAGGATCCCCATCGTCTCCTTCCCTATCCTGTGC
>JBDRFD010000047.1:0-26439 GCA_043819035.1 Patescibacteria group bacterium | reverse complement strand
GCTAGGGGTTAGGGGATAGGGGTGCAAGTTTCACATGGAAAGGTTGGTTTCAATTCTAATCCCTAACCCCTAGCCCCTAGTCCCTAGTTCACGTACAATCTTGCGGAATAAGTCTCATCATTTTCCTTACTTTTCATCATGGAATTCATAGAATTACTTCCAGTCTCCGTTATCTTTCCATTCGATCATACCTTTTCCAATGCGCTCGTGGTTGTTGCGCTTTGCGCGGTTCTCGCACTTCTGGTTGCTGCGATCTTTCGCATCGTTATTGGAATGCGCGGAACCGGTACCGAAAAAATGCAGAACATTGCGAGGCAAGTGCGTAGCGGCGCGATGGCATTCTTGCGCCGAGAGTACAGCGTGATAATTCTTTTTGTGATTGTCGTAGGAGGACTCCTTTATATTTTCCTTGATACGGGTTGGGATTCAGCGAAGGTTGGTGTCTGGGAAGCTCCATACACAGCGTGCAGCTTTGCGTTCGGAGCGCTTTGCAGCGTTCTCGCCGGTTTCATCGGAATGCGCACGGCTACTGCGGCGAACGTCAGGACTACACATGCGGCACGCACGAGTTTGTCTGCAGCGCTGCGCATCGCTTTCCTTAGTGGTGCGACGATGGGACTCTCTGTTGTTGGATTGGGATTAATTGGTTTGATTGGAACGATTCTGTATCTGACTGAATACGCAGGTATTCCACTGCCTGACGCGTTGCAGATCATCGCAGGATTCAGCTTCGGGGCTTCTACCGTTGCACTTTTTGCACGTGTTGGTGGAGGCATCTATACCAAGGCAGCGGACGTGGGTGCGGATCTGGTTGGAAAAGTGGAAGCCGGTATTCCGGAAGATGACCCACGTAACCCGGCGGTGATAGCGGATAATGTTGGTGATAACGTAGGTGATGTAGCGGGGATGGGGGCCGACCTCTTCGAAAGTTACGTCGGATCACTCGTCGCTGCGATGCTTATAGGGCTGACTGCTTCTTTTGAATGGGGAGAGTCGGCGGAGGCAGCCATCCTCTTCCCGCTCTTTATTGCGGGGCTTGGCATTCTCGCCAGCATCCTCGCGACGTTTGTGGTGCGGGCGAAGAAGGGGAGCCAGAACGTGCATGGTGCGCTCAATAATGGAATTTATTTAGGCTCCGCTCTGGTGATCATCGGTTCGTTCTTCTTAAGCCAGCAGATACTTCCTGCAAATGTTTCTTTGGGCGTCTTCTTCGCACTTGTTTCCGGACTGGTTGTAGGAGTAGTCATTGGAATGCTGACGGAGTACTACACATCTGATCACTATAAACCCGTAAGGCAATTGGCAGAGGCAGCCAAAACCGGAGCAGCCACCACCATAATCAACGGACTTGCGCTAGGGTACATGTCCACATTTCTTCCGGTCTTCTTCATCGCGGTTGCCATCGCGGTTGCTTACTTTTCCGCAGGGCTCTATGGAATTGCGATCTCTGCGGTGGGAATGCTCTCCACACTTGGGATCACTTTAGCGGTAGATGCCTATGGACCCGTTGCGGATAACGCAGGAGGAATTGCGGAAATGGCGGGACTTCCAAAACAAGTACGTGCGCGAACGGATGCGTTGGACTCCGCAGGCAATACTACTGCTGCCATTGGGAAAGGATTTGCTATCGGCTCTGCGGCACTCACAGCACTCGCACTGTTTGCAGCTTTCAGTGAGGCGGCGCTACTTGAGTCTATAAACCTGATGAATCCTCTTACACTCATAGGTCTTTTGCTTGGAGGAACTTTGCCATTCCTATTCTCGGCTATGACCATGAAGGCTGTAGGTCGTGCTGCGTTTGCAATGATCGAGGAAGTGCGTCGTCAGTTTAAACAAATAAAGGGTTTGATGGAAGGGGAAGCTGAAGCTGATTCCGCTCGTTGTGTGAGTATTGCGACAGGCGCAGCGATCAAAGAGATGATGGTTCCGGGGCTCATGGCAGTAGCAGCTCCTGTCGTAGTCGGTTTGGTACTCGGGACAGAAGCTCTTGGTGGAATGCTTGCCGGTGCACTCGTAACGGGAGTTCTTCTTGCAATCTCTATGGCAAACAGCGGAGGTGCGTGGGATAACGCGAAGAAGTACATCGAAGCGGGGAACTTGGGTGGGAAGGGGAGTGAGACGCACAAGGCTGCAGTCGTCGGTGACACTGTTGGCGATCCGTTTAAAGATACGTCCGGACCTTCGATCAATATCCTTGTGAAGTTAATGACGATTGTGTCTGTACTCACTGTCGGTCTATATTCTGCTACAGGTTTGTTTTAGTTGACGGCTTGCCCCGCATCGGAGTCCCGCTATAGCGGGACGACAGGTGCGGGGTTGGGTTGTATTCGGCGAATGGGTTGTTCTAAGACGCTTTTTAATGAACCTAAGAAACCAAGGAATCCAAAGAAACCGGTACTTCGACTGCGCTCAGCACAGGGGAAACTCGGTTTCTTTTTATAAAGATTTCCCCCTTTGAGGCGCCCCTGTTCCTTCAGGAATGTTGTCAGGTTCCACTTCCCAATTTCGCAGTCGTTCTGCAAAATGCCGGTCTTCTTCAGGAACTCCATAGTAATCTGCGAGATATTCCAGAGCTTCTGCGTTGGATGTACACACACGCAACACACCTTTCTGTTCTGGGTCATCAGGGCGGATGACACCTTGATCATCGGATATCCTTCCATCACTTATTGCGCGATCAATAAATGCCAGAATTCCATCGTACTCCCCGTTGTAGTTCATCAATACGACTGGCACAGAACGCTGGGTACCCAACTTTTTAAGGATTTTAAGGTTTCCAAATTCAAAGAATTCGTCCCCTGATCCCCATCCGCCGGGGAGACATATGATTCCTGTACGGTCATCTTCACTTTCAGGCATCGCCGCTTCAACGAGGAGAATTTTGCGGGTTGCAAAGTAATCGCACTCCATGACTTCATCCTCAGAATACGCAGTCGAAATATCCTGTTCAAATTTGGATTGTTCTTCGGTTAAATGAATCTTGATTCCACCGATGTGTCCACCTGCTTCTTGAGCGCCACGTGCAGTAGCGTCCATGTCTCCTGGTCCTGCACCCCCCCAGATAGTGGATCCAAAAATCAAAGATACCTCTCTACTAAGTTCCCGAGCACGTTCGTATTCAGTTTCGCCAGATTTGGATCGTGCAGTACCAAAAAATACAAACCCCTTTCCTTGTCTGCGTATGAGCTCGTAGCCCCTTAGTGTTTCCTCTTTCATTCGGCTAGCACTTTGGCGATTTCGTTTTTCGACATGAGCATCACTAATAGCTTCTGTAGCGATACGTTCATTTGCACGTGTGAGTGCTTTTCTAGCCGCACCTCGGAGACTCTTATCGATCTCTGTTCTAATGAGTTCTCTGACATGCTTACATATTTCACCTCTATGTTCTTCGGATGTGTCAAGCCACGAATGAAGAATTTCGAGAGCTCTTTCTTGTATCTCAGGAGGCAACCCGGCTTGCTGCGTTTCTTCTAGTACGATCTTTTCAAAACGGTCCAGTTGCGGCATAGAGTATCTATAGTACGAGTTTGCATTCATGTCAATGATTTACCGTTTGGGAATACGTTTAAAAATTTTAACTTGATTCTGGAGTTATTTTAAGTAAACTGCTCAGCGGGCACCTCCCCCAGACAGACCACAGGGATTGCCCATTTTTTACATGATTCCACCAAAGAAGAAACCAAAGAAAAAGAAGAACCCGAATGGGAAGACCGAAACTAGCCCCCACCTTTGTACCGCAGAGCAGGACTCCGGCGGGCAGGGGCGTTTTGGCGGGCAACCGAGATTCATCATTACCACGGGTGGAGTGTGCAGTTCGCTCGGAAAAGGGATCGCCACATCCTCTATTGGAGCAATCTTAAAGGCGTGTGGACTTAAGGTATTTGTTCAGAAGCTTGACCCGTACTTGAATGTTGATCCGGGAACGATGAGTCCATTCCAGCATGGTGAAGTGTATGTGACTGACGATGGTGCGGAGACGGATCTGGATCTGGGTCACTACGAGCGGTTCATCGATGAGCCGATGAGTCAGCTAAGTACCGTTACCACCGGGCAAATTTATTCGGAGGTGCTTGCCAAAGAGAGACGCGGAGACTTCCTCGGAGGAACCATTCAGGTAGTCCCGCACATTACCAATGCGATTAAGGATGCGATGCTGGAGGCTGCGGAAAAAAGTGGCGCGGAGGTGATGATGATTGAGATCGGGGGAACGGTTGGGGATATTGAGGGTGAACCGTTTCTGGAAGCGCTAAGGCAACTGCGGTCCGACCTTGGTCCCGAGCGTATTTTTCACGTGCATCTCACTCTTCTGCCATACTTGAAAGGATCCAAAGAGCTCAAGACCAAACCGACGCAGCTTTCGGTGCGGGAACTTAGGCGTATTGGCCTGCATCCGGATTTGATTTTGGCGCGCGCGGATTACAAGATTCCCAAAGAGCTTCTGGATAAAATCAGCCGCTTCTGCGGGGTGGATCGGCGCGCGGTGGTTCCTGCCCAAACCGTTAATTCCATCTATGATGTCCCGCTGAATTTCCAAAAGTACGACGTGGCGGAGATTATCAGCGAGCAGTTGGGCTTAGGTCCGCTAACGCCGGATATGAGTGAGTGGGAGAAGGGACGCAAGCGCTACGAATCGGCAACAAAAACCATTCCAATTGGTCTGGTTGGAAAATATACCAACCTCGAAGACGCCTATCTGAGTGTCATCGAAGCAATTAAATCCGCAGCGGTGCACAATAAGCGCAAAGCGGAAATCGTGTGGGTCGATTCAGAAAAATTACACGAGGGCGATGAAGAGACGTGGAAGGAACTGAAGAGATGTAAAGGGCTGGTGGTTCCCGGAGGGTTCGGTCTGCGTGGGATTGAGGGGAAAATCGCAGCGGCTAAGTATGCGCGGACAAATAAAGTCCCGTACCTTGGGCTCTGCCTGGGTGCGCAGATTCTGGCAATTGAGTTCGCGCGTGCGAAGCTCAAGGATCCTCGGCTGACGAGTGAGGAATTTGACGAGGAGGAAAAGATTCCGCGTTCGAAATATGTGGTGCACTTTCTGCCGGGTCAACATAAAGGAAGAGCGAAAGGGGGAACACTGAGGCTTGGAGCATATCAGTGCAAGTTGAAGAAGGGGACCAAAGCGTATGAAGCATATGAGAAGGCAGGGCAATTAGGCGAAGATGACACTATTTCCGAACGTCACCGCCATCGTTATGAGTTCAATAATGCATTGCGCAAGAAACTGGAGGACAAGGGACTCATCTTTTCTGGCGAATGGCAGGAAACCAAGCTCCTGGACCTTCTGGAAGTGGAAGACCACCCCTTCATGCTTTGATCGCAGTTTCATCCGGAGTTCAAGAGTCGGCCGCATCGGCCGCATCCGTTGTTTGCGGCTTTTATGAAGGCGGTGGTTGGGTGATGCCGTACAATGTCTGAATCACGGATTACACGGATTTAACGGATTTCGCTGATTATCGTTTAATTTTCCACAAAGCGTTTGGGGGGAAATCCGTGTTATCCAATAATCCGTGTAATCCGTGATTCAGACAAAATGCACTAGCTAAGTGCGATGTTAATAAGCAACATGGTACAATGTATCCGATGAACCTCTCTCAAACCATCCTCGGAGTAACCTTCAAAAACCCGACCGTTCTCGCTTCGGGCATCTGGGGAATCACTGCTGCAAGTTGGAAAAGGGTTGCGGAGAATGGGGCGGGGGCAGTGACGACAAAGTCATTGTGGTTGCAGGAGCATAAAGGTCACCCGAATCCCACGGTGATTTCCAATGAACATTGGACGCTGAACGCGGTGGGAGTTCCAGATGCGGGTGTGGAAAAAGCACGGGAAGAAATTGCGAAGTACAACACAAGTAAGATTGTTCCACTGATTGCAAACGTCATCGCAGATACAGTCGAGAATTTTGCTAAGACAGCCAAGGCCATTGCACAACTCGATCCGGACTTCATTGAAATCAATATCAGTTGCCCAAATGTGGAACATGAGTTTGGCAAGCCTTTTGCGTGCTCTGCGGCTGATGCAGCGGCTGTGACTAAGGAAGTGAAGACTGTCTGTCGTTCGATTCCGGTCTTCATCAAACTTTCACCGAATGTGGATGATATCAAAGCCGTTGCGGTTGCATGCGCGGAGGCAGGTGCGGATGGATTTACAGCTATCAATACCGTCGGTCCCGGCATGGCGATCGATTTAAAGAGCAGGATGCCGATCTTAGCCAATAAAGTCGGCGGTCTCTCGGGCCCGGGCTTAAAACCAATCGCGGTTCGCTGTATCGCGGATGTTTATTCCGCGACGGACGGAAAACTTCCCATCATTGGAACTGGTGGAGTACATACAGGCGAGGATGCGATCGAATTCTTGCTCGCAGGAGCGAGTCTCATTGGGATCGGAACAGCTATTGCTGCGCGCGGGCAGGATGTGTTCAAAAAAGTCTGTGCGGAGATGGAGGAGTGGTGTGATGAGGAGGGAGTTGACGATATTGCGGAGTTGGTTGGGGGAATGCACAAACAATTGACAATGGACAATTGACAATTGTAATTTGATTTAATTCTTTAATTGTCCATTGTTAATTATCAATTATCAATTCTGCAAGTTGAGGAAATTGCATTACAATACACATGTTTATGGAACAACAGACACAGAGTCGGCTTCCTACAACATATAGAATTGCTGATATTAAGCGGGAGACTGAATTTGTTCAGACATTCACGTTTGATACAACACTCGGGGCCAAGCCCGGTCAGTTTGCTATGGTGTGGCTCCCCAGAGTGGATGAAGTGCCGATGAGCATTGCGTACGATGATGGTAAGTTGCTTAGAATAACCTTTTTTGCGGTAGGGGATATGACGCAGAAGCTTGCCAAATCTAAAGTTGGAGACTTGGTTGGTTTGCGCGGGGCGTTTGGAACGCACTATGAGTGGGAAAAAGGGCAGAAACTTGCACTCGTTGCAGGTGGATACGGTGCGGCACCGATGTACTTCGCGGCACACGAGGCAATCAAGGACGGATGCATGGTTCATGTCTTCGTCGGTGCGCGTAGCAAAGAGCATCTTCTGTACCTCAATGAACTTTCTTCACTCGCAAACGTCACTTTGCATGTTGCAACCGATGACGGTTCGCAGGGGTTCAAAGGTTTTAACGTTAAGGATCTAAATCAAGTGATTAAAGAAGGGGAGAAGTTCGACCAGCTCTTTGCGTGTGGACCGGAGATGATGCTCGTTGCGGTTTCACAACTTAGTTGTGATCACCAGATTCCTTCACAGCTCTCACTTGAACGATATATGAAGTGCGGATACGGGCTTTGCGGTAATTGCGTAGTCGATCCGCTTGGGATTCGCCTCTGCACCGATGGGCCGGTGGTTCACAATGATGTCTGTGTACTGATTACTGAATTTGGGAAGTATCATAGGGATAGCGTGGGGCGAAAGCATGAGTTTTAGTTGTTTGGAGTCCATGCAGCAGCGACGCCGCGTCGCTGCTGCGTTTATGTAATCTTCTTCACAGACTAATTATAAGCAGCTCATTAGACTCACAGTGTACTTCTTCCCCCCTTAACCCTATGCCTGGTAACGACCACATGAACTTCGGCGGTGGTGGACACTGCTAATCGTTCATAACGAACTACATACCATAGGCTCCGGTACCTGAGCTCTGCTTGGGTGCTGGCTTATTTAATCCTCTGCCTCGTACTATAGATCCCAAACGCCGGTTGAGCCCCCGGGTTTACACGTGACATGATGATGCCCCACTTGCCGTTTCTTTCATCGTAGGTGCTCTGGCCGCCGGAGAGATCAGACTCCATATGTTTGAGAATGAGCAGATTGCCGTACCGGTCGCGGGTGAGTTTTCCTGTCGCAATATTCTCGAATGGAATGATCACGAGCCCTTTGTGGGGGATGGGTGAACTTCTATCTTCAGGAGTAACAAAGAGGTAGTACTTGCCATCTTCCGCTTCCAGGCTGGGGGCAGTGAAGTTATTGGTCTTGAATTGCGAAGCATCGTTGTGCGGATCCAGAAGTGTACTCACATAAGTCCAGTGTGCGCCGTGATCTTCGGTTTTAAAGAGAACAACCTTCTTTTCCGTATTCTCATCATTGACGATGTTTCCGATCATTGCGACGTAGAGCACGCCATCTTTAACGATGCCGGTCGGTTCGCTGTAGTATGTTATTCCGAAAAGATCCGGATTGGTTTGGCTTAAGTAAAACTTTGTGTTGTACGGCTGCTGGGGCAAGTTTCCTCCTCCAAAATAACGCCCTTCCTCCGACCATCCACTGTCCGGTGCAGATGCCTCACTGTACGCAATCCATCCGAAATTAAACTTCTGGTCTTTGGATTGATAGGGCGGTGCTACCAGGTACTTGTGCCAGAAGAGCTTCCACTGATGATCGGGATCGGTCGGGTCGTACACGAGCTCCGGTGCCTCGTGGCGCCATACTCCTTTATCTGTATCGTAGGAGCTAAACAAGGTCTTCACATACTCCCACGTCAGCCCATTATTGATCGACTTGGCGAGCTTGATGTGTGCGTAGCGCGGAAGATCAGCACCGGTGTATACCATCCATCCGGTTCCTGCATTGTCATACACAATCGATGCGTCGTACACGCCATCGGGGGAGTTGTCTCCTCCTATGGAAATCTGCCACATTCCCTTATCCTCCAGCTGCGCTTCTTTGGCAATTTCGTAGGGGCTTAAAATTCTCTTCCAGATCTTGAGTTCGTCGATCACGCCGCTAAACTTTGGTCCTCCAAAGAAGAAGTTCTGTGTGGTCTCCAAGCCCTTGGGACCCACACGGTCCTGACCGCAGAATTCTCCGTCGATGAATATCTGCTTCACTTGATTACGCCGTGAAGTAAGTGTGATGTGGTGCCACTCGTTCCTGTAATTTCTAAAAGGACACCGCAGCCAGAGGTCTTCTCCAATTCCTCCCGCCCAGAATTCCAGGCTCGCTGCATTTCCGATCAACGCAAAGCCCCTGTAGCCCCTATCACGCGTATCGGTGTTGCGGAAAATGAGACCGCCATCAATCTCAATGATCTTCGCCCAGAACGCGATCGTTACTTCACGTACATCGTGGCGGTAGGAAAGCTTCAAGCGGTCGCTCGATGCACGGATCACATCTCCTGGCTTCAGCCTGATGCCGCGTCCTTTCACTCCTTCTGTGAGAGAAGGCACTCCTTCCGCAACGGCGAAGTGCGCGTCACCGACAGAGGACATCAGTCCGGTATCGAACGTGTAGTACCCGACCTGTTGGTCACCGTAGGCGATGAGCTGTGCCATGCGGTCTGCAACTCGATGGATATTGCCCACGCCGAAGTTTGTGTCCAGCAGCCCCAGTGTCAGGAAAAGCGCAAACGTGAATGTCACAGAATAAAGGAGAGCATTACGGCTCTTCTTGTCCGCAGGGGCTTGAGCGCCATTCATGGGGTGTAGTTTAATCCTTAAGAGCTTTTGGTGCAAAGAATAATGAGAACGCAGCAGCGACGCGGCGTCGCTGCTGCGTTCTAATCACCTAAAATTATTTAAAGAATAAAACATCACTGCAAATTTTCTTCCCCCTTCTTGTAATACCGCACCGTCTTGTATGACGGATCAATATCTGATTTTGCATTGGGAGACCAGAACAATAACGAAAAGCACAAACTACTTTATTTTATAGCTAATATATACTTGTGCAGTTATTTCCTGTTGCCCGGTTGGGATAGGCGTGTCTCCACCACCTCCGTAACCATTCCCTCCCTTTCCTATGTAGGGTGAGGGATCAACCAATCCTGATTCGCTGAATCCCACTATTTTTCCCAGATCGACACCGAGTTGCATTGCAAGTTCCTCCGCATCCTGCTGGGCTCTCGCGATAGCCTTCTCACGTGCCTGCATATGCAGTGTTTCGAAGTCCTCAATACGGAAGTTCACTCCGCTCACCTGGTTTGCTCCCGCATTAGTGGCAGACGTAAGAGCAAGTCCTACTTTTGATAAGTCACGCAAACGGATAAGCAGACCCTGACTGGCTTCATATCCTCTGAAAATCTGTTCTCCGTCGATCCAGTCATAAGCAGGAT
The DNA here is from genome assembly GCA_043819035.1 of Patescibacteria group bacterium. Lineage (GTDB taxonomy): Bacteria > Patescibacteriota > Gracilibacteria > Peribacterales > Peribacteraceae > UBA2144. Next base: position 16,377 of record JBDRFD010000047.1, on the reverse strand, counting down.
TGAGCCATAAGGATTGCGTTTGGATATCCTTTTCCTGAACATCTAACTCTGTAAGAGATACCAGGATAGCATCCATTCCTCGCTGCAATGTTTCCATGGCATCTTGCGCCGTTTTTTGTCTGCCTGTCTGCACGCCCAATTGCAATTCGGCGAGGTCTGGTTCTGCGTAGAGAGTTGCTTTTCCCTGTACGGAGATGCTCGGATTCATGCGATCGTACTTTTCTATGAGTGTACTAGAGATGAAAAAAAGACCACCGAGGAGTGTCGCCAGAAAGGCAGCAGACAACATGTTTGACTTAAGTAAGATTAACATCGGCCTTTTGTCTGATTGTTCAAGAGAATGAGTATCCATAAATAAGAGAGAGAAAAAGTTAAATGATCGTATGAAGTTTGCGGAAGAGTGATGTGATTGCATCTTCTGCAAGGCGCATGTTGTGGGCCATTTCGACAAGCTCAGTGGGGAGCATGGCAGATATAGTGGTTTTACCATGCTCTTCCTGAAGGACCAGGCTACATGGAAATGATCTCATTCCGGTGCCGTGTGAAAGTGGAAAGTTTTTAGGGGAGATGTTGATGATCTTTCTTGCGGGAATGCTCATGCCCAGCAATCGGTACTGTTCTCGTATATCAAGAATCTGTTCAATGACAACTCCTTCGTATTGGAGAAGTTTGCACACAATGTCCTCTGCGCGTGTGATGGGGCAATTAAGAGTTACTGAGAACTCTCTCAGTGGCGGTCTGCCTGCGGATTTGTTAATTGTTGCTTGTTTCATAAGATTATGCCCGGTTATTATTGTTCTCCGACCTTAAGGAAGGATTAAGGAGTTCTTATACCAATTACATTTCAAAACCTCACATAAGAGCACTTACAGCAAATATAGTGTATGTGGCATTTCCTTATCTCCTCTCCCCCTCCTTGCCCTTCCGAAGCTCCGCAGGAGCGAAGGAGGGAGAAGGGGGAGAGGGTAGGGTGAGGGGGAATATGAGATTGTGATACTTTGAACTGGAATTGGTATTAAGAGCAGGTGGAATCACAAAAAAGAGGGGAGGATCCCTCTTTTGTTGTAGAAGTTGAAATTTATTTTTTAGCGCCGAACGAGACGTCCAGCATTGCGATTGCTGGCCGCCTGCTCCAGGAGGCGTGCGCTGGGCCTCGGGTGCCCCTGGCGCCGAACAGTAATGATCTGCTGTGATGTGTTTGCAGCAGTAGCCTGCACTTTCCTTCGGCCACGTGCGAGCTTGCTATGTCCACTCTGCTGCACTGTCTTTTCCAGGCATTTGGCTGAGACGTTCCTGAGCCGCCCCGTGTAGTTGCGCATATTCGTTTTTGGGCATGAGACTGCGATCGAGGGTATCTGGAAGCTATAGGCTATGTCGTATGCGGCATGTGCGCTTGTAGCTGAAGCAGAGACGATGAGTACAGCTATACCAACGGTAGTGAACATCTTTTTCATGATGAAAAATGGGTAGAGATAGAAAAATAAAGGGACGTTTCCATTGTGTCTTCTCCCCCTTAAGGGGAGATTAAGACCTTGTTATGAGTTTGCCTTTGCGGATGATGTGTACCATCTTGTACATGAAGAAGTAACCGAACAGCGAAAAACTGGCGGCCAGGAGAACATTCCCGAGCAAAAACCGCCGTGTGAATTGATGCACCTGATCGAAGAAGGTGAGTTGAATTTCCACAATGGGTGCACTCCCAAAGATCATGTCTCCGATGGAGTAGCTGAGTGTGTAAATTGGTATGAGTGTGACAGGGTTCCAGAGGGCAAGCGCTCCGAAGAGCGCGAGCTTATTGACGTCCCGATAGATCAGCACGACCAATAAGGCAACAAAGATGCCAAGGCCGAAGAATGGGAGAATGGCGATCAATGTGCCTATGGCGAATCCCAATGCGATTGCGCGCTGAGAGCTCTTTGTTTCGTTCACATCGTGGAGATATTGACGAATGCGGGTGGCCATCCTTTTTCTGTGCGATCGGATCCTCATAATAGAGCAAGTATATTATATACGTGGCAGACTTTGTATCTCCTGCTGGACAATCTCCTGATCCAATTCCTTTATCCTCGTATAAAAAACAAGATAGATTATCAGATTTGCAATGCTGAAAAAGGCAAAAATCACAAGCAGCCACCATGCATGACGGTCGGGAGCGAAGATAATCTCAATCGCCGGAGCGATGATCGATATTTCCACGAGATACTTGATGCCTACCCTGTGTGTGGAAATGTAGAAAAGGAGTATCTTGATTGCCTTGAGCATGACGAGCATAAGTGCAACGTCATGCAGCATATTGCGCGTCTTGGGAGCAAGAATAGAAGAGCGCAGAATATCGAATATCTCAAAGCCCATAAAGATGAGCAGCGCGACAGTGATAAGTAGAGCCATCACAGACATCACGAACCCGATGCAAATTACCAAACTGCTCATGATCTTACGGATAAGATCCCCGCCTCTTGGCATGAAAGAGGCGGGGATGTTACGGTGGTATCTGCTCAATGCGCACATTATCAATTTCGATAAGTAGTAGAATTGACAGTCGTAGTCTGCAGATCTGTCCAGAAGAAGCTCTGAGAAGTCTGGCCGTCACGGTCCAGCCATTCTATGTGACTCTGGGTTGTGTCGAATGAGGTCTTTGTCGCATCTGTCATGTTCTGGAGGGAGACCTGGAGGGTGCTGCTTTTGCCGAGTGATGGATTCGTAACAGTTACGCGCAGTGAGAAAATCGCCGTATCCCCCTTGCTAATGGTGGTAGAGAGCGCAGAAGCGATCAGGTCGGTGCAGGAAACGAGGAATTGTCCATTCACAATACCGCTCATTGGCGTACCGATCGTAGAGTATGTTGAACAAGGGTGTTCGATTTCTGAGGCATTCGCGCGTACCAACCTGAAATTGTCCCCATCCAGAGCAACATTCAAAGCATTCACAGTGAAAATGATATTGTCGAGGACTACTTCGTTCAGTCCGTTTTTCGAGTTGCTGTTGGATGCTGCCGTGAAGGCGAACTGCCCGATGTCTGCAGTGCCTACGGGAACAGCTGTACCATTCAGATCGGGGTTCGCATTAGTTATACCCGTAATTTTTGCCATCACAACGCGGTGCTGAGATCCTAGGATATCTGCATTGGCACCAAATGTATTCCTGCCAATGATGACTTCTCCCTGTCCGGAACTGTCGGCGTTGTTTGCGATGAGGTCGGTGCTCGATGCCATACCACGGGCGCGCACCGCCTTCACCCCTCCGCTGGTTTGCCCCGCAATCCAGAACTGAGCTATCTGATTGCTGGTACCGCCGTTTGTGTCCGACTTTACCATCGCGCGCACAATCACCGTGACATCCACTCCCGCCTGCACGACAAGCCGCTGGTTGTTCATGGTCGCACAGAATGTGGACACAGCAACTCCCTCACGCGTGTTAATCACGGTGGCGTTGCCGCAACCGGAGGTGGTGGCGGAGGCGAAGGGCTTGGAATCACCACCATTATACAATTCTAATCGTTCGATGGACGATGCGTTTGACTGGGCAGTTGTAATCTGGATATCCGTGACATCAACAGGCTCGTTGTCCGCGCGCAGAACTAAACGAAGCACTGGGTCACTGGCCGTTCCTCCTAGTAATTGTTGCTGACGCACTGGTGTAGAAGATTTTGCAACGAACAAATTTCCCTGGCTAACTATTGTCCAGAGATTCGCGGTTCCGGTTGTAACGGAGATATCACACGTATCTGTGCATGAACCGTTCATACGGATTCCTGATAGATTCGATCCATCTACTTTCTCAGCTTCGATGAAGTTTGCCGAGTTTGTGGCGAATTTGAGTTGCAATGTACTGCTGGTGGGAGAGGTGGCAATGGCGCTATGAACCTCGAAGTTGATAACTTTTGTGGAAGGAATGGTGTAACCACCGCCTATAAATCTGTCGAAGGTGAGAAGAGATCCCTGAGGAGATGCCCCTCTTTGCAGGACCGTATCGACTTCAGAATCTCCATTGGTATCTACCCAGAGAGTGTAGTTCTGCCCATTTAAAAGTGATCCAGCTTCTGCTTCGAACGAAAGGCGTGTCAGAAGAATATCTCGCGCGGACCCTGCACGAGTTTCAAAGCGCATTAGAGTGACATCTTTGGCACCTTTGACAGTGATATCCGAAGCACCAGTGGACTGCTGTGCAATAGTCAGGGCAGCTGTTGCAATAGTATGGAAGTTTCCCGCAATGGATCCTCGTGGGCGGACATCTGTGATTCGATCACCGGTAGTTAACCCCTCTACACGTATCTGGTAAGCGGTGGATTTGTCGGAGAGCGCTCCGCCGAAGTCACATCCGGTTGTGTTCGTCGTGGCTGCACCGGCAGTATTGTTGATATGTGTCGGCTCCCCGCAGATGAAGATTCGAAATCTGTCTCCTGAAAGAGGATGCCTTCCTTGCCCGTTATTGGTAAAGTCAACTTCAAAGCGCCAGTTTTCTTTTCCACGCACATTGAAGTTATCAAAGCGGTAGATCTGGTATGTTTTTTGTGTACTTGCAAGCGAGTCGTTTGAGCCGCTCAAGCGCACTCCGCTTACGGTGTTACCTTTTGTGAGATTGCGCAGTTTAACATTCTTAATGAGTTCAACAATTTCATCATCTGAACCGGAGCCAGCGCCTATGCCTGTTCCGGCAATCGTCTGCGCCTGTACGAGTACATACATGCTCCTGACAGAAGCCGGTTCATTACCGGATGTGAAGAGCACGTTTGCAAGCACGGCACCGCGCGCATCATTCCCGTAACTCTGCTGCGGAGGCCCGTCTGTTTCCACAATGAATCCGCCGGCATCAACCGCAACAAGCGCCGGGGGACTCTTGGATAAAATCGCAACGCGCGAACCGAAGCCGCCGACCTTGCCATGCACGGAACCGACTGCGAAGAGATCGGATTCTTCCTCCAGTTTGAACTGGATTGTGCGACCGGCGCCTCCGATAATGTCAGCAACAATCTCCAGTGATATGTTGTCACCCTGTTTTACAACAAATGACGGATTAAAGGTAAGGAGTACGTAATCTGTCGTGAGTTTATTGGCGACATTAGTGAGTACTTCTCCGTTTGTTTTACGAATGCGGATGTTCTCGATGTCGCCGGGTTTCAGAGATCCGTCCTGATTGAGAAGAATGCTGGTGAGCACTTGATTCTCTACGGAGTTTGCAGTAACAGAAAACTTCCCAATCGCTACTCCCTTTCCACCGACCTTCACTTCGCTTGGGGCGACCGTACGGTACTCAACCGTGACGGCTCCTGTGGTTACCGCTGCGACCGTGTATGTTCCTCCCTTGACGGGGAAACTCTGTACGCGTTGAGCATTACTTTCAACATCACGTGCCGTTCTGATCGTGAGGCGATGCTCGCCAGACACGGAAGCCCCTGCTGCGATATCAGCGACGAAATCCACTCTCTTGCTTGAGCAAGCGGGAACGACGATGGGTCGTGTGAAATGAAGGGAGACTGTGTTGTTCTGCGCTTCAATGGTGCGCTTGCGCGTCAGGCGCTCACCGCCAACCACCGCATACACGCCATCAATGTCTGTTCTCGACCCAAATCCCTCGCGTGTCAGAGTGACTCCTTCAATGGAAAGGCCGCTATCGCAGGAAGCCGTGAAGTCCACGGAAAGCATAGACACACGCAGAGCGCCCTTGGGGATGCTCTTCTTTGTCGTACTAACATTCATCGGAGTAAGTGTCAGTGTGCTATCGCTCGGAGTGGTGGCGACGTATCCTTTGAACGACGCCGTGTCAGCGAAGAGTGTTCCCTGTGCTGTCACCATGTTTGTCACACTCAGGTTATAGGCCTTGCCTGATACAAGTGCCCTGCTGAATGCGAGCTCAACACCTTGTGGTCGGACAAGTTTTGCTTCTGTCACGATGATATCTTTATCATTAGTAATCTTATAACGCAGCGTATCGGTAACCGAACCGGCATTGAGATCTCTGTTGAAATCGACTGCGATTCTTGTTTCAGAAAGGGGAGTGATCACCGAGATCTTCGGAGCAACCTGTTGAATTTTTCCGCAATCAATACCATACGTCAGGCGCTTGCGTGCACGATCGATCATTGCCACCATTTCCGCGCGATTCATGTAATCGGCTGGGCGGACTTTTCCGGTCGCATCGTCTCCCTGCAGGATACAATGGTCTGCTGTGGTTTGTATGACATTCGTGTACCACTGCCCCATTATGTTATCAGAGAAATGCGGAGCTACTCCTGTCTGCTCAAAACCGAACGCGCGTACCAGCAGTGCCGCAGCTTCGGCCCTGTTCACATTTCCGTTCGGACGTGTATAGCACGGTCGCGTTCCAAAGCAGTTTCCGTCTCCTTTGACCCATCCAAGTCTTGCGGCTTCTTCGATGTAAGGATAAAACCATGTGTCACCTCCAACATCGTTGAAACTGGGGTTCCGGGGAGCTGCAACGGTGATCCCACCCTGCACATCTAGCATAAGCTGCATGAAATCCGCTCGAATGGCGTTATCCGAAGGCTTGAAGTTTGTACGCACTCTATGCAGCAGTCCTGCATCTTTAAACTGTTGGACGATCTGCTCGTACCAACTTCTCGATGGAACATCGATATAAGGAGCTGCGGTGGCTTTCTCCAGTAAAAATAAAATGATAACAGCAACAATAGCAATACTGACTATCCGCAGTGGAGACTGAAGTCTCTTTTGAATCTTCATCATGATGTAAAGTGGGTAATTGAATGAAATACAATCAATCACATCATAGATCTTGTTCCTTAAGAAGACCTTAAGGACAACAAAAGCGGGGCCTCGGCCCCGCTTCTTCATGCGATGATATATGTTTCAGTTACTTTCCTTCACGGAATGAGCGCATGAACTCAATTTGCTCCTCAACAATGGTCCTGCGTGTTTTCTTTACATTGCTCTTGGTGTTTTGGAAGGCACCCTTCTTCCGTATGAGTTCCATCCTAAGCTCCTTGTTGTTTGGGAGCCGTGTGAGCATGCGCAGGTTTCGCCTGGCAACCAAGAGCTCCTGTTCTTGTGCATACCATTCTAGATAAGCGGCAAGGCGATTGTTCTTGAGATCATCAACATACTTCTGTCTTTCCGAGGAGCTCAGGGGGGCATAGTCGAGGTAGATCTTCTTTAGATCTTTACCGTATTGCTTCTGAATGGCAATAATTGTGGGACGGGAATACTGCCTGAATTCGTCGTAAGCCGCGCGAACATGGCTCATAGCCTCGAACCGACGGCATTGGTAGCGCTCAGTGGCGTCTGTAATGTGAGCGCAGGGTGCGTAGTCCACGGAGGAAGATGTACCCGTTGTACTCTGGGCAAAGCTGCCAATAGGAATTGCAAGCAGGAGGCCGGTGGCGATCAGTGTTCTCAACATGGTAATGGTGGAAAAAAATAATGAAAACAACACCATCGTAGTGATAGATTCTTAAGAGACTTATAAGATGTCGGTTTAAGCAAAAGTAATTGTAAACGAGGTTCCTACTCCTTTAATGCTTTGAACGTCAATCTTCCAATCGTGTGCATCGACAATTTTTTTGACGATACTCAGGCCCAGGCCTGATCCTTCGGTAGCGTGAGCAGCGTCGGCTTGGAAGAATGGATCAAACAGCCTCTCAAGAAGAGCAGAATCAATGCCAATGCCTTTATCACGGATGGAAAGCGTTACATTATCGAGGGTGATTTGTACCTTGTCTCCAACTTCCGAGAACTTCAGAGCATTGTTAACGAGGTTCGAAACGAGCATGATCAAGTACCTGGGGTCTGCTTCCACAGCAACATCTTCTTCGATATTCGTTATGAGGTGTACCTTATGGGAGCGTGCTTGTCTTTCAAATTCTTTCGCAATACCTTTAACCAACTGGGAAAGATCTACCTCTTCTTTCTGGAGTGTGAATCGTGTCAGCTTCGCAAGCTCCAGGAGGTCATCCACAATTTCAGCTGCCTGAAGCATATTTTCCTTCGCTTCTTCGATATGAAGGTGCGACCTATGGTCAACAAGCGCAAGATCCAGAGAAGACATTGCGTTGGCGAGAGGTGTTTTAAGCTCGTGGCTCGCATCCTGTGAGAATTGGTCGATTCTTCTATACATAGTTACTGCGGGTTTCAGTGTGCGCCATGCGAAGAACCGCCCAAGGAAATAAACAAGGAGCGCCAACAGAGAGCTTTGCAGAAGAACGAGCCAACCCTTATCCTTCAAATCGTCCAACAGCACATGATAGACTTCCCCGACTTGCAGGTATCCGATGATGCGGTCATCAAAGCTGATTGGGAATGTGAGAATACTAAAGCGGTCGTTCTGGTAACGCATGGTCCATGGTTCCATATCGAGGCTCTCTTCCTGAGAATTATAAAGTTCCCCTGCAAAGACAACGTATCCGTTCGTATCGAAAATCCGTGTGCGGAAGTGGTCCCTTTCGGAGAGCTTCTCCTCAACGTCATCAATGCTCTGGTTTATGAGCAGCATAATTATTTCTGCGTCCTTAGTTATATTCTCATCGAGCTCATTTCTGTAATCCCGGTAATCCAGCGGGATGAATACCAGTCCATTCAACATAAGTAGCATGAAGACGATAGCGGTAAATTGCAGCGCGATGATTGTTTGCAGTCGGTCAAACATCGTTTTCGTCGGTAATCATGTAACCGCGCCCCGGAACGGTGGTAATCAGATCTTTCCCGAGCTTCTTGCGTAAGTACGCTATGTGCACATCCAGTGTCTGCGAGAACATCAATTGGTCTTCCTGTGCTCCCCATACATGAGAAATGATAGTGGGGCGATCTATGGCTCTTTCCTTATTTCGAAGAAGATACTCAAGCAGAACATACTCTTTGGGGGCCATGGATATTTTGAGATCTCCCTTAAATACTTGTTGTGCATTGGTATCCACCTTCACATCTTTTGATGCGAGCAGAGGTGACCGCTCTTCGGACTTTCTGCGGACGAGTGCCCGTATGCGGGCGGAGAGTTCGGCAAGTTCGAATGGTTTTGTCAGATAATCATCTGCACCGGCATCAAGTCCTTTGATGATGCTCAGGCTCCCCGCACGGGCTGTCAGCATGATAATCGGCATATTTTTCTTTTCCTTCCTCAATTCCTTGCACAGTTCAATTCCATTGAGCTTGGGCAGATTCAGATCGAGGACGATGCAGTCATAATCGCTCGTCATTGCTTTTGTCAGCCCCTCCTCACCGTCAAATGCGACATCTGCTGCGTATTTCTCCAGCATAAGGTACTTTTGAACATTCCGTGCCAGCTGGTGCTCGTCTTCGACGATCAGAATCCTCATGAGGGAGCTACTATATCACGAATTGAGCAGGGGACAGCATTATTGGCTGTTTTCTTCCCCTCTCTTATAGTACCGCACCGTCTTGTACGCCAGATCAATGAAAGGCTCTGCATCGAATGCTTCCAGAATGCGCTCGGAAAGTTTTGTTACGATAATTCTGCGTTCACCAAGCGGTACTGAGAACCGCACGATGAAATCAACACCATCAGCGGCAATATCGGTATAGACCCGAGGCCCGAGTACCTGCCTGCGGATGTACATAGCCCGTGTTCTTCGAATCTGTTGGATCTTCTCGCGCTCGGTGTATTGTTCTGTTTCCTCGGTGACAATCTGTAACAATAGTTCCTTTGTTTTTCGCCAATCGCTCTCGAAGGTTACGGTAATGTGGATTTCCGCATTCACGAACTCGGATATCGTGCTGTGGTTGGTGAGGAGTTGTGTGAGTACTGCGGCATTAGGTATGGAGAGCACTTTTCCTGTGTGTTCCAGTACTCCTTCGGGCGGGATTCCCACCTCCAGCAGCATGGTCCGTAGTACATGAATATCAACAACTTCGCCTGTAGATCCACCGATTGTTATGCGATCTCCGGTCGAGTAAAGGCGATTTTGGAGAATGAGCAACCATCCAACTATATCTTTCACAACATCCTGAAGTGCAATCGCAAGACCTGCACCCACGATGGCAAGTGAAGCCAGAACACCCGGGTTCTTGGCGAAGATGGTGCCGATAAGCACACTAAAAGTGACGATGTAGATGATTGAAGAAAACGTCTTCGTTACAGAGTAGCGCCGATCAGCTTGTTTGATGCGTGTCAGGATGTGCAAGCGAATCGTTCGCTCGATGAACCAGATGGCAAGAAGCATCAAGAGGTATTTTCCAATCGTGATGAGAATTCCAAACTGAAGGATGCGCTGTTCATATTCAAGCTTATTAAGCCTCGCGTCCTGTTGGTAGATGAAGGCATCAAGTACCGAAATGCGTTCTTCCAGTACTGCTTTTTTTGCAAGAAGACCCTCGTAAGACTTGGTCATTCGAAACTTGTCTGCGTCGGACACTACACCCGTAGCGGTCTGCGGTTGCATGTAAAATCGCTTCTCTTCGGCTACGAGCAGATCCAAATCCACTTTGCGTTCACGTAGCCGCTCCTGCAGTGCGGCGATCACTCCTTTCTGCCGGTCCAGGGCTTTCGTAAAATCCGATGAATCAATTTCCGCTTCTTCTGGCGGCGGTGCCACGATTTTCTGTAGTTCTTCTTCGATGATATCCCTTACGGATGAACGTTCATCTTCGATACGCCTGAGTATGAATTCGTTTGTGGGATCTTTGAGGTATTGCGCATAGAGTTCTTTCAAGATGGTTTCATCAACAGTCTTTGCAGGCTCCTGCGCACTGAGCACGCTTGGCACTATCAGTGCAGAACAGAGAGCCAAGCCCATCATTATTCTTTTATATTTCATCATTTGTAAGTGTACGCTCAGGTTTGTGTTCCAGGAAAGAACGTTGGTATCTTTCTTTGATAATCTTCGAAATAATTTCTGATACGTGGTCCGGATGCGGGACGTTAGGGACTGACCGTTTGAGGTCTTGAAAGCCTCCTCCTGTGTCAAACCAGAGGATGCCGAAGTTCAAAATGTTCTTCACGAGTCCGCGCTGAAGTACCTCTACAGCCGCAACTTTCTCGAGCGGGATTTCGTGCTCGTCATCGCAGAGGAAGAGGCTGTCGTCGAAGTAAATGACACGATCAGTGGTTATGAAAATATCCAACATCGCTTCACTCATGATTTTGTGGAAGAAGCGGTGGTGTGCAAAGAGCACGAGGATTGTTCCCACAAAAAACGTTGTGAGCGATACAACAGTGAGAACTGCAATATTCGCAACAACGAGGAGTGTGATTCCGAGAAAAAAGAACAGTCCATTAAAGAGGATGCTGGATAAATACTTTACCCAGTGTGTTGAGGTTGAGAAAATGAGCCGTTCTTCAAATGAACCTAGCTCCATATGAAGAGCCAGAAGTAGTAAAGCGGCAACCCAACGGACCAGAGAATGCTCAGGAGGATGTATGTGGTGATGATTGTATACTTAAAGGACCGCACGGCCCTACCGCTTCCTCCCAGTGCGGCGATGAGCATGCGCCTCTTGTAGGTGACATTGAGGAATTCTCTCAGAAGGAGAAGAGAGAAGAGGAGTGAAAGTATCCCGATAACGACGATAGCGATGCCCATAGAGTTTCGAGGAGCGGGAAACCACATTCTAGCGGATCTGGGAACTTTTCACACGTTTTTTTATGGAGCATAGTAGATGCCATGATCAAAACAGCTCTACGCTCCATTCCGCGCTTCATTAAAAACCCCAAAAAGAGAGGACTTCCTCCTGGTACGATTGTGCATATCGGGAAAAAACGCACCGAACATGTCAGTGTGACGCTGTGGGAGTATGACCATGAACGCTGTCAGGAAGAAAAACTCGAGGATCTCAACACATTGAAAACGCGCGGGAAGACCGAGAGTGTCATGTGGGTCAATGTTGATGGCATCCATGACACAGAGATCGTCAGAAAGATCGGGGAACAATTTGGTTTGCATCCTCTGCTTCTGGAAGATGTGGCCAATACGGCTCAACGGCCGAAGATGGAGGACTATAAGGAAGCACTCTTCCTGGTAACGAAGATGGTTCACTATGATGTCGTAAGCAGAGAGCTTTCTGTGGAACAGGTTAGCTTCGTCCTTATGCAGGGAGTATTGATTTCACTGCAGGAACAATCACAAGATTTTTTCGATGATATTCGTGAACGCATTCGCACCTCAAAGGGGCGCATTCGCGATATGGGAGCAGACTACCTGATGTATCGGCTTTTGGATGCGATTGTGGACGGATACTTCGAGACTCTCGTCACACTGGGAGATCAGATAGAAGAACTGGAGAAGAGGCTCTTAGATCGCCCGGATGATTCCACTCTTGCGGCGATCCACCACCTGCAGCGCGAGCTCGTCTTTGTACGCAAGGCGATTCTCCCGCTGCGCGAAGTACTCGCGATGTTGCAGCATGAAGAGGGGAAGCTCATTCAATCAAAAACTATTCCGTACTTCCGCGATGTCCACGATCACATCATTCAAGTAACCGACGCAGTGGATACCTATCGCGACATGGCCTCCAACATGCTCAGCAACTACCTCTCCATCGTCTCCAATCGCATGAATGAAGTAATGAAGGTTCTGACCGTGATTGCCACGATCTTCATTCCGCTCACGTTCATCGCCGGTGTCTATGGAATGAACTTCCAAAACATGCCAGAGCTACAGTGGACGTGGGGGTATCCTGCAGTATGGGGGCTGATGATGGGGGTAGTCCTCCTAATGGTTGTGTACTTTAAGAGGAAAGGGTGGTGGTGAGAAACTTCTAAAAGATTTGTCTGAACCTATGCAATGGAATTGGCTGAGGAGAATAATAACCCTAAAGGTTACAGGTTATGGGTTATTAGGTTTGGGGAATGGGTTAATAGGGTGCAGGTTTGTCTGTGCTCCACCTATTAACCTTTAAACCTGTAACCCAAACCTAATCACCTAATCACCTAAAACGTTAATTCCCTTACTTACAACACCACTTTCCCAGTTGTAATTTTCTCTTCCAGCAGACGGGCTCGAACGTGGATATTCCTTTGCCACTCATCTATGACATATGGATCAGCGCGGGGTTTACTACCGATGATCTTTACAGCCTGATCAAAAAGCCTTATTGCTTCTCTGGCGTCCGGTCCGGAAACAATTAGTGGCGACCTTCTTAATCGCAAGCGCAGTAAACGTGAAAGTCGGTCACAGACGCCCGCAACTGTAATAGTAATCGTATCTGCTGCGTCCAGTATGGTTAAAATAGTATTAAACTTATCAACAAGCCTCGCAAGATAGGGATCATTCGATGGTTCTTCTGTTATCTGGATAGGGATAACACATTCAGACCGTTCTTCTCTAAATTTTCTGCCCATGAGCGAGCCATTAAAGCAAAGTTGGAGGTGGGGTTCAAGAGAAGTTGCTATCCTGCAACACCGAATAATTCTTTTTTGTCTGCACTAAGAGTTTTGACATCGAAGAGTGGCAGACCATTGATCGCTTTTGCACTCCTCAGCTGTGCATCAGTTTCTTTAATGTGCTCTGGAGGAGCGGCAATTTGAACCGTTCGTGCTGTTGGGAATCCACTTTGTACTCCATAACCGTCTCCAATGAGATGATATTTGGTCTCTGCCATGATTCGTCCACAGCGTGCAGCACATTCATCATGCTGGAAACACCAGCGCCCTTCATGGGGACAGTCCACAGCAGCGGGATTGATGGTGGCATAGAAGTTTTCTGAAGTTCTACCTGACATAACTATATGGGGAAGATGAAGTAAGGCCGAGGAAAATACTCCTTTGAACGGTGATGTCAAATACAGTTGAAAGTAAGTAACTACTACCGATTCAACCACGTAATACTTATCTGCAGTACTGTTGCAAAGCTTACCCATATCACATACGGCACCTGCGCCCATCCCACCCACGGTGCAAGAGGCCAGACTGCGCGCATCATCCAGAGTATTGTTGCGAGGACGATGAAAATATCGATAAGAGCCAAAAAATTATTACGCAGTCCAAATTGAATGGGGGTAAAACCGATGTTTGCTGCAAAATTTATTATGAATGGGATGGCAATTTTCGCAGGCCACTTGTGATTAAATACATTCAGGAAAACGTATCCGAATGAAATCAGGATGATGATATACAGAACACTCCACACAGGGCCGAAGATCCATGCGGGAGGAGCAAAGGGGGGCTTTTTGAGAAGTGAGTACCAATCTGCTGTTCCTTCTGGTGTCATTTTGGGGAAGGGGGATGGGGGTACTATACCAAGTAATAGCTATTAGCAATTAGCTTATTAGGGAACCTCTGAAAAACGATTCAAATTGTCACGGTGAGCTCGGCGAACCGCGACAATTTGGCGCATGTCATGGTTCGCCGAGCTCACCATGACATGCTTTCTTGGTTTTTCAGAGGTTCCTTAGCTAATTAGCTAACTGCTAAAAAGCTAATTGCTAATACACCGGCCTTGGGACGATCATTCCCTCTTTGAGCCTATAGAGCTCCGGATCGATCGTGCGATCGAAACAATCAACCCCCGCCTCATGTACCCACGACTGGTTCGTCTCTCCGTAGGGTCCAACTACTTCGCTCCTGCCGGTGGGTGTGCGAAGCGGTTCGGGTGTGGCAACGTCAAATGTTGCGCAGAGTTCGAAGGAGAGAGCGGAGACTGCCGTGTATCCGTACGGCTCACCCGATACGGGATCGATGGGAACCGTGAATCCGCGAATGGGATCCGTGAGCGAGGCAATCGAAGAGGGGAGCGATTTTTTCTGCTGCCAGTAGTTGATGATCTCGTACTGAATGTTTTGCAGATGTTGCACTCTCTGTTCATCCAGCCGCACTTTGCGCTGGTAGTTCGGGGAACCGACTATAAAGAAACTCGCAGCGATTGCTGCTATCACAAATACAGAAACGCCCCACGCAAATGAGCGTTGGATCGGGGATTTGCCAAAGTGCTTTCGGCGCCACTCCCACATGTAGTAGCCAAAGACCGTCCCGGTGACTGCGAAGATCACAAGGACCTTCAGCATGAATCGCACACTCAGCTCGCCGCTCAAGAAGTTATAAACGAGTGTAATTAAATCAATGATGATGGTAAGGGAAGCGAGGAAGAGCGTGAGTGCCAGGAGCCAGCGGCGGATGCGAAACTCGGCTTTCTCGGGACTCGCCTTCATTTCCCTCTGCAGGATCCAGCTGGTCAGCACGAACACGGGGTACATAATCAGGAGCGTTGCGGTGGACCAGCGTATCGCCCCGAGTGCGCCTGCGTAATAGAAGCTCAATTGGTCCGGGAAGAGGACGTTGATGTACTGGAATAAAAGCGTGATCGCACTCACCACGGATGCATACAAAAGGACGACCGTAATAAGATGTAAAAAGAAATCGCGCGCGTAGGAGTGGGGGGAAATGGAGTTCATAAAGAGGTAGGGGAAGGGCACCATTGTACTCCGTAGAATATCTGTTCACCACAAGGAAGCTTGTATTAGAAACCGATGAGAAACGGATCAGGAGATAATTTACTGCATGGGTAAAATGCACCAGAAGAATACTTGCTGAGCCATTTGTTTTAGATCTCACCCCTCGAAGATGCCCCGCAGGGTACGCTCACTCTCCTTCGCTGAGCTGCTTGCGACCTCAAAGACCTCACCCCCGACCCCTCTCCTTCGCTGGGTTGCTTTTCAAGTGAATTACCTTGTCTGTTGCAATACTGCAGTGTTGGCTAAGGAGAGGGGGAGCTTCGTTATTGAAGAAAACAAAGTTCTTTACTTGTTAAACAAAGCTCCCCTCTCTTTTTCCTATGATAGAAGTTATAGATTTGTATCTCACCGGAAGCACCAACAACTTTTCAGAAAAGGAGAGGGGCAGGGGGTGAGGTATTTGAGGTATTAGAGGTCTTAGAGGTCAATCATCCTGAATTATCTCCTGATCCGTGCCTTGGACTTCACGGATACGAACTCTGGTGTGCCGGCCGCGCAAGTAGTACGCTCTCTCCCTTTTTTTCTCTACATCAATTATGAAACCTCTCCTCCAAGGACTCAGCGCCGGCGTGGTTGTCGCAATCATTCATGTGCTCATCCTCACTGAAGGGTGGGCGCTGTGGGATGTGAGTATCATCAGCATTTCCGCTTTGAGTACCGGAGTTTTCTTTATTATGGGCATGATCTTCCAGAGCACGATCCAGGACTACAAGAAGGGGGATATCGCTATTGCGCAGCTTGGGGGGAATCTGCTTTCCATGTATGACCTGAGCACCATTGCGATACAGGAGCAGCCGACGTGTGATGCGGTGCCATTCCGGCGCTCTCTTTTCCATGCCACAGAAATGCTCACGCGTTTTGTCCGGAATGACGCACCGCTTGAGACGACCGATAGCGCTGTTGCGGCGCTCATTCCACTCTCGCTTCCGTTACGAAAAGCGCTGCCAGGTGCGCAGGCTAATTTGTTCCTCAAGCAGCACCAGGATGTCCGCCAGGCCCTCAGCTA
>JBDRFD010000046.1:0-6309 GCA_043819035.1 Patescibacteria group bacterium | reverse complement strand
CTTGAAACCAGCATTGGCAAGAGTTTTTCTAAGCGAGAAAGGATCCATAAGGCGCTCAGCCCAATTTCCTGTATACGGATCACATGTATTCGTTGGATGGCCGGGTTGCTCAGGCAATAGGCCTGTTCTTTGGTAGTGAACTACAGCTTTGTGAATATCTTCTTTTATGAGGCCTCGGGTGGCAGCGGCAAGTTGGTCTGCTTCCTCGTCTGACAGATCAGGTGCATCGTGGCGGATCATCTCGCGTCTTGCATCTAGATACGACCGCAAGGTATCACGTTCTTTGTGGCCGTATTTTCGTTCACGGTCGTGGTACTCACATTCATAATGAAATTTCGTGATTCTCTCAACGTACCGTCTGTCGAAGGGATTTGCGCCTGACCCAAGAGCAACGCTCAGGGAATAGCCAGGTAATGTCCCTAAATTCAACAAAAATGCATGGGTGTCGTACATGTGCTCGATGACATCATAGGAAATCACCGCGTCATAAGCGATGTTGTATTTTTGTGAATACAAGAGTACATCATCGATATCACCTTGTATGTAATGATCAGCTTCTTGAACAACATGTGAAGCAATTACACGAGCATCACGGCACGAAACGTCGTAGATGTCGTTGTAGACAACTGTCCCCACTCCAAGCTCTCTTGCCAACATTGATTGGGAACCAGTACCACCCCCATATTCAAGAAGCGTGACTTGATCGAGGGGAGCCTTTACCCTATGAAGTGCCCAGGTCATGAGCTGTGCATCACGATACATAAGGTGTTTTACTGACTTAATATTGTTCGATAAGTAATTCTTGTTATATTCAGAAATACCTAGTGATTGGACATCAAGCGCTTCTAGTTTTTGTGAGAGGCTGTAGGCAGCAGCAGAGATTTTTGCCCAGAGCTCGCTGTTTTTTGGCAAGTTTCCATAGCTTAACATGACGTAGTGCTTGTACTCCAACAGCAGCGTGCGTGTCAACAAATGCTTTGTTTGGCATCTTGTCTATCTTGTCCTCCAACCCTTATCTTACAATAACCGCATCGAGATATTTAAGCTTGTCAGAAACCACTTCTTTATACTTCCTCCCACTCTCAGGACATACCATCACTCCATCTTTATCCGGTTCAAGTAAACGAGCACCAGTGTGGCTAACCCATCCACGTTGCACTGCAGGAACACCAAGTACTAAAGCATGCGGAGGAACTGAATGTGAAACAACTGCACCGGCGCCAACAAGCGCGTACGATCCGATTTCAACTCCGCATACAATCGTAGCATTCGCCCCAATGGTTGCACCTTTTCGAACAACTGTGCGTTCGAAAGAATCTTTGCGCTCAATCATCGCGCGCGGCGTTCGAACATTCGTAAAGACACACGAAGGACCAAGGAAGGCTTCATCTTCAATGACAACACCTTCATAAAGGGAAACATTGTTCTGTATTTTTACACGATCACCAACTTTCACGTTTGCACCGACAAAAACGTTCTGGCCCAGAACGCAGTCGGCTCCAATACTTGCACCACCCATGACATGACAAAAGTGCCAGACTTTGGTTCCCTGGCCTACTATAGCGCCTTCGTCAACGACTGCCGTTTTGTGAATGAAGGTTTCTGACATATCTCAGCAGGAGCACCATTATTGAGCGAACGCTGGCAGGCGTCCAGCACTTGTAGAACTCTTAAGCCCTCCTCACCATTCGTCTTTGGTGCTCGACGGGTCGCAATGCACTCAAGAAAGTGCTCACATTCAAGTCGCAAAGGTTCTGTATCTTCGATTTCAATGGATGCCCCTTCGCCCCGAAAACCATTATGAACTGATCCGCCCCATTCCACGCTGTATGGATACAAAACGAGTTTACTCTCCGCCTGATCGTCAAACACAGCCATCTGCTTTGAGCCGATGACCACAAATCGTTGTTGCTTTTGGGGATAGAGCCAACTGACGTAGAGGTAAAAGTGGATATCTCCCGGGAATGTAATGTGGCTGAACGTCGTATCCATCTGATGTGGTATAAGAACATCACTTCCATGGCAAACAGCTTGCAATGGCTCACAACCGGCGAATTCGAGAGCCAAAGAAATGTCATGTGGTGCAAAGCTCCAAAGGCTATCTTCGGATACACGAAACTTTCCAAAGTTCAAACGTTGTGCATGCAGATAACGAAGTTCTCCTAGTTCTCCAGAATCCATTAGCTCTTTAAGCTTCCGGACTGCCGGGTGATACTGAAGTACATGCCCGACCATAAGAATGCGATTTTGTTTGTGGGCAAGCGAAACGAGCTTTTCTCCTTCTAAGACGCTGAGCGCAAGTGGCTTCTCTACAAACACATCCTTCCCTGCGCGAATCGCCTGTTCAGCAAAAGAAACATGCTGTTCACTTGGAGTAGCAATCATCACCGCATCAACAGTTGGATCACTAAGAATGTCATCTGCGCTTTGAAAGGTACGAACTCCCTGATATCCTGTACGCACAATCCCCAATGTTTCAGAATTCTGATCACAAACACTATGTAATGCATCTAATGAATGTAGATTGCGTATGAGGTTCTTTCCCCATGGGCCCGCACCGATTACTGAGACATTTGGCAACATGGGTGCATTGTTACACAATCTATTGAAAAGACAATTATTATCCCGTTCTTCACTATGAAACAGGTTATCAAGCTTTCCTGATTTCTCAGTATCCAATACAAGCTGAAAACCAATGAATCTAAATAAGAATTTCTTCTTCTTTCTCGGGCATCAAAATCTCCACCCCCTCCTTCGCATGCCGAATCCGCTGCGCAAAAGGATTCATTTCATCCAATTCCCCATGCACAAGGATTATTTTCTTGATACCTTCCGTACTTACGACGAAATTATCCAGATCCGCCATATCCGCATGTCCTGAGTATGCGTTGATATGAACCACTTCTGCTCGCTTATGATACATCTGGTCGAAGATTCGCACTTCTGAAATTTCCGGATCCACAATACGGCGCCCGAGTGTATTGTTGGCCATGTAACCGACTGCGAGAATAGTATTACGCTCATCTTCAATTTCGTTGCGCAGATGGTGGCGAATACGGCCCGCTTCGCACATTCCTGATCCCGCCATAATGATGATGGGCCCCGGCATGCCATTGAGCGCTTTACTCTCCTCCACAGACTCCGTGTACTTAACAAGAGAAAATTGGAAAGGATTGTGTGCTTTGGACAGGAACTGTTCGTACATATCTTTGTCATAACACTCCGGGTGCTGCATGAAGACATCCGTAACTTTGGTAGCCAGAGGAGAATCGACGAAGATAGGTACTGCAGGGATTTCCTTTGCATCCCACAAAACATGCAGGTCGTAGATGATCTCTTGCGTTCGCTCCAGCGAAAAGGCCGGAATCATCACCTTTCCTCCGCGCTTGGCCGTATTGACAATCACTTCGCGAAGATGGTGATTGGCAGCGGTGATATCCTCGTGTTCACGGTTCCCATACGTACTTTCGCAAATCAAAACCTCCACCGGAGGCATGGGGACAGGATCGCGAATGATAGGCAGCATGTTGCGCCCCAGATCTCCCGTGAAACCGATATGATGTACTTTCCCATTTTCCTTAACTTCCAAAACAACCATCGCTGCCCCAATTATGTGACCCGCTTCAATGAACTGTGCTTTTACCCCTTCGCACACATCGAACCAACTTTCGTAGTTCTGCCCCTGAAAGACTTCCATACAATCAATTGCGTCCTGCTGTGTGTAGAGAGGACCCTCACAATCCATCTTCGACTTCGCCAAATGCTTGCAGAAGTACTCTTCATCTTTTTCGTGAATATAACCGCTATCCATCAGCATCACCTCCGACAAATCTTTAGTCGCGTATGTGCAATGTACCTTTTTGCGGAACCCATTCTTATAAAGAAGCGGAATTCGCCCTGCATGATCCATGTGTGCATGGGACAACACGACTGCATCTATATCCTGCGCAGGATCGAATGGAAACTCCGCATTCTTCACCGCGGCTTCACTGCGCTTCCCCTGAAAGAGACCGCAATCAAGTAGAATTCTTTTTGGGCCGGATTTGGATTCAATCTGAATTTCATGACAAGTGCCTGTTACCTCTCGGGCCGCACCATGTGGAATAATCTTCATGTAATTAAAGGGTAAAGGGAAAGGGGTAATGGGAAAGGGGAAAGGGGTAATGGGAAAGGGGGAAATTAAATTCGGTCTCTGTCGTTTTCCCTTTTCCCCTTACCCTTTTCCCTTTCTATTGTAGACCAACTGAGCCCAGCAACGCATCTTTCTCCTTTTGACTGAGATGACGTATTTGGCCTGATTTTAGCTTGTAGTCCGAAAGTGTCGTAATGCGGATACGTTTGAGTTCCTTTACAGGATTCCCCACCTTCTGACACATGCGACGAATTTGCCGGTTTTTACCTTCGGTTAGGGCTATGGTGAATTTATCTTCGCCCAACCTCTTGATTACAGCGGGCTTGGTCTTTTCACCGGAAATAGTCATACCCTTTTCAAGCTTTCTTAATTGTCCATCAGTTATTTTACTCTCCACCAGTACCTCATATTCTTTTTCGTGGTAGAACTTCGGATGTGTGAGGCGATATGCCAGTACGCCATCGTTGGTGAGCAACAAGAGACCTGAGGATTCTTTATCAAGACGACCGACGGGGTAAACTTTTCCCTGTAGTTTTGTCGGAAGAATATCGCGGACAGTCTGTGTTGCATTCGTCGAACGTCTAACGTCAAACGTCGAAAGGCTCGAGACGTGTGATATTGGACGTTGGACGTTAGACGTTTCAACCCCCTTCGGTTTATTAAGAACGTAATAGAGCATCTCCTTGCGGTCTTCGATAACTTTTCCATCCACCTCAATTTTATCCACTTCCGGATCAGCCTTTTTTCCTAGAATAGCAATTTCCCCGTTTACTTTGACGAGGCCTTGCTCGATGTATTCCTCAGCTTTACGACGAGAACAGACTCCGCGTGCCGATAGGATCTTCTGTAGACGTTCCTGCATATATACAGTCTACTCGAAGGCAAAAAGGCAAAACAAGATAAACAAGAAAAACAGGAATCCTGTTTTTCTTTTTTTACCTTTTTTGCTTCTTTTTCCTCGTCATTGCCCACCCCATAGCAGCTCCCGCGGATATTATGGTGATTGCAACCGGTCCGGTATCGCCCGATGGAGATCTGGAAGTGGCGAGCGGCGTGATAGCCGCATATGGAAGTCCTGCATTGATCGGTTGCAAAGTCGCTGTCGTAGGATATAGGGGCTCGGCACCTGCATGTTCTCCAGCAATCATCGATTCAGTTTCCTTGATGCAGGAAAGGCTGCATCCATCTCCTAAGAGAAGATTGCCATCATCACACATCTCGCCCGGATCCTGGATCCCATCACCACAGCGTGCCAAGGAGCAATCCGTTCGACAGAGCGATCCCGGGTTGTCACTATTCCCAACCCCATTATCACATTGTTCCCCAGCATCAATCCGGCTATTCCCGCACAGAGAAATTAGAACGCAATTATCATCGCAAACGTATGGAGGCAACGGATTGTAAATGGAAGGCTCACACTCTTCTCCAAATTCACTTTGAAGAATACCATCGCCACAATAGCCAACACGTTCATTATTGCACTTCGCAGAACAACCATCGAAGTTATTCAGATTACCATCGTCACATTCTTCACCTTGATCTACTTTGCCGTCTCCGCATCCTTGCAAAGCTCCTACAGATCTTTCCTCCGATATACAGTTGGCTGAGCAACCATCATTGCCGATAAGATTACCGTCATCGCATTGTTCGCTACCCTCTACTTCACCATTTCCACATACAAACGTGACATTATTATCTTCAAAAAGAATCTTACAAAGATTGTCGCATGTATTCGTTCCCGGTGGTTCACACTGCTCTCCTTCATCTAGAATGCCATTCCCGCAAGCAGACACAGGCTCTTCCTCATCGTCATTATCATCATCTGTAAGAATGAATTGGCACCAAGTATCACACATGCTTGTGTCGGGCGGTTCACACTCTTCGCCGTAATCAACATTTCCATCACCGCAGTATGGAAAAGGCTCGTCATTACCGTCATCATCTGAGGAAACAATTATTTCACACCATTCATCGCAAGTATTTGTACCGGGTGGTTCACACTCCTCGCCGGAATCAACGTGTCCATCACCGCAGTATGGAATAGGCTCGTCATCGTCATCTGAGGAAACAATTATTTCACACCAGGCATCGCAAGTATTTGTACCTGGTGGTTCACACTCTTCACCGTAATCAACATTTCCATCACCGCAGTATGGAAAAGGCTCGTCATCGTCATC
>JBDRFD010000045.1:0-16912 GCA_043819035.1 Patescibacteria group bacterium | reverse complement strand
AAAATAGCAGTGTTCTGACAGTAATACATTCGTGGAAAATCTGCTTTCTCCTGTACCCAATCGTTAGCGAGCTTCACGAGATCATTGGCAATTAAATCTAAATCTCTTTCGCGATAATATCTGTGTGTGCCTCCATTCTTACGAATAGCAATAAGCTTTTTGCTTTCATCCCATCTGCGAAGTGTCATCAAAGAAACTCCGAGATAGTCAGCAGCTTGGCCAATAGTTAAAAGGTTATCTTCCATACCTCAATGATACCGGAAAAAGGCTGATAAATCTATACAAATTACGTACAAATCTAATCATTATTTGACCAATCTATACATTTATCACAATAATATGTACATTTTGAGAGTTCTCCGGGATTTGCCTTTTGACAAAATTACTAATGGATGACGACTGACCCACTTGCCCTCTGCTATCTTAATAAGGACTTCTAAAGACCTCCCGATTTCCTCTAAAATTTTGTGCCGCCAAACTTCAACGTTAAGCCATTCCAAATGTCCACCCCCAAGCGCATCTTCATCGGCATCAGCCTCGCAATAGTCACAATTGCTATTGTGTGCTTCCTCGCCGGCGAGGATAGCTGGATGTGTGAGAATGGAGAGTGGGTGAAAAATGGGGTTCCGGCAGGGCCGGCACCTACAACCAATTGCCCGAAGTCCTAACAGAAACGACTTCCATGCTGTGCTAGAAGAAAGTTTTCATCTTTTTTATCAAATCTTCAATCTGAGCCAATGTGTTTGCAGAGTATACACAAATACGTATTTCACTATCTTTAAACTCTCCGTATCCGGAAGAAATGGAAAATCCGCTTTCATGGAGTCCTCTGATAATCCCAGGTACATCTCGCCCCATCGGAACTCTTAGAACATGCGAAGTTTGTGATTGCAAAGATGGATTAGAAGTTAACAATTCAAAATCATCTTCCTTACACAAAGCATCACCTATTAATTTTTTTGCTTCTTCCTGCACTGATGCAATATTGCGACATTCTTGACCGTCATTATCCAGAATTCTCTGATACACCAGAAGTTGTTTATAAATCAGTCCCATTGGAGGCGTTTGTGCGGTTTGGCCTATTGCGGTAAATCTTTTTTTGTTATTTCCATATGCGCTTTCTAGCCCTAGCTTCCCGCCTGTATCAAGGCCGCAGGCACTCACTTCGAGTGCGCGCGTCAATGCCTTGTTATTAAACAACAGGTTGCCACTTCCTGTTCCAATTGCAGTATCCTTTTGATTTGCCCAAATAATGATATCCGGAATAGCTTCACGATTTACCCCAAAGATCTGTCCCGATACCGCATCGACTACAATCAATGTTGAACTTCCGGATGCGTTTCTTATACGTATTAATGCTTCTATTGCCCCCCTCTGGTTAGCACCGGTTGTTGTACCATTTTCGGTTAGGTACACAGTCTGAATACTACCATTCTTGATTCTGTCAGAAATATCTTCGAACTCTTCACATCCCTCCAACAGTGCATCACCACGCTCGAAGCTAATCTCTTCAAAATTTCTTCCCGACGCTTTCATTTCCTGCCCTGCAACTTTTGAAAAGTTATCTGTGTTCACAAGCAATGTTCCATCTTTCGGGCATCCGGCTCTTATTGCTCTCTCCATACCGTCCGTTCCTGAATTAGTCCAGCAAACATGCCAGCCTTCCGGGTTTTCATCAGGTGACTCAAAATCAAATTCACGATTTCTTTGTTCTTCCGTAATGCCAAAAGCATCAAACACACAATCATTTGCACGAGAGATCAGATCTTTTGCGAATTGTGATCGATGGCTCATTTGATCAGCCTGATCAACCAACTGCTGTAGATCAGAAACAAGCTTATGCTGCTGGCTTGGACCGGCTGTAAATTTAATCGTATTATCCGGTCTAGGAAATTCTGTTGAAATTGAATTGATTTTCATAATTTGGAAGAAAAAGGAAAATTTTCGAATGCCCGTCCATAGCCTCGGATAAGCAAATGTGGACCGACTCCACAATGAGTGGGAGGAAGCTTAGCAAAAGAAGGAAAAGAGGGTAAATGAAAATTGCTATAAAATCAGAACTATCATGACAACTGTTAAACGCATCCTAATCGGCATCAGCCTCGCAATAGTGATAATTGCACTAATGCGATTGCTCGCAGGTGAAGATAGCTGGATTTGCAGTAATGGAGAGTTGGTGAAACATTAGGTTCCTTCGGACCCAGCACCGACTACTGAGTGTCCTTAATGGATATGTACAAAAACCATGGACGTTCCATGCCCACATAGAACGTCTTTTTTGGCTTTGTTAAGCATAAAACCAAGCACCGGCAAAAGATTATTTTTCACTATTGTTCCCAAGGTGTTTCGGACTCTTTACCCTGCCCCTCCTATGCAATCTCTTGAATTTATGTTCGAATCCACATTCCAGGGCCGTACTATCCGCAAAATCGTCTGTGACGACGTATTCTGGTATGTACTCAGCGATATCCTGCGTGCACTTGGTAAGGAAGCCCAAAAGCGTGAAAAACCTCAGTGGGAACGCAAATGGCCGCGTAAGTGCCGCAGGTTTTCTATTCAGAAAAACGGAAAAGAGTTGCGTGTTCTTTGCGCGCAGGCGGAAGAAATTCTAGAATGGTTCGGTGAATTGAAGACCCCACGCAGCATAAAGTTCTTCCGGTGGCTTATCAAAGAATGGAGAAAGGACTGGGAGTGGATCGAAATGATGGATCATGTACGCACACTCGCTGCGTGTGAAGATGACGATGAGCGGGAGTTTTTGGAGGAGATGTATGAGAGGGATTTGGATAAACGTGCTTATGACGAATGGTTGCGTTCGGATGAGTGTTTACAGATGCAGATGGATGAAGAATGCGAGCGAAACTGTCATAAAGATTAGTTTTTTTAATTGTACTATTCATGATACCCACAAATCCTTTCACCGGTTTCCGAGAGTTAGAAAATGGAGCAGCTATCTCACTCCAAGAGCACATCGCATACATCAACTATCACAACACTATTACACCAAAAGAATATTCGGAGGAATATCACGTAAAAGCATTCAAGGAGAGTAAGCAGCTTTTTAGAAGAATGACCTCCATCGATCAGAAACGCAAAATTCTCTTTCTCCTCGCACATATGGGAACGCTCGAAGCCATGACAACACTCGAAAAGTATCTGCTTACCCCGGACGAGTCTCTCAGGAATTGGGCCATACTCTGCACTGAAGAATGCAAAATGTTTCTGGAACAGGCTGAACTTGGCGAAAAAAGGCCTTTCGTCATAAAAATCGGGAATCATGCCCTTGATTCCCCCGATGATCAGGACTATAATAAGTACGCATTTACGTACTTACTATGACTACTGTCTCTTATTCAGATTTTCGAAGGAACCTGGCACACTTTCTCAATAGCGCGGAAGAAGACTGTGACGAGATCATCGTAAGCCGGGGCAAGAGGAGGAAAGCAATTATCCTCTCATTGGACGAGTACCTTTCCCTGCAGGAAACAGCGTACTTGCTCTCCCCACAAAAAAATCGCAAGCACCTCGAGCGGTCGTTGCGTGAAGCAGAGGCAGGAAAGACCATAAATGTCACGCTCTAGTATGGAAGTACGATTCACCAAGTCTGCCTACCAAGATTATCTTTATTGGAAAAAACATGACACAAGGAAGATTCAACGTATCAAAAAGTTATGTGAAGATATTGTCAAAAAACCATTCAAAGGCATGGGGAAACCAGAACCTTTGAAATATGATTTTCAAGGATTCTGGTCACGGAGGATTGATCGGACACATCGCCTAATCTACAAAATTGATGATGAAGGAATACTCATTCTTTCATGTAGATATCATTACTAACATTCCACGCTTGGATTGCAATCCCAGAAATAACAAACTCTGGCTCGAACTTTGATGCTGGTGAACTACTCACTCCTATACAACGTCGATTCCACCCGTTCCACCTCAATATCCACCCAATCAAACGTTGTGGTTCCGTCATCCCACTCAACGGTGCCGCCATTGGAACGATTACCCAGATTCCTCAAACTCGCCTGCAAGGTTGCAGCTCCTATGTTTGTCTGGGCACTGATTATATGCGCTCGCAATGCGAGGGTGACGGATGACCCCTGGTTGATCGTCGTACCTATTGAACTTGTTTCCAGATTCGAACAGGTAATGGTTATGTTGCCTGTGTTATCAGATGCAGAGCACCCTTTTGTCGAATTTGGATTGAGTTTGTTGTAGATGGCCACAGTTGCAGGATCGATTGTGACATTGGCGGCATTGAGCTTAAACTCGAGATCGCGAATATGAACAGGGAAGCTCTCACTGCTTGCTTTGGCAGAAGCTTCGAACTTAAATGCAGCAAACGTGACATTGCCGATCGGGATGGCGGTTCCATTCGGATCATTATGATCATTCTTTATCACAATAATGTTCGATGCTGTAATTTCATGCATTGGTCCTGCAATCGTGGTATTTGCCCCCGCACTGTTGCGTCCGATAAAGATTTCCCCCTCTGCCGAGCTGTCACCGTCATTTTGATTCAGTGTTTCATTGGATCCCTTTCCCACTGCACGAACCGCCGGCTGCGGTGACGTTCCTGTTGTGAGGTACAGAGAGAAGGTTTCTCCGCTGACATCTTTAGGGGAATCCGGGCGGACAAACGCTTTGATGAGGATATCTTTTTTAGAATTTTGTTTAACAATCCATCTCTTAGAAGCACAGAATTGTCCTTCTGTCCTCACATCACATTTAATGGAACTCGCTGTTGCAAATGATTGTGTCTCACCTTCTTCAAAGAGCTCAAGCTCATCAATAAAGGAACTTCCTCCCGCAATGGCGATATTTTCCACTTCAATATCCTCTCCATCCGCTCTGAATGAGAGACGAAGGAGTACTTCACTCAATGTACCTGCCCGAAGCTGACGACTGCGTACAGGGATTGAAGATTGAGTAACGTAGAGATTCCCACGGTCTGTAACAGAAATTGGGTCTGTACTGGTGGTGAAGACGGCAATCCAACACAATGAAAGATCACAGCCAGCGCTATCAGTATCAATGCCGGTAAGCTCCCTTCCATCCTGCGCCCCCACTGCATGAATGAATTGCGGATCAGAAGTATTAAACCCAATCGAAAGTGATCCTGCATCCGCTGAACTTGCAATATCCGCAGTAAGCTCCACACGAGTACTGACTCCTTCGGCCACAGGTATGAATATGTTGGAGAACGTGAGTGTGCCACCTTGCGAAGAAGCACTGCCTGCAATCGTTTCTGTTTTTCCATCTCCATTCATATCCGCAATCAGACGATAGAATTGCGCATCGGTGAGAGAACCTGACGTCTCGGTAAATTGCACTCCCGTTATGAACGCACTCTGCCTGCCTGCAATCGCATCAAACGCAAAGAGGAGCACATTATTGGATCCCACAGATTGACTGCCGGCATCCACAGGACGTTGTTCGATGCGCAATGCAGAATGATAGACCGGCTGTGGGACTATCACGCAAATACTGCTGCATCCGTCACCATCGTTTTTGTTGCCATCATCACACTCTTCTTGCGCCTCAATTATCCCATTGCCACACGAGGGATGACCGCTACCAATGCAATCCTTAGGACAGTAGAGATCTCCGCAATCACTTGAACAGTTCTGTGCGCTGCATGTACTTGCCGTACACTGCTCAAATGATTCACAAATACCATTGCCACACGTTGCACATACGTCACGGCGTTCTCCAAAACGCATGTATGTAGCACATTTTTCTCCACCTATAGAAGAACCCCTTTTGCACGTACCTGAAGAACAATTCCAACCTTCTTCTTCAAAACATTCCTTATCACACCCATCACCATTCGATTTATTGCCATCATCACAGACTTCACCAAAATCAAGAAGGCCATCGCCGCAGAGTTCATTCTCATCTATATCCCAATCATCATCTTCCAAATCATCATCACTCCAATCGTCTTCATCAACCCAATCATCGTCACCAAAGCCTCCATCCCCCGACTCTTCAATGGTAACTGTTTGAATACGTTGGCCTAAAAGTATCAAAAGCACAGTCATTTCACTGCGTGTAAGAAGGTGGCCCGGATTATATGGAAATTCGGTGAAGATGCGTTTGGAAGCTCCTACATCAAAGTATGGGTCGTACCAATGTGGTGGCCCCTCTGGGTAACCTGGTGTGCGCATCCCCCAGGCATCAATACTCATCTTGAGTGCTTCCGCGAGATTCACAGTACGTGTTCCCTTGAATGTTCCATCAGGATACCCATCAATTACTCCACGCTCCTTGGCAGTACATGCATGTTTCCAAAACCACTGTTCTTCTCCTGTAAAATCATTGAAGCAATCGCGCTCTATTGTATCGAAGACTTCATTGCCATACACCGCAAGCATCAAAATCTTGAGAAACTCCGCACGATTGATGGTGAAATCCGGTCGGAAGATGCCGTAACCGTATCCCTGTACAATTCCGCGTGAATGTAAAAATTCAATCTGCGCAGCATGCGGATGTCCTAAAACATCCAGAAATGGCGCAACCTGCGCCAAGGAGAGCACAGGGAAGAGCACCATAATAAGGAACAGCAAGCGCCGCATGGGTGTCATTGTATCAGTTTTCTGAGTGTCAAGGAGTCATTTGCATGGTAATCTTGATGTAGTTTTTGCCCGTGTAGCTCAATTGGATAGAGTACCAGTCTTCGGAACTGGGGGTTGCAGGTTCGAGCCCTGCCACGGGCACCATTCGATTAATCTCAATGTTGCATACTTGTCCTGAGCGAGTGAACGTAGTGAGCGAATCAAAGGATTCGAATCCTGTAGAAGGTACCAACTCTTGAAGTTTTTACTCATTTTTCTTCAGAACAAAAAGGTGAGGATTCCTCTGATGTGTTTCGTATCTAACAAGATCAGGAGGCAAGTCAGCTATAACACTTTTCGCTTCCGTTAGTAAACCACAGTGCTTCATCCCAAAACCCGTGAACCGATTGACGATCTTATCTTGTTCATCTAGATCGTCAGGATCAATAGGAGTGCTAAGTGCGAACAGAGCTTTAGCATCACTGGTTTCAAATTGTTTTCGCCAATTTGATGCAAGCGATTCTCCTATACCATTACCGAGGTATCCCGACCAGAGCATTGCAAGTTCCATCCATCTCTGCTCCCGACCAATCAACGAGAAACCTCCCAGTGGGGAGTTCTTTATTCGAAGAACAAAGTGATGATAAAGTACTTCTTGAAATTGCTCATCACTTCTTGGTCTGAAGATACCTCTCTCAACGTATTCGCGGTAAACAGATCTGACTACCTCCTCTTCCTCTGGAAGAATACTTGTACACTCTACCTGATTGGTATCCACACTAAGAGTACCACTTCCTTTCCATTCCTCGATCTCTTGAAGGAGCTTGGCAACACTTGTCATTGCTACCTTTCCTATTAATGGAAGCATCTTTTTCACACTTGCCAGCTTCTTCTTCATGCCACTTGTCACTTTAATTATTGAATGGCTTCCATCTTGTGCAATATCCTCTGAAAGAATAAGCGGTACAAGTTTGTGATCCTTTAGAACTCCCCCTGTTTCTGTAAGCATGATTACTTCATTGAAATCAGATTTGGAATCACTTACGAGTGCTTCAACGATGTTATCAGCGTTTACATTCACCTGCTGCCCACCCACTTCTCCCACAAAGCCAATTGCCTTATTCCGTATGTCATCTACTCCGGCAAAACATACCGGTAAGCCTACAAGTCCCTTCCCTTCATCTAGAGTGCATTGCAATGTAGAGGGAGGAAGTATCTCAACTTCAGGTATTGCTTTCTGAATTGCATTTCGAAGAGTTTCGTACGCGGGAAGAACACCGTCTCGCAACACTTCATCATTAGTGATTCCCACACCATCTACTTTTGGTCTTGCTTGATCGTGACGAGCATCCCATTCTTGATCTATTTGCTGCCCCCCGCCAAAAACAAGAACAATATGAATACCATTCCTAATTAGATTTCTAATTCCTTCTGCGAGAATGGGTAGTTTTTCGGCACTGAGTTCTTTTCCGCTTGCTTTTATGAGCAGCGATTTCCCTTTATAAAGGTCGGTGTAGGCAAGTGCCGATGGTGGCTCTTTACTTATAGACATGTGATAGAAATACGAACATAGAATAACCCTCCAGAGGAGTCAAATACTCCACAGAGGCGACTAGATTTTCTTATTACACCAGATTATGTCGTCACCACTGCGAAGGTGCGAGGACGGAGAAGATTAATCTGATGAGATGAGTTATTCACTATAAACAATCTTACCCTTAATCAGAGATATGTCAATAAATTCCCTTTCACAAAAACGTAGCCTTGCCGAAGGACATATAGCCAGGCAAACGTAATTCTGCATAGGATAAATAGGATTAACTCGGGATAAGGAGAAAATTTGGAGGAGAAATGTATAGTCCAGTTGGCTATTAACTGGGAATAGCAAACGCACCCGAACGAGGAGCCAAACTTTGATACTTTAATTACGCGAGCAGATGGCGAGCGAGTCCTGAGCAAGCGAAGGACTCGACTCGTCTCTGCGAGCCAATCCAAGCAGCTTGTGTGGCGCGACGAGTGAGTTGCGTTTGCCTTGATTTTTTTCTTTGCTTCTTTCTTTTTTTATCAAGAAAAAAAGAAAGAAGAAGCAAGACTTAAATGTTTTCTCCAATAAATTTTCTCCTGATCCTTAAATCTTATATTTAAGTCAATCTTGTTAATTCGGGTTATGAAAATTTATGGTAGTTTAGCTGTATAACCAGAAACTATGTCATACTATTTCTACTTTGCCAGATGTTCGGATGATTCTCTTTATTGCGGATCATGCAAAAACTTTGTTAATAGAGAAATAACACATAATTCCGGCAAAGGAGCAAAATACACACGTTCACGAATTCCTGTGAAAATTATTTATACCGAGAAATTTCCAACATTGGCCGAAGCAATGCGTAGAGAATCACAAGTTAAGAAATGGCCTAAACAAAAGAAAGAACAATTGGCAAAGGGGAATCATCCTACGAAAGATTGAATTATTTTGACAACGAAATGCATCAGGAGGAGAATGAGAAGTTCCCTCCCCCACATAACCAATGGATATGTTCGCCTGGACACTCATCGGCTGGACTATCCTGATCGTGATACTGGAATCAGCGATGTGGCATATCTTTCATTTAAAGATCGTGCGAATTTGTTTGCCTTCGGAAATGGATCTTTCCTTCCTGCGATTCTTAACACTTGCGCGTATACGCATATTTGCATTGTTGCATACAATTCTACTCCTTGGAATAATCTTCTACTTCTTCTTCCGTCTATGGTAGTTACAAAGAGCTGTGATATGGCCGACATTGATTTTCAGGGCAAGCACGCTGATGAAGAATTTCATATGTACTTTCATCAGCATTGGATTCGCCTTGTTTGGCCACTTCTAAAACTTATTGTCTGGAATGTCCTGGTCTTTACGATTGGATATCTGATGCTTGAGCTGGTTACTATCGAGGAAGATATCACAAGAAGACTCATCCTAGCTTTTCTGACCGTCTTCTTCCTACTTGCACACTTTGAATTTCTCGCGAGGTTTTACCGTTATTTCCTATATGTCATAGTTGTTACAGACAAGAAGATACATCGAATTAAAAAATCACTTCTCACACTGGATGATCATCAAAGTATGGATTTATGGATGCTCCAGGACATTAACAAATGTCAGCATGGCATTATCCAGAATATTCTGGGATTTGGAAGCATTATTCTGGAAGCACAGGAAACAATAATACGCATTCACTTCACACCAAACATTTCTGACAATTATGAGAAGCTGATGCACCTGCGCGAGCGCGCACGGGCACGCATGGGATATGTGGGAGGTGTGCTTCAAAGGCAATAACGCAGAGGGGGGATTATTATACATTCGTAATTTGTCGCAGGTCGCAGGACACGAGTCTGGTCTAAGTCCTGTGACTTGCGACCTGTGACAAATCTTGCGACTTGCGACTTGCGACCATTCATCACACTCCCGATTAATGAATAAACAGAAAGACGTCCGATTTTTCAATCAGACATCTTCCCTGAGAAGTCTCACACGTGCACTACTACTTCTTCTTCTTTCTTCGCGCTGTCTTCCTCTTTGCAGGCTTGCGCGCTGCCTTCCTCTTTGTCGTCTTCTTCCTCTTTGCAGGCTTGCGCGCTGCCTTCCTCTTTGCTGGCTTGCGCTTTGCGGTCTTCCTTTTCTTTGCGGCCATAACAGTAGGGGTAAAATAATAAAAAGAAATAAACAGGAAAGGATTAGTTTGTATTCTACGTTTTCTTTTTTTTATTGGAAGAACTTTTGTAAAGCGCGAATATAAAATTATGTTTTCTTGCAAAATGCTTTTTTATCAACATTGTTTGAGCTTTTTGTCTTACTGATCACAATAACTCACAATTTATTATTGTTTTTTAGTAGTTTTTTAACAAAGAATAAAAGTTAATTATTTTTGAATATTTTTATAATTCACAGGTGAAACTTCTTTATTTACAAAATTATACTTCTAAAATAATTTTTGCATCACACATCATTCAATGTGTGTCCCATCTTTTCTTTTTTAACACTCAGATAATTTTTTTGTTTTTTATTAAGTGGAGAAAGTTCGAGTGATACTTGTTCTGTCACATGCAAACCATACCCTTTGAGCCCCACAATTTTTTTCGGATTATTAGTGAGCATCCGTAAGTTACCAACACTTAGTTCTTTGAGAATTTGAGCACCTATTCCATAATCACGCAAGTCATCCGCAAATCCCAGTTTTCGGTTAGCTTCTACGGTATCCAGCCCCTCCGTTTGCTGGATCTGATATGCCTTGATCTTGTTTGCCAGGCCTATGCCCCTTCCCTCCTGACGCATGTATAGCAATACTCCTTTCTTGGCTTCGTGAATCTTATGCATCGCCATATTTAATTGTTCACCACAGTCACAGTGTAAGGAATGAAAGGTATCGCCTGTCAGGCATTCGGAGTGTACGCGCACGAGCACAGGTTCCAGTGAATCAATTTCACCTTTTACAAGTGCAACATGTTCTTTATTCGTCAGTGTGTCAGAGAAGACATGCATCTTCCACACACCTGTTGATGTTTCCAAATCCGAACTTGCTTCAAGACGTACAAACGCTTCGCGTTGGCGACGGTATGCAATCAAATCGGCAATGGAAATAAATGGAACAGAGTGCTCTTTGGAAAACTCTTGCAGTGCAGGCAGACGCATCATCGTTCCATCATCATTCATGAGCTCACTCAAGATCGCACCATGACGAAGCCCTGCAAGTCGACACAGATCAACAGAAGCTTCCGTATGCCCCGCTCGCACAAGCACTCCACCGTTGTTAGCACGCAAAGGAAAGATGTGACCGGGTCGTACAAAGTCATCCGGTTTTGCAACTGGATTGATTGAAGCACGAATTGTTTGTGTACGATCATACGCTGAGATGCCAGTCGTAATTCCTTTCGCCGCATCGATACTTACAGTGAACGGTGTCTTTAAGTGAGACGTATTGGACTTGACCATCGGAGGAAGATCCAGTTGATCGGCAACTGAATTGCTCAGTGGAAGGCACACTACTCCCCCTGTGTAACGAATGATGAACGCCATTTTTTCTTCTGTCACACTCTGAGCCGCCATGATCAGATCTCCCTCGTTCTCACGATCCGCATCGTCAACCACTATGATCATTCCGCCGGCGCGGAGGGTGTCGAGGGCTTGTGGAATGGAGGCAATGGATGACATGGATAGGGATTATACAAGTTAAAGCAAACTATGAGAGTTTTTCTAGTTATTTCTTTTACTGACAAGCAATTAGCTCATTAGCAGTTAGCCAATTAGCTAATCTGCTAATTGCTAACTTGCTATAATCTAACGTAGTTGAATCGTATACGTCTTCGTCGCAGCTTTTTGCGTCTTTCGGCCGATTGCTACGTAGTATGTGCCTGTTGGATACAAGTAGGAATGACCGCACTGCGGACCACTGAATCCGTATAGGTCCACATCTTCCATTGAATAGATCATGCAGGTGAGCTCCGCAGAGTTTGAGTAATCCAGAGTCATGTTCCGCTCGCTCCCGACTGTAAAGCGATACCAATCCTTCAAGTCATTCGGTTCGAGAACAGAAGTTTTTGTGAGCCCCACCGTGAGGACACCTGCCTCGCTAAAGCCATCGTTACCATCACCCAAGGCTTCTTCTGTCTTTACTGCAAACGTGCTGTCAGCAATCGTTGGCTGGAGTTCGAGCTGATAGGATCCCGGAGTCACTGCTGCGGTGATATAGCACTTTGTTCCCTCCTGATATCCCAGGTAATACCGCAGCGAAAAACCTCCTTCCTCCAAACGGTATAGGCGGCAGCTGATCTTGCCAGTCTGACCTGATTGCAATGAAGCTTCGATGGCAGCTGTCTGAGCTCTGAGAACTTTGAAACGATATGTAAATACTTTCTTTCCTCTGAACTTCCCAGTCTTTGAAAATGGAAATTCAACATCCAATGAATTGGGTTCCGGCTCCTCCACCTGCACAGTATCATCATCGGGCTGAGGCGTGTCCGTATCGTCAGGCTCTTGCAAGTTCTCTGCTTCCTGACGTTCTTCTGCAAGCTGAACCTGCAATGCATTGAAAATATAAGCAGCGGCCTCATCTCTCATCAGTGGCCAGTTTGGATTAAAACGCGCACCAACCTGACCTTCTATCGGAAGAATGCCTCTTGAGAACGCAGCATAGAGATACTTGGTGTACCACGCAGCAACGGACACATCCACAAACTTCACTATGTCACGATCTTCTTCTGATATCTCATCAATATTTATTCCGAAGACTTCCGCAATCATCTTTATTGCTTCCACACGATTGACAATGCTGGCCGGACGGAATGTCCCGTCTGCGTATCCCTGCACATAACGGTTGGCCGCAGCATCACACACATATGTCTCGTACCACCCTCCCGCTTCTACATCAGGAAAACACCCCTGACTCGTCGGATCAGGGATTTTACCCTTTGCTTTGTAGAGCATCTTCAGCATTTCCGCACGATTCACCGCCCGATTGGGATAGAAGTTTCCATCAGGATTTCCGTTGATCACTTCGGCTCCCACGAGC
The DNA here is from genome assembly GCA_043819035.1 of Patescibacteria group bacterium. Taxonomy (GTDB): domain Bacteria; phylum Patescibacteriota; class Gracilibacteria; order Peribacterales; family Peribacteraceae; genus UBA2144. The sequence goes on along the minus strand of JBDRFD010000045.1, from coordinate 3,798 downwards.
ATTTCTATTGCTTCGCGGTAGATATGATCATCGGGGACATCAGGAAATACTGAGGCAAGTGCCATTGGGATCAGGCTTCCTGCCACGACAAGAGAGGCGGCAACAATAGTGATGCGGGGTGTGCACATAATGAGAAGGGGCAAGGGTTACATTCTATCTTACAGTAATGCGACTAATAACCGCAATAAGTCAAGAACGCAGAAGGCGAAGCTCAGCAAGCGAATGTAAAACTGCCATTGCCGCTTCTTTACCCTTACTTTCACACCGAGCCTTTGCATCCTCTAATGAATTGACGTGTAGAACCTCAAATGCAAAAGGAATCCTGAAACGTGTTTGTACTTCCATCATCCCCTTCGCAGCCTGCTCGACAATAGCCTGTGCATGTTGTGTTTCTCCTTGAACTACAATGCCAAGCCCCATGAGCGCATCCACTTCTCCTTTCTCAGCTAAAGCAGAACCAATCAAAGGAATTTCAAAGCATCCTGCGACAGGAAGTACTTTGATTCCCTTCTCATAGATGCCAGCTTCGAGAAGCGTCGCCGTTGCTGAGGCAATCATTGTTTTCACGTCCTCCTTATAAAAGGAGGAGTGGACGATACCGATCCTCCAGGAGGAATCGATATGCTTGGGCTGCACGATGCTGGACTGTGCGTGATTCATGCTGAATGTGTGAGTTGCTTGAGTGAACGAACCATCACATCTGTTTCAATATTGACTGTATCATCATCTTTCAAAAGTCCAAGAGTTGTGTTTTGAAGTGTGTGCGGAATGAGCGCAACAGTTACTCTATTTCCTTCGACGGATGCAACGGTTAATGAGACTCCATCAAGAGAAATGGAACCTTTGGGGGTGATAAATTTCAAGAGTGAATTTGGGACAGTAATAGTGAGAACGGAGTTTGTTTTGTTTTGTTTTGTTTTTACATCCACCCCTAGCCCCTTATACTCCCTCTCCCCCATCCCTTCTCCCACCCACCTTCGCCTGTGGGCTACGGATGGGCAGGCGGGGAGGGGGGGGTCTTGAATTGACAGTTCGATTTGCTCAAGAACCCATGGCAAATGATGGAGGACTTCATCATTCGTAAATCTCATCAATTTTATCTCCCTATCACCTAATATGAGCTCTTTTTCACGATCACATTCTTTAACATCTTTTCTTTTATGGATTTCTCCATCAACCTCAATTCCTAACTTTGCTTTATGACAATAAAAATCAAGTATCTTTGTTCCTACAGGGTGCTGTCTACGAAAAGTAAATCCCTCAAGTTGATTTCTTCTTAGTACTTCCCACAACACTGCCTCTGCATCAGTCGGATTCTGACGCATCTTACGCGCATACTTGAGTACCACTTCATTAACTGGTTCCTTGTTATACAAACATTCCTTCCACACATCTCCCCCCTCATCTAAATAGAGATCCCCTCCCCCCGTGGGGGAGGGGTTTGGGGAGGGGGAAGGATAAACAGAAACAACACACCCAACACTCTCCACATGCCCCTGCACCACATGCCCTTCAAATCTGTCACTGGCTTTCATAGCTCTCTCGAGATTAACTTTATCCCCAACTTTAAGTGAACCAAGTTTAGTGCATTTGAAAGTTTCTGGAATAACATCAAATGTCATTAAGTCTTGATCAAAATTCATAATAGACAAACAAACGCCGGAGACTGCAATACTCGATCCAACCTTTATATCGTTAAAAAAAAGTGGTCTCTCAACGGTGAGCTGAGTTTTAGTCCGAGATTTAACCTCTGCCATTGCTTCGATGATTCCTGTGAACATAGTGATTTAATAGTACATTAGAACAGCCAATAGTACTTGGAAAGTAAGTTAAATGCTTGAATATGTACATGTTGACATATATGATTATTATAGCGTTCGTTCATTTTACACCCCCCGAGGAAGGAATGATGCGATGATAAAACAAATTCGGTGGTACACAGTATTGCTAATAGTGCTAGCAGTAGCACACGTTGTAGTGCTGTTACTGCTAGTGGGAACCGCAGGAGAGGAAGCGCGAAAGGATCCTCGGTTCGCCGGCCTGGTAGTGCTCGTCATTGTTACAAGCCTTGCTGTTGTCGTCACAAATCTCATGAGTTATTTCGCTCGTGAAACACACAGACACAGCAAGCGCGCGCGCCAGTTCCGGCACCACGAACAACAAGAGGCGCACCTACTCAGCGCAGCATTGATGCGCAAAGTCTTGCTCATCCTCGTTGCGATCGCCCTTGTACTGGTAGTTGCCATGCAACTGCTCAGCTCGTACCTGGGCTTGTAAAGAACGAACCTCCGGCCCCCCACTCGTGGGGGGCCACTTACTCATGATGCTGGAATTTCTGGCGCATCATGCGTGAATGAAAACTCAACTGCTTCTTCGATAGTAGGAATGTAGAGTCCTCCATTTCTGTGATACAAATCATCGTGACGCATAACAACAACTTGACCTCCAGAAAAGAAGACTCCAACTTCATCGCCTAGCCTAGCTCTAATCAGATCTCTATAAATGCAATAGGCAGTATTCTCGGGATCTTTCCTATTTTTTCTAAATTCGCAGACGTCTCCTACACAATTTACACACCTATCTATCGCCTCTTGAATTGTTTGAGCTGTGCGTTCAGTGTAAGGAACATCCAGACGACTGGACCAATAACCGGTAGGACTATTCTGATCAACTACAGCGCCAATATCTGGGTTCAGGTATTTATTCTTAAGGATCTCGTTGGGCATACCAGACTCTTGAGTAAGAAGAATGCGTGTGCCCATACTCACACCGCTATACCCCATATCTAATACTTCCTGTATTTGGTTCCTATAAGCAATTCCACCTGCATAGATGATAGGACTCTTCGGATCGAATTTACGTATTCCAGCGAGAATTGCCTCAGGATTAAAATCATCTGGGTTGCGTGGTTTATTTTTCGGGAATCCCAAATGCCCACCCGCTTCGTACCCTCGCGGATCTATCGGAAGCTCCACATAATAACCTCCTGGTGTCATAAATGATTTCGGTTCCTTTCCCCTTTTTGCAAACCTGTGATAGTACGCTCTTGCAGCAAGAACTGAAGATACTATCGGCCAGTAATAATGTGACCGGCCCGGTTCTTTCTTATGAAGCTCAGCATTAGCTTCTGCCATACGCGCAGGAAGTTTTTCATCCATTCCTGCACCAACACACAATATGTCGAAGGCGCCACCTTTTAGAATTTCATCTCTAGATGACGGATATGAAGGCAAAATTTCCATAAAATTCACTCCTCTTATAGAAAGCTCAAAACGCTCTCGAAGATATTTACTTAAACGCTGAATTTCCTCTGCATTAACTTCTTCTAGATGTCTGGGGGTCTGAAGTTCAACACCTTCTTGAGCAATCCTATGCCCAGGCAAAGCTGCTGAATACACACCAATCCCCCTTGCCTTGTCCATTGCTTCAAGTGTCTCCTTTTCCGTAATCCCTACCCCCATTCCTCCATTCATAAAAGGAACTACTTCACTTCACCATTAACCATAGACTGAAGAAATTCCTGCTTTTCACGCTGATTCTTGAATTCAGGAACACTTAATCTTTCTCTTAATGAGCCCATACGTATGCAAAGTAACTTAAGTAAAGGAGAGAATAATAAGAGATATTTTTCATGATGAAAAGTGTAAACCCAATTATTCCTAGATTCTAGTTCAAAGTGCAACGGTTACTGATTCCATGAATACCTCGTGAGGAGTGCGGTATCCGAGTCGTTTACGGGGTCTATGATTGATGAGATCGACAGCCCATGCAAGCTCCCAATCCTCGATTTCTGAAAAT
>JBDRFD010000044.1:0-8371 GCA_043819035.1 Patescibacteria group bacterium | reverse complement strand
TGACCAATACTTCAATATGCTTTGCGGGAAGACTCTTCAAAAAGCATTTGGCAAGCGCGAGAAGTTTGTACTCACTACAAAGCTCCTGGAAGGAACCGATGGACGCAAAATGAGTAAGTCATACGGCAACTGTATTTACCTCGATGATGAACCAAATGATATGTACGGCAAACTTATGTCTGTGAATGATGACCTGATGGAAAAGTACTTTGAGTGCTGCACAGATGTCCCTCTGGACGAGGTGAAAAAGATCCTCAAAGGAAACCCGCGTGACGCCAAGGCACGGCTTGCCAGAGAAATTGTGACTCTCTATCACGAGGAGAAGGAGGCTACCAAAGCTGCCGAAGGTTTCGACAAGGTATTCAGAGGCAAAGAACTTCCGGATGATATTGCCGAAGTGACAGTGAAAGAGGGGGCTCTCCTAGTTGATGTCCTTTTAGAAAATGGTCTCGTATCCTCAAAATCCGAGGCACGAAGAGTGATAGAACAGAGAGGAGTGAAGATCGATGATAAAACCGTAATTTCGGCTGAAGATAAGGCTAAAGAGGGGATATGCAAAGTCGGGAAGAGGAAATTCTTAAAGATTCAGATTACTTAAAGAAGTGCAAATACGCTCAAATGTGCTAGAGTGGTTAGTCCTATGGAAGAACCCCCTGTGCGAGGTGCTGCACCCCAGAAGATTTCACACTTAGAAATCTCACTTCGTGAACCCAATGAAGATTTTTTGTTGGAGTTGAGAGAAACTCAACCCCGCGAGAGTGTTGTCCCACTGACACTTCTCTTCCTTATTGAAAAGAGAAGAAGTGATATCGCAGAGCAATTTGATCTTTTTAAGAGACAGGCAGATCAACAAGCAGACAATGCAGCAGCGCAGAAAATCTTGGAGAAGACACTCAAGAGTTTGAAAGAAACCAAAGAACAATTACGCAGACACTATTCTGAATGGTGCTGGCTGCAATTAAAAAAAGTGTATTCAGATCTTGGTATTGGGGGTAATCACGTCACAGAAGATGCTGCCAGACTAAGCATAACAATAAGAGGATTGAGCGCAAAAGACCGTCTTTCTTTTTGCCAAAAAGCTTGGCATATGGAATTCATTGATCGTATTGCGACCGATGATCTTTTTGTGCTCCTTGACCCGGATCAGCTCGACGAAGAGCTCCAGCGAATTCCAAACTGGACACCAGATGAAAGGAGAGTTTCAGTCATACGGACTTTTAAATGTAGTAATGCAGATGCTGCATGTTCTTTTGCTGCGGAAGCAACACGTCTCTCCAAATTGTGGAGACAGGATCCGCTCATCAATAACAATAAACATGAAGTCACTATCACTGTCACCACTCCTTCTGTAAAAGGCCTTACACCTGAAAACATCCAATATGCTTCTAGTTTGAGTACTATCTATACTAGACGTTACTCCTGTTAACCAAACTTACATTGCCCGATAATACACGCATGCTATCATCTATTTAATGGAAGAAGATTTTGAGTCACGCCGTTTCACCGTCAGCGCTTTTGATGATACACACATTGATGCATGTAAAGATGTACTGAGAGGTTGTGGTATTACTATTCAAGCAGAAGATGGAAGAGACCTTATAGTGGATGTAAGCATTCCTACGAGTATCGAAGTACGCATGCAACTTTGGAATATAGGTGTCATTAGCGATGAGCCACACATCGATCAGTGGATTATAGATATGGGATTTGAAACTGATGTCACTGGTTTTGGTGTACCGCATGGCACGTGTTAATCTTCCAACACCACCCGCTCATCATTCGTAAAAATCGTGAATGTGTAGGTACACGGGCACTCAGGTTCATCCTGATTATCGTTTGCAAACTCAACGATATTTGAAAGCAGGAGCACATGTTCATCATCGTCACGTAATCCGACAAACTGCCTGTCTTCTTTGTATTCCTCTACGAATATCGTCTGGTATCCAATCTTCATCAATGTTTCATCCACCAAGTAATACCTCCAAAAATCATCATCTCTGAATTCACTGTCTGTATAGAAAAACTGCTTTCTATTCTCATCATCTACAGTACCCATCACTTCCTTTCCCTGCACAGTCGTCAGAACACCTTCCCTATCAAAAGAACGTTCTGCTTTCTGCGGTTCAGACCACTGCGCCAGTGGATAGAGTGGGAGTATGTAACTTGCTTGCGGCCCCTTTGGCATACAGGAAACAAGTACGAATGCCCCAATGAATACTACAAACTTTTTCATCTAGTTTGATTATATCTTAATTAAACACTACACATGCGTGCCGTCACAGTACACCCAAGCTGCTGCAGTGTATTTTGAAGTCTTGGATGATCGCGGCGTTTGTGCACAGACGGCAAATAGACGTGTATATCGTGTTTTCGAGGATAGAGACGCAGCCATTCTAACATCGCATCAGTCTGCAATTCCTTCTCGGAGGACCAATCGATTGTCACGCAGTGACTCTGAGCATACTCATGCCGAAGGGTGACACGGGAAGGGGAGTGGTGGTGCTCGATTGTTGTCTTTGTGTGCATATCCTTAAGTGTACAGACGTACACCGTTCAACGCAACTAAAAGTTCGTGCAAACTATTTTGCAACGTTGTGTAATGTCGTTTTAAAAAATAATTTATGCTTACCTAAGCACAAAAGGGGAGACATTAATTTTTCAAATTCTTTTGCATCTTATCGAGTTCATAATCCAGGAAGAGTGCCACTATGGTTCTTAGAACAATTATCGCTCCCAGTTTCCCCAACTCATCCCAAGAAGGATTCACAATCGTTCCAATGATATCCTTCCCCACCAGGAACTCGAGCCCGAGTGACAAGTGCTTAGCAAACTCTATACGAATGTGCGGTATATGCCCAATGCGTGTTACCGCCGCAAAGACAAAATGCAAAAACCCCTTCAATGCACCGTAAATAATAATCGCGACACCGATGTACCCAAGAGTGGAAGCAACAGAATCACTCACAAACTCAAGGTTCGCGATGAGGATGGTGATGATATCTGTGAGTGTCTCCATAATGTTTAAGTCGCCTCTATTGTAGCGCAAAAGAGCATTATTCTCCAGTTACTAGAAACTATCGCAGGCTTGCACCTACGCTAGTTTTCACAGTCAACTACACAATTCCTCCCGCGTACACAAGGAGCACACCAATGACTATGCCCACCACGGCAATCACCAGGCGCATATTGGCATTGGAGAGCAGGCTCATATTCTTGCGAAGAATATCTGGATACCAGCTTGCCAGTACCCCTTTGATGAGAGTTGCCCACGCAACAAGGCGGACAAGCCCTGCGGGATCGGAGCCGATCGACCAGTTACCGAGAAGGACGAGCACGGCAATGATGGTCATGATTGCTCCTAGGCTACGGATTGCGAGATCATTGCTCGCAAACTTCTGCATGAAGGCAGCAGCCTTGGTGCCGGAAACAAGTACGGGGATAAAGATAATAAGTTCGACTATGCCGACGATGTAAGCAAATGTATAAAGTTGCATAATGTTAAATTGTACACGCCACATGCTGAAAATTGCAATGAATGAAAATTTAGGGTTATAGGTTTTAGGCGGATAGGTTTGGGGAATGTGTGCAGAGGTTTGAGATCAAAATATTTGCAAACCTATCCCCAAATAACCTTTTCCCCAAACCTATAAACCTATCACCTATCACCTAAAACTCTATCATTAGTTCTTACTGAAGAAGTTGCTATCAACCATTCTCAACATCTGCTACAGTCAGCATCTCTTTCCCACTTTCACCATGTCCTTCTTCTGGTTCTACGCAATTCCGCCGATTATTATCCTGATCCTCTCGTTTATCAGACAAATCAATCAGTACGAGAGGGGAGTGGTACTGCTCATGGGAAAGTTCCAGGGGACTTGGAATCCCGGATGGAAAATTGTGGTCCCAATCTTTCAGAGGCTCATTAAAGTAGATATCCGTGTGAAGGCCGTGGATGTACCTGACCAAGATGCAATTACAAAAGATAATATTCCAATTCGAATTAATGCTGTTATTTACTACAAAGTTCTGGATGCGAGGAAAGCCGTTATCGAAGTGGAGAACTTCTACCATGCTGTCTCGCAGCTTGCACAGACCACCATGCGCAATGCAGTTGGTGAGGTAACATTGGATGAGTTACTCCAAAACAAGAAACAAATTTCTGAGGGTATAAAAACTACAGTCGACGCGGCTTCTGATGCATGGGGGATTGATGTTCAGGCAGTAGAACTTAAAGACATCGTCCTTCCGGATTCACTTAAAAGAACAATTGCAAAGGTTGCAGAGGCCCAGCGTGAAAAGCAGGCCGTGATTATCAATTCCGAAGGAGAGGTGGCAGCAGCTTCTAATATGGCCAAAGCTGCCGAGACTCTCAAAACTCAGCCAGGAGCACTTCACCTGCGCACCCTTCAGAGTATCAATGACCTAAGCTCAGATCAGAGTAATACGACGATTTGGATGGTTCCGATCGAGGCGCTAAAGGCGATTGAGGGGTTGGTGAAGAAGGTTTGAATGGTCAATTCTCCTTCCCTTGTCTGAACCGCAGATGACGCTGATGGCGCAGATTTCGCAGATCACTTGTAAATGACAATAACAGTGTGATCAAGAAATCTGCGAAATCCCTCTTGCCAGCCATAGTCCGCCTAAGCAGGACGAAGGCTGGTTTATCTGCTTAATCTGCGGTTCAGACTGCTATTTCCCATGAAACTTCTTATGTACTTCCTTAAGCTGCGGATTCGTCACGTGAGTATAGATTTGAGTAGTTGAAAGATCTTTGTGACCAAGTAATTCTTGAACTGAGCGTAAATCTGCTCCATTTCGTAGTAAATCCGTCGCAAAAGAGTGTCTAAGCGTGTGTGGAGAAGGATCGCTGACAACACCCGCTAATCGAGCATATTTTTTTACAATCTTATAAATACTATTATCAGTTAAACGAAAATCATCTCCTGGTGGCATGGCATTCACAGCTTTATCATGATCACGAATAAAAAGAGGGGAGAGGTGATCAAGACGTGAATTAAGATACCTTTCCAGCGTATCAGCTGCTCTATCTGAGATAAAGACCACACGAATCTTGCCACGTTTGCCTCGAACAGATATCTCACGCGTTTTGAAATTAAGGTCTTTTAGATTGAGCGATCTTAATTCTGCAAGACGCATACCCGTAGAAAAAAATAGATTAAGTATTGCCGAGTCTCTTTTACCATTCTTTGTTGTATCATCAGGCTCATTAAGAAGTCGTTCCAATTCCTCTGCGAAAAGAACTTTTACCTTTCGCTCCTCTTCCTTGAATCGCGTCACTCTATCAGGTGGATAAGCGTTCATTTCTTCTTCCTGGACCAAATACCTCAGGAAAGCTCGTAATACAGTCAAATGATGATTTTTAGTACGAATTGTGAGTTCCTTGCCATTTCTAGTCCTAAATGAATGCAATGCAGACTTAAATATCCTAATAGTCCCTTTATTGAAGAGAAGGGGATCATCAATATCACAATGTTCCAATAGTAGATTCAGTGACTCTCTATAGGATTTAATAGTTAAGGGTGACTTATTCTCTTCTGCTTGTAAAAACACGAGGTAGCGATCAATTGCTTGCGCAAGTTTTGTATCATTTAACGTATTTGTACTCGGGGGAGTCATACGAGGTAGAGGAGAGGGTTTTCCACATTACTTCCCATTCAAGATAATGCATTTTATCTTGAATATCAATTGACATAAAACTGTGTTCAGCAGGATACACGTACAGACTATCAAATACATGTTTAGATTTAAATACGATATAAATACACATAAATATAAATAGTACGTGCAGTATCACACTCTAAATTTCTGTTCATATAGTCCCCTTTTAAATAATTAAAAATTACTTCTATAAAATATAACCTCCGGGTATGAAACCCCTCCAAAAGGTATAAAATCCCTTAGAGCGCGAATTTTTGATTCTCCCAATAATTTATAAGAGTATCGCCATTTAGAGCATAATAGATGATCCCAACTGCCTCTCGTAGCACACTTTTTGTTTCACTAAGTGGTGACGGACTTCTGACGGCAGGTGCACTCTGCAAGTCCCCCCAGTTTTGCAACTTTGCAAGCTGCAAAATTCGCGCCAAGTGGTAACGATCAGAAATAGCCACGATGGCTGTTCGACCGTCCACCCTTCTACTCTCCTCGCTCCTCTCGTCTCGCTCAGGTCTGGCCCCACAATGCTCATCTATAATTGACTTAGAAAATTCTAAATTTTCCCATGTTGATGTTGATTCTTCTTCTAACACGATGTCATCGGGGTCCACACCGTTTAACATAGCAACTTTGCGCATAACCGCAGCCTCACTCTCCTGCCACTCACTCCCCTTTCCACCAGATAATATAATTGTTGTAATATACTTAGCATTATAAAGTTCTGCGGCTTTCTCTACTCTACGTGTCAGAGCTGCACTAGGAGTACTCCCCTTCCCTACCGCTGCGCCAAAGACGAGACCGCACTCCACAGGATATTGCGGATTTGTCCCATCAAATTGCGTAACAATACGAAGAATCACTGCACAAAACACGAACAAAAGTGACAGTGCAGCAATCGAAGAAAACCGCATCAGCAAGCGAATATGTGAAGTATTGGGTAGCATTAGGTGTATACGGTACTTTAAGGGTAAAGGTGAATCAATTCAACACTCAGTTTGAATTAAATGTTAACGGTTGATTGTTAACTGTTAATTGTTAACTGTTAATTGTTAATTGTCAGTCATCCACCGGTGTTATGGAAATCTGCGACGGATTTCCCGGTAGTGTTCGTGCCCACGGCGGCCATAGTTTAATCTGTGCGTTATCTACTTCCGGCAGGTTTTTAACAATGCGCACTGCTTCATCTTTACTCTTACCGGCAATAATATCTCTCACATTCATCGCGAAGTGCGCTCCGTACGGCGTGAGCGGATCGAGGATGTACTCTTCCTTTCCTGAAAGATCGACCGTGAGTTTGATCCATGAGATATCGTCCGCATAATCGATTACGTGATGCACCAAACGATCAACATTTACAGATTCATCCAGTAAACGCCTCCCCTCCTCTACGTGTGCCTTCAATTCATCATAGAGCATGTACATTGCAGCAAGCTTGTCATAGGAATATGCGGTGAACGAAATTGTTCCTTCAATTGGAACAGAGACAACTTCTTCTCCGATGAATTGTGTTGGCAGAACGAATCCGGAGTATGTCTCGCTTGTGAATTCTTCGTAGTAGAGCCTCTCCAGCTTCTTGTCGGCTTTTGTCGAATTTATAAGCGTCAATTCCTCATCCAGCATTTGGTTTGCAGTTGCAAGTAAGTCTTGCTTGAGTTGCAATTCCGCAAGCTCTAAATCTTTATTCTTCAGAACATTCGTATATGCGGTAGTGCCCCCCTGCGCCGATGAACGATTTTCTCCATAAACAAGTTTTTGTTCCTCCTCCGAGAGTCCTGTAAATTCCCATTTAAGTCCCGAAGGTACATTACCGCGCTCGCCGATTATTTCTCCGTAGAGGTCTGTATCATCTGCTTTGGATATCACGGTAACTTCTCTACCCGCATCTACAAATACCTGTTCCGTAATACGGAAAACCATTCCCGCCTGATTAACCAGTCGTGATCCTTTTCTGAGCTGATACTCTTCATCCGATTTGTTGATGATCGTCATTTCTACACTTGCATTTGACCCGATGAAATCTTTACTTATCCGGTCGAATGTCAGTTTTCTATCAACGGTAACGGTGAGCGGAACTAAATCGAGTGTTCGTACGCGCGGAGATGCATCCAAAACTGCACCGGACTGGACGAGAAATATGTTCACAGTCTGGCTCACGCTATCTCCACGAGGCCATATTCGTATTTCCACTGATGGCAGAAGTTTGAAAAGAATGAAGAAAAAGAGAACACTGCTCACAATAATCAAAACCCAAATACGAAGTTTCGGAAGCGAGAGCAGACCCATCGATTGCAAGCGTGACCTCAACTGCTGTTTCCACACATGAGGGGAGAGCGCTCTCAGCGCTTCGTCGAGTCCCTGGTGTTCTTTGAGTAGTTCGCGTACATCCCTAACACGCTCGAGTACTTCTATTCCTTGCGCTCGTGCTTGCAGCTGAAAAGACCTCTTAAAAGTGGCAATTTGCACACGATCAGCGTGTGTCGCACACAGATGGAAAAACGCCTGCTTCGCTTTTTCATCGATCGGAGGAAGCATTTGCTCCGCTGAAGGAAGTATGATGAGAACATCCCCGTCTGTCTCTTCGATACGACGCGCAAACGCGCCCCACGATTCGCCTTCAATTGGAATGGAAACTGTTAACACGAACTGAAAAGTGAAAGGGGAAAGTGGAAAGTGGAAAACGGAAGAAAGATAGTTG
>JBDRFD010000043.1:0-3705 GCA_043819035.1 Patescibacteria group bacterium | reverse complement strand
AACATTCAGCAACGCTACTCCAATCACCACAATCACACACGAAATAATCAGCCTCACAAGAGACTGATCCTTTTCCTTAAAAATAAAATATCCACCAATGGCCGCAAAGAGGATTGAAGTTCGTTTTACAGCAACCACGTGAGGGGCGGGGCCAACGGAAAGGGCGAGGAACGTTAGAACGTCTTGGGAGAGATTTACAAGCGCAAAGGCGCCCAAGAGAATAATGACATTTTTGGTCCACTTAATCTTGAGCCATGATTTTCCTGCAAAAATTGCATTCACGGCGAATGTACCCGTTGCTGCAAGAGCAAGGACGGCAATTGGGTGTGGGAACCGTTCAAGCACTTCTTTAATAATGGCAACATTTAAGCCCAAAATGAGAACTCCAAGCAGTACGAGCCATGGCCATGGCTTATTCCACTCCTTCCATTGGCCATGATAGAGAAAGAAAAGTCCTGCTGTGATCACAACCATTCCGGCAATGTGTATGGAGGAGAAGCTCTTTGCAAAGAATGCGGTAGCAATTGTGAGGGTTGAAAATGTTGATAAGGATGCGAGAGGATTCACAATGGTAACGGGTGACCTCTGACATGCGTACGTCAACATACATAGGGTGAAAGGTATGATTAGAAAAGGCATCAGCATATAAACCTGCCACCATTGCTTCTCCCAGGGGAAATTCACTGATTGCGATACATAGAAGAGGAGAATTGGAGACCACGCGCTGTACATTGCAGTTACTACTCCGCTTGGAAGGCCTCTGCTAGCTCGTGCAAAGAGCCACATCGAGGCGTAGAGGACGGCAGAGCCTAGAGCGAGAGGAAACCACATTCTTTGGGCAGGATACGGGGATATCCCCTTAAATGCGAGGGAAATGGGGTAATTGTTAAATATGCTAAAATGTTGTATAATATAATCAAATGAAGTTCATATTTTTCTTCATCTTTATAGGGCTCTTCGTCTGGGTTGCGCTCGTTCCTCCCGAGGGTATGAGTAAGTACCCGGCGGTCAACGTGCAATTTGAGTATGATAAAGTAAGTGGTGAGGCGAGGGTGCACGTGGACAAGATATCGTTTGAGGAGGAAGGAGGAGCAGACATCGATGAATAGCGAAAGGCATTGAATCTGTACACACTTCAACGTGCATTGAATGCACACTCTCAAGTACACTTCTACCTATGGATCATAATCACAAACTCAAAATTGGCGTCATGGGGTCGGCGAGCGGACCGCAGATACAGAGTGCTCATGCGCGCGAAATGGCAAAAGAACTTGGTCGTGAAATCGGTAGGCGGGGGCACATCTTCATCAACGGCGCGTGCCCGGGTCTTCCGCACGATGCGCTGCTTGGGGCGAAAGAATGCGGTGCATTTACAGTAGGAATCTCTCCTGCTTTTTCCGAAGATGAACATGAACATGAGTATGTTTCTCCTCATGATAACGATATGATTATTTTTACCGGCCAGGGATTTATGGAACGTGATATTATCAATATCCGTTCCTCCGATGGCGTTGTGTTTATTGGCGGAGGCATCGGGACGCTCAACGAATTTACGATTGCATACGAGGAAGGTCGTCCTATTGGCATTCTGACGGATACCGGTGGGATATCCAATTCCATCCCGATGATTGTAGAGGAACTCTGCCAACGCAAAATTGCGCCAAATATGGTTTTTGATGATGACCCGGGAAAGCTTCTGGATAAGTTAGAAGTGGTTATTAAAGAGTTTCCACTTCCTATCCATGAAGACGGACGTGTGGTTGATAATCACAGACGCGAGCCGCGTCGCACGGATTGGTGGTGGCAGGATCCTGGGAAAAAAGGATGAAAAAAAGCAAAAAGTAAAAAAAGAGAAAAAAGGGAGGTACGAGTTGTACATGAGTCCCTTTTTGCCCTTTTTTCACTTTTTACATTTTTCCTTTTAAGAGCCTTTTGTCACCCAGCGTATTGGTGTCCCATCAAATCCGAAGGTTTTACGCAGGTTGTTTTCAAGGTATCTAAGCTGGCTCACGTGGACGTCTTTGGGGTTCTTCACGAAGATTGCAAAGGTGGGAGGAATATCTTCTGCTTGTGTAATGTGCTTGGAGGACGAGAGTGAACCCATTGGTTTTCCATACACCGCGTCACGGAACCATTCGTGGAGTTCCTTTGTGGGAATTCGGCGGCTTCTGCTTTGTTGCACCATTTCGATCAGTTCAAAGACTTTAAGGAGATCTTTTCGTGTTTGAGCAGATACGGTCAGGAAAGGAGCAAACGTACAGAAGGAGAGTGCACCCTTTGCCTCAGCGAGTGCAGTTGCTCTTTCCTCAATGGAGAGGAGATCCGCTTTGTTCAGGAGGACAATCAAGCCTTTGCCGTCTTCAATGGCAATTTGTGCGATACGTTTATCCTGTTTGCTCACAGGCTCGGTCATATCGATCACAAGGACGGCAATGTCAGCTTCTTCCACTGCTTGGATACTGCGGAAGTACGCAAACGTTTCGATTTTCTTATCCGTTTGAGAACGACGTTTGATCCCGGCGGTATCTATGAAGAGGTATTCCTGATCGTGGTAGCGAATGATTGTGTCCACAGCGTCACGTGTGGTTCCGGGGACTTCAGATACAAGCAGCGGGGATTCCTCTTTTTGCTTTTCCGACATGAATGCATTGATGATCGAGCTCTTGCCGACATTCGGTTTCCCAATGATTGCAACACGGGGAGTTGATTGGTGATTAATATCGCCGGTTGGTTCTTCTTTATGGAAGTGTAGCTTTGTAAGTTTTTCAATTATTTCATCCTGAAGCTCTTCAAGCCCCAACATATGAATGGCACTCACCGGAAGAATGAGGTCGGCAATCCCAAGCTCATAGTAGTGTGGCAGAATCTCATCAACTTTCTCGGGATTATCGCACTTCGTGAGTACCAGCAGGACGGGGACATGCCCCTTCCTTTTTTTGCGAAGAGCATCGACAATCTCAAAGTCGCTCGCTGTGAGCTCCTCCTGAGCGTTAATTGTAAATAGGATCACGTCTGCGTTCTGGATTGCGAGCAATGACTGCGCATGCACGTCGTCTTCAAAATCTTCATCATTCGTCCCACCGCCCATACCTCCGGTATCAACCAAAAGGTAATCCACCTCAGAGGTTTCCACCCTAGCGGCAATGTGATCTCTGGTGGTTCCGGGGATATCACTCACAATAGCTTTACGCCTGCCTACAAGGCGATTGAAGAGTGTCGATTTCCCCGTATTTGGTCTACCGATGATCGCAACTGTGGGTAAATTAGGCATGTTTAATAATAAGCTAATATAGCATTCTTGCCCTGAGCGAACGAGGCGGAGCCGAGTGAGTCGCCTTTCGACGAGCTCAAGGCGCTCCGAGCTTGTCGATGGGCGAAGGGTGATGCAACTGTTGGCAATTTGACCATTGAGACGGAAAGTATAACATAACTAATGCACTTGGAAAGAAAACGAGGTACTATTGTGCTAATGCCAGCAGAATTCGACCCGCAGGCAATTGAAGCCAAGTGGCAAAAGAAATGGGAAGAAGCCAGAGTTTTTGAAATCGACTTTAAAAATGCCAAGAATCCTTATTACGGGCTTGTGATGTATCCATACCCAAGCGGAGATAAATTACATGTGGGGCACTGGTACAACTTTGGTCCTGCCGACTCGTACTTTCGGTTCCAGAAGATGCAGGGCAAGGACGTGTTTACGCCGATGGG